>NZ_WHPN01000354.1 GCF_009735685.1 Streptomyces lycii | reverse complement strand
GCCGTCCGGTGCGGTCCCGTGCCGGGGCCCGATCCGGGGCTGTCCCGGTCCGGAGCGTTCCGGGGTGGAGCCGCCCGGTCCCGGGCGGGGCGGCCCCGTGCGTACGGCGGCGTGACGCCGGCTCCTCCGCGGTCCGGGTGCCGGCCTCCGTCCGGGAGTGTCCCTCCCGGACGGCGCGCCGCCGCAGTCGTCCGCCCGGGGCGAGCCCCGGACCGCCGGAGCCGAGCCCGGAGACCCGTGCCGAGCCCTCGACCGCCGGAGCCGAGCCCGGAGGCCCGGGGAGAGACCGGGCCCGGGCCGGGGGCCGGCCCGTGGGACCATCGAGCCGTGATCGACCTCGGCTATTCGCTCTCCCGGCGCTTCCCGGACCCACCGCAGACGGACTACCGCACCGCCGACGTCCGGGCCCTGCGGCACGACCTGTTCTGCGGTGACGTCTACCTCGCCGACACCAAGGCCGACCGGGAACTGTCCACAGCCTGGGGATGGGTGCCCGTGCTCGATTTCGCCTGGGGGCTGTGCGACATCGTCGAGCGGCTCGACCAGGACCCGCGCGGCAACCGTTCACATCGCCCGCAGCACGCGGATTTCGACTTCACCGAATCCTCGGACCGGCTGTTCTTCGAACGCCGCTTCGGCTGGGTCGACGTCTCCGCCGACTGGCAGCCCGCCGACGAGCCCCCGCTCAGCTTCAACCACGCCGCTCTGCGCCGCGAGACCCGCGACTTCCTGCACGACCTGATCGCCGACCTCACCGACATGCACGACGGCCTCGCCGACAACCCGGTCGTCTGGGACCTCCAGGCCCGCTACCCGCGCGTCTGATCCGTCCGGCCGGGGCTCGGCGGCCGGTCTGTGCCCGGACGTGCTTGCCGGCCCGCCATGATCGGGGGGGGGTGGCGGCCGGACCCGCGCGTGGGGGCCCGTGGGGCCCGTGGGGGCCCGCACCGCGGACTGACGAGCCCGGCGGCTCGCACATGCACGTAGACGTACGGGGCCCCTCCTCCCTCCGGACCCGTCCGCCTCACGCCGGTGGCCACGGAGAGCGGCACGGTTGTGCCCGGGGGCAGGCCGCGGGTGCTCCGGCTCAACGGGCCCGCGACCGGCACCGTGGCCGCGTCCGGCACCGCCCGGTGAACCGGCGGCCGCGTCCGAACCGGGCCGACAGCACCCACGCCCCGCGTGTCACATTCTCCGTACGCCCGGCCGTCGGTACGGGTGAGAGCAGCTCCGACGAGTTCCGGCACCGTACGAGGGGACGTCCACCATGCCCGACCGGCACCACATCACCGTCATCGGCGGCGGCTTCGCCGGGCTGACCGCGGCCATCACCTGCGCCGAGTCCGGCGCCGCCGTCAGCCTGTACGAGGCGCACCGCGAGCTGGGCGGCCGGGCGCGCACCGCCGACGGCCCGTACCGCACCAACGAGGGCCCGCACGCCCTCTACAACGGAGGTCCGCACTGGCCCTGGCTCGCCCGCCGCGACCTCATCGGCCCGCTCGCCCGCATCCCCCTCGGGGCGCTCGCCGGTTTCCGTTTCCACCGCGGCGGCCGGCTGCGCCGGGTCCCGCCGGCCGGGCTGCTGCGGCTGCGGGGCCGCACGGACGCGCCCGCGGACCGCACGTTCCACGACTGGGCGACGTCCCTGGCCGGTCCGGACACCGCCCGCGCCGCCGCGCACTACGCCGCGGTCGCGATCTTCCATCACGATCCCGGGGCCCTGTCCGCCGCTTTCGTGCAGGAACGGCTGCGCCGCGCCACCCGGATGCCGCCGGAGGCGCACTACCCGGCGGGCGGCTGGGGCCGGATGATCGGGCGGATGGCAGCCTTCGCACGCGAGTTGGGCGTACGCGTGGAGACCGGGGCGCGCGTCGGCGCGCTGCCCGTCGACGACGGGCCGGTGATCGTCGCCACGTCGCTCGACGCCGCCCGCCGGCTGCTGGGCGACGATCCGGCGCTGCGCTGGGAGTCCGGGCGTACGGCACTGATCGACCTGGCGGTGCGGCGGCGGCGCGGTGACGCGTTCATCGTGTCCGACCTGGACGCCCCGGGCTGGCTCGAACGCTTCACGGCCCAGGACCCGGCGCTGGCCCCGGCCGGTGTGGAACTGGTCCAGGGGCAGCTGCCGGTGACCCCGGACGCCGGGCGCGCGGAGGGTGTCGCCCGTGGCGAACACCTGCTGGACCTCGGCTTCCCGGGCTGGCGGGAGCGGACCGTGTGGCGGCGGGACGCGCTGGCGGCGGGACGCACCGGGGCCGTCGATCCGCCGGGCACCACATGGCGCGACCGGCCCGCGGTGGACCGGGGCGACGGGGTGTATCTGGCGGGCGACCAGGTGGCGGCACCGGGGGTGCTGAGCGAGGTCGCGTTCACGAGCGCGCTGAAGGCGGCGACGCTGGCGGTGCGCGCGACGGGCTTGTGAGGGGTGGCGGGGGTGACGGGGGTGGTGGGGGTGGCGGGGGCCGTGCGGTGCGCGGCCCCACGAGCAGTTGACCTCAAGCGCACTTGACGTTGGAGAGTCGGGGGCACGGCATCCGCCCACCCGCCACCGAACCAGGGGGAACCACCATGCTCGCGATCCGCCAGTACGCCTTCGGCCCGGCCGAGAACCTGATCCCGGAGAAGGTCCCCGACCCCGAGCCCGGCCCGGGTCAGGTGCGTGTCGCCGTCGCGGCGGCCGGGGTTCACCTCCTCGACACCGCCATCCGCGCCGGCGCCCACGGCGGCCCGTTCCCGCTGCCCGAGCTGCCGATGACGCCCGGCCGCGAGGTCGCCGGCACCGTGGAGGCCGTCGGTACGGAGGCCGACGCGTCCTGGGCCGGCCGCCGCGTCGTCGTCCATCTCGGCCCGGCGTCCGGCGGCTACGCCGAAAAGGCACTGGCGAGCGCCGAGTCCCTGCACCCGCTGCCGGACGGCCTGACCCCGGAACAGGCCGTCGCGATGATCGGCACCGGCCGTACCGCCATGGGCATCCTGGAGACCGCCGCGATCACCCCCGACGACGTGGTCGCGATCACCGGTGCGGCGGGCGGACTCGGCACCCTCCTCGTCCAGGAGGCACGGCGGCTCGGCGCGACCGTGATCGGTCTCGCGGGCGGCCCGGCCAAGACGGACGCCGTGCTCACCAACGGCGCCCACATCGCCGTCGACTACACCGTCGGCGGCTGGCGGGAACGGGTCCGCGAGGCCCTCGGCGGCCGGGCCGTCACCCTCGTACTCGCCGGGGTCGGCGGCGAACCGGGCCGGGGCGCCTTCGAGTTGCTCGCGCCGGGCGGACGCCAGATCGTCTACGGATGGCAGCCCGACAGCCCGCTGTACCCCACGGACGAGGAACTGGCCGAACGCGGTGTGACGTCCCTGCCCGCCATCGGCCCCCGGCTGCTGAACCGGCCCGGCGGCCTGCGTCCGCTGGAGACCGCGGCCCTGGAGGCGGCGGCCACCGGCCGGCTCGTCCCGGCCGTGCAGGCGTTCCCGCTGACGGAGGCCGCGGCGGCACACCGGGCCCTGGAGGGCCGGGTGACCCGGGGCAAGGTCGTACTGGTGCCGTAGTGGGCAGGGGGCGGGACGGGCGGGTGCCGGGGTTGGGGCGGGGTGCCGGGGCGGGGGTGCCGGGGCGGGGGTGCCGGGGGCTGGGCGCGGGTCGCGCGGGGCGGGGTCGGGCAGGACCCGGGGTCGGCAGCGCCCGTGTCGGGCCGGGCCGGGGTCGGCAGCATCCCGGTCGGCCGGGCCTCGGTCAGCTGGGCCTCGGTCAGCGCACCGTAAGCCTGGCCCCGTCAGCCGGACTCCCGTCAGCCGGACTCCGATCAGCCGTCACACACGACGATCGTCACGCATGTCGATCGTCACGCACGTCGGCCGTAGGCAAGGTCCCCGGCGGCCGAACCGGCCGTTCCGGTGGCGCTTCCGCCCAGTTGCCGCAGCGGCTCGCCGGTCAGCCGGAAGCCCGTCCACTCGTCCATGGGCGCGGCGCCGAGCGCGCGGTAGAAGGCGATGGACGGGGCGTTCCAGTCGAGCACCGACCAGTCCAGCCGCCCGTAGCCGCGCTCGTCGCAGATCCGGGCGAGTTCGGCGAGCAGCGCCCTGCCGTGTCCCCGGCCGCGCGCCCCCGGCCGTACGTACAGGTCCTCCAGGTAGATCCCGTGCACGCCCTGCCAGGTGGAGAAGTTGAGGAACCACAGCGCGAAGCCCTCGACCACACCGTCCGTCTCGGCCATGTGCGCGAAGACGGCCGGGTTGTCGCCGAACAGCGCCCGGTGCAGATGTTCCTCGGTGGCCTCGACCTCGTGGCCGGCCTTCTCGTACTCGGCGAGTTCGCGGATCATGGCGGCGATGGCCGGGACGTCGTCGGCCGTGGCGGTACGGATCATGCCGCCAGATTACGACCGGGCGCGCGGCCGCCGCCCGCCCGGTCACATCGCGGACGGCGGCCCCGCAGGAGCGCGCCGAACGCCCCCAACCGGCGCCGGGGGGCGCTCCCTCGCTCGGACGGCCTCGACGGGCCCGGTGGGGCCCGGCGCCGAGGAGTCCGGTCGTAGGGAGTCCGGTCGCGAGGAGCCCGGCCCCCGAGACGCCCGGTTCGGACGGGCCCGGTTCGGACAGGCCCAGGCCCGGTTCCGACAGGCCCGGTTCGGACGGGCCCCGGTGACCCCCGCGCCGAGAAGACCGCACCGAGAAGACCCGTACCGAGTTGGCCGGGCGGCGGGGCGGCCGGGCGGCCGGGCGGTGGGGCGGCGGGGCGGCGGGGCGGCCGGGCTGAGGAAAGCGGCACGAGAGGGCCGGCACGCACGAGACCCACCGGCGCCTCGTGCCGCTCGGACAACCACGCTTTCGGGCCTCCAGGCTCTCGGGCGCCACCTCCTCGGGCGTCCCCCTCCTCGGGCGTCCCCCTCCTCAGGCGTCCCCCTCCTCAGGCGTCCACGCCCTCAGGTATCCACGCCCTCAGGCATCGCCCCCCCCTCAGGCGTCCGGGCCTCAGGCGTCCCCCCTCGGGCGGCCGGGTCCTCAGGCGTCCACGCCCAGCGTCAGCGTCGCCGCGTATCCGTCCGTCACGGATTCCCCCAGCGCGAACAGCGTGACGAGACCGGAGGCCGCGCCTCCGCCGTCGTACACGCTGTCCTCGTCGAGGTCCGTCTCGGGCGTGGTGTTCTCCGTGTACGGAGCGGCCGCCTGGACCTGCGCGTTGATCTGCGGGTCGAAGAACAGCTGCCCGGTGTGGACGAGTTCGCCGCCGGTGTACGAGTCCTCGGTGAGCGTGACGTCCGTGTGCACCCGCAGATGGACGTGGACGGCGCGCCCCCGGTAGTGCCCGGGCCAGATGGTCGTCAGCTCGACCTGGCCGTTCTCGTCCGTCATCCCCGCGCCGCGGCAGAACGTGCCGTTGTCCGCCTCCTCGTGGCCGTTGCCGCCGACGAAACCGGAGTACTCGCCGAGGTGGTCGCAGTGCCACAGCTCGACGAGGGCGTCCGCGAGCGGCGCGCAGCCGGCGTTCTGGTCGACGACGGTGAGGAGGAAGCGGAGCGGGAAGCCCGGCTTGTCCTCGGCGATGTCGGAGCGGACGAGCGCGCCGGGCAGGGCGTACGGGCCCTCGGTGGCCTGGGCGAGCAGGGAACACACCGCCCGCGCACCACCGGTACCGGCGGTGGCCGTCCCCGTCGCGGAACCGGCACCCCCGGCGGAGGCCATCCCCGCCACACCGAGTCCGCCCGCGGCGGCGACGGCGGCTCCGCCGAGGAGGACGCGACGGCGGCTGACGGGGCTCGGGGCCTTGTGCTTCGGGCCGTGGGAGCGCGGCCCCTGCGAGGAGATGGGTGTCATGGGCATGAACCTAGAACGGATTCCCGTGAATCGTGTAAACGCGGAGGCCAACACGCCCTCGGAACGCGCCGGTTCGCCCGCCGACGCCGGGATATGTCCGGTGCGGCGCGGCAGCGTCGCCCGGCGCCGCAGCGCCGTCCGGCCCACCTCTCACGTCAGCCGCACCCCGCCGAAAAGCCCCCGCAACCGCGAACCGGACAGCCACGGCAGGGTCGAGCCGAACCGAACGTCGCCGTCCGGCCCGACCCCACATCAGCCGCACCCCGCCGGAAGAGCCCACCCCGCAACCGGGAACCGGACAGCCACGCCAGGCACGGCCGAACCCTGCCGCACGCGCCCGCGTCTCAGCCGTTCACCGCCGGAAGAGCCGCGCCCGTAACCGTGAGCCGGGCACACCGGCGGCAGGCGCGGGCCGAACTCGCCACGACGGCGTGCGAGACGGCGGCGAGCGAACCGGCGAGCAGAGTGAGGGGCCAGTTGGCGGCGAGCATCGAGGCGACGGCCAGGGCGAGCGTGGTGACGGCCATGGCCACGCTGACGGTCGTGCCCGCCCAGGCGACCGCGAGGGGCAACCGCTGCGGCACGGGCAGCCGTCGGGCGAGGACACCCGTGACCGCGGGCGTGGTCGCGGCCACCAGCGCGGCGGCACCGGCGACCGCGGCGAGCTGCACGGCCAGCCCGTGCGCCGCTCGCGGCACCAGCCAGTCCTGGCCGGAGCCGGCCCGGCCGGCCATCCACCAGCAGGCGATCAGCAACGGGACGGCGAGGACGACGACCCGTGCGGTGTGCCGGGCCTGGGCGATGGTCAACTCCCGCTGACAGCTCGGCACCAGCTCGTCGGGGCTGCCGAACTCCCGTACGGCCTCCCGGGCGGCCCGCGGACCGGGCACGCCCGCGTGGACGTACGCCGCCACGGTGTCCTCCAGGCCGCCGCGGATCTCCTGGACCATCCGGGCCTTGGCCCGGGCCGGGCCGTGCAGGGCGTCCGCCAGGGCGGCGGTGTACTCCTCGACGGGATCGGCCGGCCCGGCGACAGCCGCGGCGTCCCCCGCCGGCACTCCACCCGGCGGCCCGCCGCCCAGCGGTACTCCACCCGCCGGCACTCCACCCGGCGCCGCGTCGCCGGACGCCGAGCCTCTCACCGTCCCGTCGCTCACCTTCCCGTCGTGCACCTTCCCGTCGTGCACCTTCGCGCCGTTCAGCTTCGCGCCGGCGGACACCGCGTCCCGGGCCTTCATGTCGCCGGCCGGGTCGTGGGGGCGGGATCCAGTACGGAACCGATCGCCGCGGTGAACTCGCGCCACGCCGCCCGCTCGCCGGCCAGCCCGGCCCGGCCCGCGTCGGTCAGTTCGTAGCAGCGCCGTCGCCGCTCACCGACGGACTCCCAGCTGCTGCGGAGCAGGCCGAGCCGCTCCAGCCTGTTCAACGCCGGATAGATCGTGCCCGTTCGCAGGTCGAGCGCGCCGCCGCTGCGCTGCTGGACGGCGGCGATGATCGCGTAGCCGTGCAGCGGCCCCTGTTCGAGCACGGCGAGCAGCAGGCCGTCCAGATGCCCTCGTACAGCGTCTGCCTTCATGAGTAGGCAGCCTACCTAAATCACCGGTAGGCATGCTATGCATTGGCAGCCAATATATTGCTCATGCGCCTCATCGGTCCGGGAGGACCCAGTGACCAAGCTGCTGCTGTCGATCCACGTGCTCGCGGCGATCCTGGTGATCGGTCCGATCACCGTGGCCGCGTCGATGTTTCCGCGCTACGCACGACAGGCGGCACCGGGCGGGGACGGCCCGGGCGGCAGGAAGAGCGCCGACGACCGGCCCGGCGGCGGCGAGTCCGGTGCCGCGGGGCCCGGCGGCGGCGAGTCCGGCGTTGCGGGATCCGGCGGCGGCGAGTCCGGGGCGCGGGCGGCCGTTGTCGCCGCGCTGCTGCACCGGATCTGCCGCGGATACGCCGTGGCCGGTGTCGCCGTACCGGTGTTCGGCATCGCCACCGGCGCCGAACTCGGCGTGCTCACCGACGCCTGGCTGCTGGTGTCGCTCGCGCTGACCGCCGTGGCCGCGGCCGTCCTGGCACTGGCCATCCTGCCGGCCCAGCAGCGCCTGCTCGTATCAACGGAAAGCCGACTCGTACCGGCGGAAGGTCCACTCGTACCGGCGGAAGGCCGACGCACAGCGCCGGGAGGCGGAGCCGATCACGACGGGGGGCGGCACGACGGGGGGCGGCACGACACGTCGCGGCGTACGGCGGCCCGGCTGACCATGCTCACCGGGGTGTTCAACATCCTGTGGGCGGTCGTCGTCGTCCTCATGATCGTCCGCCCCGGCTCGACCACGGGAGCGTGATCCGGTGCGCACCCTGCGATTCGCGGCCGCCGCCGAAGCGGTCTCCCTCACGATCCTGCTGCTCAACCTGCTGACCACACACACCGAGGCGGTCGCCTCGCTCGTCGGCCCCCTCCACGGCACCGCCTACCTGGTCACCGTCGTGGCCGTGTGGCAGATCCCGGACACCCGGGGAACGGGCGCCCGGTGGCGCGCGGCGGTCCCGGGGATCGGCGGCCTGCTGGCCGTACGCCGGCTGCGTCACGACCGGAGCGCCCCGCCCGCAGGACCGGCCGTGAGGACCGCGGACCCCTCGTGAGGACCGCGGCCCCGTCGGGAGCACCACAGCCCCCGTCGCGAGCACCGCACCGCAGCGCTGCCCAAGCCCGCAAACCCCAGACCCCAGACCGCAGGCCACAGACCACAGACCACAGACCACAGACCCCAGACCGCTGCTAGGGACGCCCGCCCACTGCAAGGGACGCCAGCCCACTGCCGACAAGGACTACAACACATCCTCCAACTCCTGGAGCAGCCGCCGCTTCGGCCGGGTTCCGACCATCGACTTCACCGGCTCACCGTCGCGGAAGAGGAGCATCGTGGGCATCGACAGCACCCCGTACGCGTTCGTCGTCACGGGGTTGCTGTCCACGTCCAGCTGTACGACCTTGAGCCGGTCCCCCACCTCCGCTGCCACGGCGCTCAGCACCGGCGCCAACTGGTGGCACGGCGGGCACCAGGCGGCGGTGAACTCAACCAGCACCGGCCCCTCCGCGCGCAGCACGTCGCCGTCGAAGCCCGCGTCCGTGACCTCGTCCACACCCGCGGCTCTGATCATCGTCACCCTCCCAGCTCGCACCGCGGCTCGGGCCCGCCTCGCAATTCGGCCTCCGCCCTGACCAACTGCGCACCCACCTGCTCGCGTACGGACCGCAGCTCACCGATGAGCACGTCGAGTTCGGCGAGCTTCCGCCGGTAGACGTCGAGCGAGGCGGGACAGGAGTCCCCGGCCGGATGCCCGGCCCGCAGGCACTCCACGAAGGGCCGGGTCTCCTCCAGCCCGAACCCGAAGTCCTGCAACGTACGGATCTGCTCCACGAGCCGCAGATCGTCGTCGCCGTAGACCCGGTAACCGTTCCCCGCACGCCTGGTGGGCAGCAGCCCCCGGGACTCGTAGTACCGCAGGGTCCGGGTGCTGACCCCGGCCCGCTCCGCCAGTTCGCCGATGCGCATGAGGGGGACGGTATTCCTTGACCCCGACGTCAAGGCAACGAACAGCCCGAGTGCGGCGGACCCCGCCCAACCGCCCGACCGCCCGACCGCCCGCCCTCGGGGCCGCCCGGTCTCCCCAGGCACAGCCGCGCGGCGGGACCCGGCGAACGCGAAGACGCCGACGAACCGGACGGGGAAGGGCCCCGACGCCGCGGCCGCCCGGGACGAACCGAACGGGGCGAGGGCCGAACCGGGCGAGGGTGACCCGGGCAACGCCGAACCAGGCAACGCCGAACCGGACCGAAACCAAACGGACTGGGACCGAACGGACTGGAACGGTCGCGCCACGGGGAAGTACCGATCACGATCAGGCCATCGCACGGGGGCAGACGGTGAACGCAGACACGATCACGGCCGCCGCGGCCACAGCCATAGCACTCGGTTCGCTGTGGGTCAGCTACACCCAGACGAGGTCCACCCGGCTGCACAACCGGCAATCGGTGAGGCCCTTGCTGGTGATGCGGCGCGTCAGGGGATGGGAGGAACGCAAGGTCGGCCTCCAGGTCACCAACGCGGGGCTCGGACCGGCCGTCGTGACCCGCACAACGGTACGACTGGACGGGCAGGACATCGGCCACTGGAACCGTCCCGTCCAGCACCGCGTCAAGGATCCCCTGCCGGTGCGGCCCATGTCGTACTCACTCCGCCCCGGCGACGTGGTCCTGGCAGGCCAGTCCGTCTACCTGCTGCACATCGACGAGGAGTTCGACGGGACCGTGCACGGCGACTTCTGGGAACTGATCACCCGGCGGCTGGAAATCGAGATCCGGTACGAATCCCTCTACGGCGGCGAGAACTTCCGCGTACGACCCCCCGCGTGGTGACGCCCCCGGACCCCGCACAGCGCTACGACCGCCGGCCCCGGCCCTACGGCCACGCCGGAGACCGGCCACCCCATCACTCCGACCCACGAACGCCGAATGCCCCGGACGCTTGATCGTTCGGGCGTTCGGCATTCGGCGTTCGCGACTGTCGGGTTCGCACCGACAACCTTCGCTTTACAAGTTCGATCACCGGACTGTACGACCTGCTCGGCTCTCGTGCCCTCGACGACTACTGGTCCTCGTAGGGCTGACCCGTTCCGCTGCTGTTCGAGGGCGTTGATGTCATCTGGTGATGTCAGCCGCAGCGGTGCCCGGCGTCACTTCTTACGGCGCTTGCGCGCCTTCGCCTTACGCCTCTCGATGGTGTACGACGACCAATCGCCACGATGGCGGTAGCAGCGTGACGCGCCAACCATCGCGAGGTTTTGACACCGGGTGCCCTTCTCCGTCCACGCTCCGCACTTCGACTGTGTACGCGCCACGATGAGCCCTCCCCTGAGCCGCCTCGTCTCGCGTCGTCCACGATCGCCTATTGCTGCGGGCCTGAGAAGGGAGCACGAGGGGGACGCAGGAGCGCTCGCAGAGCACGTACGCGCCCTTCGCGCACTACCTTGCGGACCTGCATCGCGCTACAGCAGCTACAACCATCTCGCCGATACAGACGTCTTGAATGCTGATATGCCCTAAGTAACGAGTGGGCCTGAGGGAGGAGCATTGTGGATGCTGGGACTTCGGCTGTGCTCGCGGGCGGAATAGCTGGAGCTGTGTCGCTGGGCGGAACTTGGATCACATACCTGCAAGCCAAGCGACAGACGAAATCAGAGGCCCAACTTCAGCTCCGCGAGCCCCGTAAACGAACTTACAGAGACTTCCTGCAGACCTGCCGGAAGACCTTGCATGTACTTATTGACCTGCAAGAAGAAGAATCTCATGAGGCTGATGCTGGACGCATTGAGCACGCGCTTGAGCAACATTTGCCCGCGCTACAACGCGTCCTCGCAGAGGTTAATCTGGCAGGCCCCGAGGTGGTCAGCAAGACTGCCGACGAGACCGTAGAGGCTTTCAACGCCCTGTATCAGGATGCCTATAATTGGAATGCAAGCGGGGGAGACACCCACGACGACGGCCGCCCGATCGGCTTCGGAAACGACTACACCCACGACATCAGGGTGGCACTGGACCGCTACCTGAAGGAAGCACAGAAAGCCCTAGCCACGTCCGCAGACGGGTAGAAGAGGGACGTGGCGAACAAGGTGTGACACTGGGCACCGCTGGTCCCACTTCCACAGCACAGGACCGCCCGAACGCTAGTCGAGCCAGTCTGATCGCTCACGAACACGATCGTCTAGCTTCCCTGCTGTTAAGTCCCGCAGCGCATACGCGTAGCCAGCCATGACCGCATCGTGCACGAGATCATGCAGGTCGACGGGAATCTGTTCGTACACGCCAGAGCAAACGTTCTGAGCGGCCTCATGAGCAGAGCTGTAATCCACATCCCGGATCTCGGCGTCCAAACCGTTCCTGAGACGGAGTAGTTCTTCCGCTCGGTCAGAGTTCATAGCAATCGCGATACCCGCCGAACTGCCTCAGCAGCCATCTGACCAAGGTCGGTGGAGCGGGTTTGGGCGGTGGCCTGCCCGGTCTGGGGTCGAGCATGATCAGGGGGCCGTACGCTTGCTGGCTACTCGGGCAGGCTTGACCCCTGCCCGCAATGTGACCGAGTGGCCCCCTGGTCTTGCTCGACGCGGGCCCCGGACCGGGGAGGTGCCTAAAGCCGTGGAGCCGACCGCCCCAGCCACAGAGGGTGTCTTCCCACCTTCATGGCCGCAGTCGCCGGCGCGCCGCCGGGCGCGGCCAGCCGGGGCGAAGACAGGAGGCAGGCCGCGCCGCAGAGGCGGCGCGCGCCCGCGCCGTGCGCGGGCCTTGAACCCGTAGAGAAGGTTTTTACTCAGCCAGCCGCTGCGGTGTGTCCGGTCCCGGGTGATGCTTGACAGTTCAGTCCCAGCTGATGGTTGGTTCACAGTTCGGGCCCGGGTGATGGTTGACACCCCTTGAGGAAGGTCCAAGCTCCGGACTGGTTCGATCGCCGAGTCAGGCGCGGGGTGCACTGGCTGGGACAGCGGCAGATGCCCCGCCATCGCCCGAGGTGGGGCGACGGCCTCGTTCCCCTGCAGGCACGGGTCGAATCGTTCGGTCACCTGCGCGGATCATCACGGTGAGGACCGGCGAGGCCGGTGACGGCTGGCTGTGGCCGATGTCCTCGTAGCCCCATGAGGTGTAGAGCGCGTGGACTTTTCCGTTGCCGGCGGCTGGGTTGACCATGAGCGTGATGTACGGCTCGTCGCGGGTGGCGAGGAGTGTGTCGTGGATGCGGCGGGCAGTGCCGGTTTTGCGCCAGGTCGGCCGTACGCCGATTTCCTTGAGGGCCACGGCTGGGTGCTCGGTGTATTTCTCCGCCGGCGTCGGGGTGGTGCGCTGCCAGTACCGGTCGCCGTGCTCGATGGTGTTGCCGTAGGCGTAGCCGACCGGGTGTCCGTCCGCGTAGGCGAGGACTGCTGTGAATCCCGGTTCGGTGCTGTGCCGGTCCAGGCGTTCGCCGAAGGCGGTGATCGCGTAGTTCGGCAGGTGGAGCAGCGGCGCCCGTACGTCGGCGTACACGTCGAGGAGATCGCCGCGGGCGGTGTCGAGCGTGGTGAAGGTGCGCAGTTCGACGGTGGGGGCCGTGGTCATGCGGCCATCTTCCAGGTGGCGGAGTGTTCGGTCCAGGTTTGCACGGTGCTGCTGCCCTGCGCCGTGGCACGCAGGGCTGCGCCGAACTCTTGCAGCATGCGTGCCACCCGGGCGTGTTGGGTGGCGGCGGTGGCGGTAACCGTCATCGCGGTGGCCGTGGCGGTGTCGGCCGCGCCCTGGGCGAGCTGGGCGTGGGCGAGCCGGGTGGTGGCGATGGCTCGGGAGCGGACCATGTGCGGGCGGAGTGCGGACAGGCAGCGGTGGGCGTGGTATTCGGCGGTCGGGTGGTCACCGAGTGCCAGATATGCCGACAGGGCCAGGGAGTCCAGCTCGCACTGGTCGTAGAAGGCGAGCATCCACACCGGCCGGTGTTCGGCCGGATCGGCGCGCAGCATGGCGTCCTGGGCCTGGTCGAAGGCGCGTCGCGTGGAGGTTCGGTCCTGTGCGGTGCCGTGGATGGCTCCCTGGCGGGCCAGGCCGAGGGATGCGAACAGGGGGTCGCGGCGGGTGAGGTGCAGGTTGCGGGCGACGTCGTTGGCGGCGAGTGCGTCGGCAGGGCGGCCCATGTGCCGGTACATCGTTCCGGCGTGGCTCCAGATGCGGAACTTGATGGTCTGGTCGCCGGACATTTCCGCGAGTGCCTGGGCCTCCCGCATGTGCTTCTTGGCGTCGTCGTAGCGACGTCCGTCGATGGCGGCCCACAGGGCGGAGGAGCGGAATGCCGCTGCGGAGGCGTAGAGGTTGCTGCGTACGCGCTGGGTGGCGCTGCCCGCGTTCTGGAGGTTCAGCGCTTCGTCGGCGAGCGCTGCGGCCTTCTGTTCGATGCCGAGTTGCCCGCCGTGGCGGTGGTCGCTGGCGATGATCTCAGCGAAGCGCTTCTGCAGCCGGCCGACGTCGCTCATGCCGATGCGGCGTAATCCCGCGGCGCCAGGGGCGGCTGCTGCTGTGGCGGCAGCCGCCGCGATACCGCCGACGAGGGTACGGCGTTTCATGTCGGGCTCCTCCTGGTGCGGTGGGGCCTGGGTGGACGGATTCCGGCCCCGTGGCACGAACCCTAAGGCGGAGGCAGGGAGGTCGGCGATGTCCTCAAGGGCCTTGCGGGTGGCCGACTTGGGCCATGTGACCCGGCCCGCTTTCCAGGCCCGGACCGATGAACCGTCGAGGCCTCCCGGCCGTCCGGTAAGCCGTTGCAGGGCACCGTTCACAGCGTCCGCAAGGCTGTTGGAGCTGTAGCCGTGTTCGGCCATCCACACCTCAAGGGTGGTGTTGCGCGCGGCGTTCACCTACGCACCGTAGCGCCACGCTCACTCTCGCGTCAGGTAAACAGCCGGTCAAATCGCCCTACCCGTTCCCGCGGATGGCTGCGGGATCGCCCTAACCAGCGAAAGACCGGGAGCGGTTTTCTGGGTGCTGGTCGCCCATTCCCTCCCGTGTGGGCGGCTGTTGACGGCCCCTTCCGTCCATGAGGTCTTGCGCAGGGCGGGCCGGGCACCGAGACCACACAAAGGCACCACTCCCATGACGACTCTCAGCAAGTCAGTTCTAGCCACGTCCACCGGCCGCCCCGCCTACAGCCAGACCCTTCCGTGTGAGCCGTCCACGGCCGAGACCGGCCGCCGTCTCGTCCGGAACGTTCTCGGTGTGTGGGGCCTCGACGACCTCACCGATCGCGCCCTGCTGATCGTCACCGAGCTGATCTCGAACGCCGCCAAGCACACCTCGTGCGGCGAGATCCGCCTGACCGTCGGACGGCCGAGCGTGACACGGGTACGCGTCGGCGTCCTGGACTGGGAGCCCTCGCGCCTGCCGACCGTCGGCCGCGCCGACGAGAACGACGAGTCGGGCCGCGGCCTGCTCCTCATCGACGCGGTCGCCGACCGCTGGGGCTACGACCTGCACGGCTCACACAGACGCCCACGGAGCAAAGAACTCTGGGCCGAACTCCACATCGAGAACGGCGCATGAACGCTCCCGCCGCCCCGCACCCGGCGTACCCGCCCCTCCCGGACCTCGCACGTCTCCGGCCCCGCCAGCAGATGGCCATGGACTGCGCTCTCTGCGCCCGCCCGCTGGGAGCGAGCGGCCGAAGACTGGGCGAGGTGAGCCACCAGGGACTGCCTTTCCAGCTCTGGGGCTGTGCGCCGGACTGCCAAGCCACCGGAGCTGCCGTCCCGAACCACCCGGCAACGCACGCCCGCCCGCCCCGCACGGAGCCCGAGGGACAACCCGCCCACCTGTGAACCCCCGCTCCGGTCGGTTTCCCCTGGAAGGTCGGCCGGCCGGAGCGGGTCCCGGCAACATCACTCACCGGAAGGAACATCATGGCCACACCCGTGCCCCGTCTGGAACCTCTCTCCACCCGCGATCTCCTCAGCCACAGCGAACACACCGGCGTCGTCGCCACGGTCACGCAGAACAACCCGGGCATGACGCGGGACATGGCCGAACGCGTCGTCGATCAGGCCCTCGCCTTCGTCGCGACCGCCGCATGTCACCCGACCGCGCGCATCGCGCCGTCCCGCGTGGTCGACGAGGGATGGCACGCTTTGATCCTGCACACCGCCCTGTACGGCGGTCTGTGCCGCCGACTGGGCGGATTCGTCCACCACTTCCCCGAACGGCCCGACCCGCAGCGGTACGACCCGGACGTCATCACCCGCACCACCGGCCTGATCGAACGGTGCGGCTACCGCGTCGACCACGAACTGTGGGGCCGACCCGACGCGCAGGCGGCAGCGGTGGCTGCCGAGTGCCAGCACTCACCGAACTGCGGACCCATCGAGCCGTCACCGCAGCCCCAGTGCCTGCCGTCCGTGGACCTCACCGCCTGACGGCTCCCGCGGCACGTACTCTGCCCGGCAAGGAGGCGACGATGGAGTGGACGGACCCGAAGTACCGGCGCATGGCCGAGGCGCTGCGCCGGGCGCAGGCGGAAGCGGACCGGCGGACTCTCGGCACCATGGCCCCCCGGGTGACGGTCCGGGGGTTCCTCTACCCGGCCCCGGGCCCGGACCCGGCCGGGAAGCCGACCACCTGACCGGCAGGCGGACAGAGCTGCGCCGTCCCCGTTGATGTCAGCCGTAGCCGTCACACGCCCCGGACGATCACACGTCCGGGGCGTTTCCGCTGGTCAGGATGAGAGCCGACTGTCGGGTTCGAACCGACGACCTTCGCTTTACAAGAGCGGTGCTCTACCAGCTGAGCTAAGTCGGCGCCGCGCGCTGCGCGCGGAGGCTGCTCCACTGTACACAGCGGCCGGATCGACCGGCCACGCGATTCGAGACCCTTTCGCTACTGACAAAGCGCAGGTCGGCCGTATAGGTTCACCGCACGGCCCACAGTCGTGTGGACCACATCACTCCTTTACTCGGATCGTCCGGCACGTTCCTGCCGGTGAAGGGATCAATCGCCATGGCTACGGTCACGTTCGACAGCGCGACGCGCGTCTACCCCGGCTCCACCAAGCCCGCGGTCGACAAGCTCAACATCGAGATCGAGGACGGCGAGTTCCTCGTCCTGGTCGGCCCCTCCGGTTGCGGCAAGTCCACCTCCCTGCGGATGCTCGCGGGTCTCGAGGACGTCAACAGCGGCACGATCCGCATCGGTGACCGGGACGTCACGCACCTCCCGCCGAAGGACCGGGACATCGCCATGGTGTTCCAGAACTACGCGCTGTACCCGCACATGACGGTCGCCGACAACATGGGCTTCGCGCTCAAGATCGCCGGCGTCAACAAGGCGGAGATCCGCAAGAAGGTCGAAGAGGCCGCGAAGATCCTCGACCTCACCGACTACCTGGACCGCAAGCCGAAGGCGCTCTCCGGTGGTCAGCGGCAGCGTGTCGCGATGGGCCGCGCCATCGTGCGTGAGCCGCAGGTCTTCCTCATGGACGAGCCGCTGTCGAACCTCGACGCCAAGCTCCGTGTCTCGACCCGTACGCAGATCGCCGGGCTGCAGCGCCGCCTCGGCATCACCACCGTGTACGTCACGCACGACCAGGTCGAGGCCATGACCATGGGTGACCGGGTCGCGGTCCTCAAGGACGGTCTGCTCCAGCAGGTCGACTCCCCGCGCCACATGTACGACCGCCCGGCGAACCTCTTCGTCGCCGGCTTCATCGGCTCGCCCGCGATGAACCTCGTCGAGGTCCCGATCACCGACGGCGGCGTGAAGTTCGGCAACAGCGTCGTCCCGGTCTCCCGCGAGGCCCTCAGCGCCGCCGCGGACAAGGGCGACAGCACGGTCACCGTCGGTGTCCGCCCGGAGCACTTCGACGTGGTCGAGCAGAACGGCGACGCCGCCAAGTCGCTCACCAAGGAGAGCGAAGACGCCCCGGCCGGTCTCGCGGTCGCCGTCAACGTCGTCGAGGAGCTCGGCGCCGACGGCTACGTCTACGGCTCCGCCGAGGTCGGCGGCCAGACGAAGGACCTCGTCGTCCGCGTCAACGGCCGCCAGGTGCCGGACAAGGGCTCCGCGCTGCACGTCGTGCCGCGCCCGGACGAGATCCACGTCTTCTCCACCTCCACCGGCGAGCGTCTCGCCGACTGAGGCAGCGCCCACAGCGCCCACAGCGCGCACGCACCGTACGGCGGCGCCGCATCCCCGGGACCACGGGGGTGCGGCGCCGCCGCCGTTGCACCGAGCCGCCGAGCCGCCGTTACGCCGAGGCACCGCGACCGCGATCGCCACCACGACTGCCAACGCCACCGCGACTGCCGCCACCGCCACCCGCACCGCCACCGCCACCGCCACCCGCACCGCCACCGCCACCGCCACCGGCACCGGCACCACCAAGAACGGCCCATAACGGTCTTTTCGAGCACTTACGTCAACACGCCACCGACAGCTTCTGGCAACGTGTCACACGGCCGAGTGACCGAATGTCGCCAAATCACTACGCCTCGCTAGCATCGCGTGCGTGAACACCGCAGCCCGCCGCATCGGCCGTACCCTCGCCCTCGTTCTCCCCGTCGTGCTCGTCCTCTCCGGGACGCTCGCCGTCACCCGCGTCTCGTGGTCGAACTCCGACTCCGGCTCGGTGCTGGCTGCCGCCTCCTCCAAGCAGGCCTCCACCCGCTCCGTGCCGCGCGCCGTCCACGAGGTCCTGCGCGATCAGCTCGTCGCCGAGCTCCAGGAGAAGGACCCGGGTGTCGCCCTCACCCGCCTCCAGCAGGAGAGCGACCGCCGCCCCTCCATCGCCCGGCACTGCGCGACCATCGCGCGCGCCCTCGGCCGCGCCGCCGTCGCCAAGTACGGTCCGCAGGGCGCGCAGAAATTCTCCCGCCCCGTCTGCGACACCTCGTTCGCCTCCGGGGTGGCCGGGCAGACCGACTGACGCCGATCAGATCGGACCGACTGACGGTGACACCGTTCCCGTACGTCCCCGGGCCGCGCTCCGCATAGGGTGCGGTCCATGACATTCCCCACCCAGGCCGTCGTCCTGGCCGGCGGCCAGGGTTCGCGACTCCGTCCGTACACGGACGACCGGCCCAAGCCGATGGTCGAGATCCCCGGCACGGGCGTCCCGATCATCGGCCACCAGCTCGCCTGGCTCGCCGCCGAAGGCGTCACCGACGCCGTCGTCTCCTGCGGGCATCTGGCCGAGGTCCTCCAGGACTGGCTGGCCGACTCCGCCGACGGGTTCCCGCTGCGGGTCACCACCGTCGTCGAGGAGGAGCCGCTGGGCCGCGGCGGCGGACTGCGTTACGCCGCGGCGTCCCTCCCCCGCCCGGAACTCCCCTGGTACGCCACCAACGGCGACGTCTGGACCCGCTTCTCGCTCCGCGACATGGCCGCCTTCCACGACGAGCGCGCCGCCGAGGCCACCCTCGCCCTGGCCCGGCCCCGGGTGCCCTGGGGAGCTGTGGAGACCGACGAGTTCGGGCACGTCCTGGACTTCATCGAGGCGCCCCCGTCACCCTTCCTCATCAACGCGGGCGTGTACGTCTTCTCCGCCGCCTTCACCGAACTGCTGCCGGAGCGCGGCGATCACGAGCGCACCACCTTCCCCCGGCTCGCCCGCGAACGCAGGCTGGCGGGCTTCCCGCTGCCGCAGGGGGCGTACTGGCGGGCCATCGACACCGCCAAGGACCTCACGGAGGCCGCCGCCGAACTCGCCGCCGCGGAAGCCGCAGGTGCCGCCGCCCGGGACTGACCCGCGGCCACCCACCGATCAACCGCGTGAACAACGCTTCAGGTCAATACACCTAGCGCGGGCCCCGTGCCGGGCCGCCTGGCACGGGGCCGGCCCGCGCCGGGCCGTCCCGCGGCCGGGCCGGCCCGCGCCCACCGAACCGGGGCTCCGTCCACCGGACCGGCCCCGGACGTCGGCTCCGCGCCCCGGACGTCGGCTCCGCGCGCCGGACCGGCCCCGCCACATGATCGATACGCGACAGCTGCCCGATACACGACACCTGCTCGGTACACGACACCTTCGCGGTACACGGCACCAGCGCAGTACGTGACACCTGCCGCGATACGCGGCACCGGCGCGGTACGCAACATCAGCGCGGATACGCGGCACCAGCTCGATACGCAACACCTGCGCGGTACGCGGCACCGGCACACCCTCCCGCGGACACGCCTCTGCCCATGCACCGCGCAGCACAGGCGCGGTCCATGGGCAGAGGCGGGCGGCGGGCCGTTGCCGCTCCGGTTCAGCCGAGGAGGCCGCCCAGGGCGCCGCCCGAGGACGAACCACCGCCGTCCGAGCCGCCCGACCCGCCCGATCCGCCGCCTCCCGAGGAGGAACCGCCCCCGGTCGAGTCGCCGGATCCACCGGTCGACGTCGGTCCGGCCGTACGGCTCGGCGGAGGCTCGGGCGGGGCCGTCTGCTGCGGCGGGGCCTGGCCCGCGGTCGCTCCCTGCGTCGGCTGCTGCGCAGCGCCCTCCGGCCCCCGGCTCGCCGCGCCCTCGCTGTCCGAGGCCGACGACGACGGATCGGCGGACCGGCTGCCGTCGCCCGGGCCCGCCGAGGCCCTGCCGCCGCCGTCCGTCCCGGCTGCCGCCCCGGAGCGGGTCGGCAGCGGGGAACCGGGCAGGTTGTTGCGAGGCATGTCGGAGGGGCCGCCGGGCACGGCCGTCGTGCCGGAGGACCGGACGGCGCCGCCGAGCACCGCGCCCGTGATCAGGGCGAGGCCCACGACGACCGTGGCCATGACCAGGCCCCGCCGCAGCACCCGGCGCCGCAGGTCACCGATCGAGACCCGCGGGCCGAGCCGCCGCCAGGCCTCGCTCGCGAGCCGGCCGTCCAGCGAGTAGACCGGGGCGCCCGCGATGATCAGCGGGCTCCAGGCGGCCAGGTAGATGATGTCCGGGGTGTCGTAGACCGCCATCGAGCGCCAGCTGACGGTCATCAGCAGTGCCGCCGACAGCAGCGCCCCGATCGACGCCGCGAGCCGCTGCCACAGGCCGCAGACGGTGAGGACGCCGACCACGATCTGCAGGAACGCGACCGTCAGCCCCGAGCCGACCGGGTGCGTCAGCGCGAAGTCGTGCAGCGGCGCGGCGGCGCCCCAGGGCTCCAGGGAGCGCAGCCAGGTGACCATCGAGCCGCGCGCCGTGCCGTCGAAGTAGACCGGGTCGCAGAGCTTGCCCATTCCCGCGTAGACGGAGATGAAGCCGAGGAAGACGCGGAGCGGCAGCAGCACCACCCCGAGGTTCATCCGGCGGCCCGGGTAGTACGCGTGCCGCACGGCGTCGTTGCCCTGGCGGCGGGCGCGCTGCTCGCCGTCCTCCGCGCGGGCCGCCCCGGCGGAGTTCCCGGCGGAGTTCCCGGCGGCGAAGAGGTGGCCGAAGGGGTCGAACTCCCCGGTGTCCTCGTCCCCGTCTCGGCCGTGCCCGACGATCGGGGTGGGCTGCGTCGGCTCGCCCGGATCGTCGTCGTACGCGCCACGGGCCGGGCGGATGCCGCCGAGCAGCGCGCCCTCCGGCACCGGTCCCCGCTGGCCGACGACGGTGGGCCGGGTCTCGTCGGCGGGGAAGCGCGGCAGCAGCTGCGTCCCGGCGGCCTCGTCGGGCGGGTACGGCACATGGCCGCCGTTGGCCCGTACGGCCTGGAGGAGGCTGCCCGCGGCGGGGTCCCCGGGCTGCGTGTGGCCGCTCCACACCACGGGGGCCCGGCGCCGTCCGCCGGATGCGGCGGCGGCCGCCGGTGCGGGCGACGCGGACGCGGACGCCGGGACGGCCGCGGTGGTGACCCGGGTGAAGCGCGGCGGCCGCACCCCGGCACGGCGGGCGCCTCCCGGCGCGGCGAGCTGTACCCGGAAGCTGGCGTGGTTCACGACGACCTGGGCCGGGTCGCACGGCACCTTCACCGTGCTCCACGCGGGGCCGTCGTCGAAACCCGGCGAGCTTCCCCCGGACGGACGGGGTGTTCTGGTGTCCACGCTCATCTAACCGAGTGACGAGCGGTTAGGACACTGCTTCGGGAGCACCGATCTGTCCGAGGCCCGTCAAGATCCGGTCGGCCGGCGATTCCCGCACGTCGGGGCGGCGCCGGGCCGGCGGGCACCGCCCGCCGGCCGTGCGTGGGCGGTCAGCCCCGGCGGCGCGCCGTCTCGTACAGCACGACGCCCGCGGCGACACCCGCGTTGAGCGACTCCGCGCCGCCGGGCATCGGGATCCGGGCCACGATGTCACAGGTCTCGCCGACGAGCCGGGACAGGCCCTTGCCCTCGCTGCCGATGACGATGACGACCGGGCCGTCCAGGGCTTCCACGGCGCCGAGTTCGGTGTCGCCGTCCCCGGCCAGGCCGACGACCATGAGCCCGGCCTTCTGGTACGACTCCAGCACCCGTGTCATGTTCGCGGCCCGCGCGACCGGCGTACGGGCCGCGGTGCCCGCCGAGGTCTTCCAGGCTCCGGCGGTCATGCCCGCGGCACGGCGCTCCGGGACGACGACGCCGTGGCCGCCGAAGGCGGAGACCGAGCGGACGATCGCGCCGAGGTTGCGCGGGTCGGTGACACCGTCGAGGACGACGATCAGCGGGTCCTCACCGGCGTCCTGCGCGGCGGCGATCAGGTCGTCCGGGTGCGCGTAGTCGTACGGCGGGACCTGGAGGACGACGCCCTGGTGGTTGAGGCCGTTCGTCATCCGGTCGAGTTCGGGGCGCGGCGCCTCCATGAGGTTCATGCCGCTGTCGGTGGCGAGCTGGATCGTCTCGCGGACCCGCTCGTCGGTGTCGATGTACTGCTGCACGTACAGGGTCTTGGCGGGCACTCGCCCGCGCAGCGCCTCGACCACCGAGTTCCGGCCGACGACCAGCTCACTGGGACCCTTGGGGCCGCCGCGGCGCGGCGCGGGCCGGTTCTGCTGCCGGGCCTTGGCGTTGGCGATGCGGTTCTTGACGTGGCCCTTGCGAGCCGAGGCGGGCGGGGTCGGGCCCTTGCCCTCCAGGCCGCGGCGCCGCTGGCCGCCGCTGCCGACCTGCATGCCCTTCTTGTTGGCGGTACGGCGGTTCCTGCGCTGGCTGTTGCCGGCCATGGGTCACCTGATTCTTTCCTCGGCCGTCCTGGCGACTGCCTGCTCGGTTCGTACGTACGTATGACAAGTGTGCCGGGCGTACGGAGTGCCGCGCGCCCGGCGGCGGAGGGCCGGGCCGCCGGGGCCTGTCCGCCTCAGTGCCCGCCGAGGCTCCAGCGCGGACCGGCCGGGGTGTCCTCGATCGCCAGCCCGGACTGCTGGAGCCGGTCCCGGATGGCGTCCGCGGTCGCGTAGTCCTTGCGGGCCCGGGCGGCCTGCCGCTGCTCCAGCACCAGTCCGACCAGGGAGTCCACCACACCGTGCAGCTCGTCGCCCGCGTCGCCGCCGGCCGTCCACCGCGCGTCCAGCGGGTCGAGGCCCAGCACCCCGAGCATCGCACGGATCTCGGCGAGCCGGGCGGCCACCGCGTCCTTGTCGTCGGCGGTCAGCGCGGCGTTCCCCTGCCGTACCGCGGTGTGCACCACGGCGAGCGCCTGCGGCACGCCCAGGTCGTCGTCCATGGCCGCGGCGAACGCGGGCGGCACCTCGGCGGCGGGCTCGACCGGGCCGGCCAGCTCGACGGCTCGCTGCGCGAAGCCCTCGATGCGTCCGTACGCGGACTCGGCCTCGCGCAGCGCGTCCTCGGCGTACTCGATGGTGGAGCGGTAGTGCGGGGTGCCGAGGTAGTAGCGCAGCACGACGGGGCGCCAGCGCTTGACCATCTCGGAGACGAGCACGGAATTGCCGAGCGACTTGCTCATCTTCTCGCCGCTCATGGTGACCCAGGCGTTGTGCGCCCAGTACGCGGCGAAGGCGTCGCCGAAGGCCTTGGCCTGGGCGATCTCGTTCTCGTGGTGCGGGAAGACCAGGTCGACGCCGCCGCCGTGGATGTCGAACGCGGAGCCCAGGTACTTGTGGGCCATGGCGGAGCACTCCAGGTGCCAGCCGGGGCGGCCGCGGCCCCACGGCGTCTCCCAGCTGGGCTCACCGGGCTTCACGGCCTTCCACATGGCGAAGTCGCGCGGGTCGCGCTTGCCGGTCTCGCCCTCGCCGGCGGGCTGGAGGAGGTTGTCCAGCTCCTGGTTGGAGAGCGCGAGATAGCCCTCGAAGCTGCGGACGTCGAAGTAGACGTTGCCGTCGGCGGCGTAGGCGTGGCCCCGGTCGATCAGCTCGCGCATCATCTCGATCATCTCGGGGACATGGCCGGTGGCGCGCGGCTCGTAGGTCGGGCGGAGGCAGCCGAGGGCGTCGTATGCGGTGTTGAACGCGCACTCGTTGCGGTAGCCGATGGACCACCACGGCTCGCCGGTCTCCGCCTCCTTCGCGATGATCTTGTCGTCGATGTCGGTGACATTGCGGATGAACGTCACGTCGTAGCCGCGGTACTCGAACCAGCGGCGCATGATGTCGAAGTTCAGCCCGGAGCGGATGTGCCCGATATGGGGTGCGGCCTGCACGGTGGCGCCACAGAGGTAGATCGAGACGCGCCCCGGCGTGATCGGGGTGAAGTCACGGATCTGCCGGGCGCTGGTGTCGTACAGCCGAATAGTCACCCGACAAGGGTACTGAGTTTTCCCGCGCCGCCGGGCCAGGGCCGCCGTTCCGCGCCGGAACGGTTCCGGCGCGGGTCCCGCCCGTGCTCCGGCGCAGGTTGCCGCTCGGGTTCCGGCGCAGGTTGCCGCTCGGATTCCGGCGGGTGCGGCGCGGAGGGCGGCGGCGGTACGGGCCGGCGCGGGGTGGTCCCGGCGGGCCCGTGCCGCCGTTCCCCTCCGGTCAGAGCCTGCCGGTGATCTTGCGCGGGGTGATCCGGACGACGACCCGCTCCTCGTCCGTCACGCCCTGCGGGTTGAACTCGGCGTACGTCCGGCCGGTGTACTTGTGCGCCAGCTCGTCGATCAGTTCCTGGCCGCCCTCGGTGGTCATCGTCGCCTCGCCGCGGATCTCCGCGTAGACGTACGGGTCGTCGGCCGGGTTGACGCACACGGTGACACGCGGGTCGCGGCCCAGGTTCTTCGCCTTCTGCCGGCCGAGGGTGGTGGACATCAGCACGTCGTCGCCGTCGCGCTTGACCCACACCACGGAGAGCTGCGGGCTGCCGTCGGGCTGGATGGTGGCCACGGTGGCGAAGACGGGGCCGTCGATGACCTGCTTGAGCTGGTCGGAGAGTGCGGCTGACACGTGCGTCCTTCCGGTCGGATGTGCGCTGGGTGGTGCGGGTGCTCGTCGAAGGCTCTCAGCGTCCCGTGCGGCCGTCGCATTCCCACCGCCGGGCGAGGGCGTGCGCAGCAGCGGTACCGCCGCGGCCCCCAGCAGCGGCACCGCGGCCAGGACCGACCACAGCAGGGCGCCGCCGCGGTCCAGCAGCGAGCCCGAGACGGAGCTGCCGACCAGGACGGCCAGGCCGGACACCGAGGACAGCGCGCCGGTGTGAAGCCCCAGGTGCCGGTCCTCCGCGAGATCCGGTACGAGCGCCCTGGCCGCCGGCACCAGCAGCATCTGGCCGAGCGCCAGCAGGAGGACGAACAGCGCGGCCGGTACCAGTCCGGGAAGCCCGGTGAGCCGCAGCGGAGCGGCGGCGGCGACCGCGGCGAACCCGGCGGCCAACAGCAGCAGCCCGCCGGCCAGACAGGCACGCGGGCTCAGCCGGCGGGTCGACCACCGGGTCAGCGGCAGTTGCAGGAGCACGACGAGCAGGGACGACAGCGCGAACAGCCAGCCGAGCGCCGCCTGCGAGCCGGTGGCGCGGGTGACCTCGGCGGGGAGGGCCAGATAGAGCTGGTTGTAGCCGAGGAGATAGCAGCTGTAGAGGCAGCAGAGCAGCAGGAAGGGCCGGTTCCGGAGAACGGCGCGCGCGCCGTGGAGGGCACGGGGCTCCGCGCGGGACTTTCTGCGGGGTGCGGGGGATTCCCTGCGGGGTGCGTGGGATTCCCCGCACGGTGTGCCGGGTTCCGTACGGGGTGCGCCGGGTTCTGCGGCGGGTGTGCCGGGTTCCGCGACGCGGGATGCGCGGGGTCCCGCTGTGGGTGTGCCGGGTTCCGTACGGGGTGTGCCGGGTTCCGCGGCGGGTGTCCCGGGGGCCGTGCCACGGGGCCCCGGCGGGGCGGGGCGCGGGACGGCGGGGCGCGGGACGGGGCGGTCGTACGGCAGCAGTCGCCAGTGCCCGGCGAACACCAGGACGAAGACCCCCGCGCCCGCGAGGCAGGCCGTACGGAAATCCACGAGCAGCAGCAGCGAACCGAGCAGCGGGCCGAGGAACGCCCCGGCCTGCCCCGCCGCCGAGAACACCGCCAGCACCTGGGCCCGCGGCGTGCCGGTCGCCGCCTCGTGCCGTACGGCGCGGCGGGCGGTCTCGGCCTCCACGGCGGGCGAGAACAGCGCGGCGGCGAACCCGATGAGCAGCACGGACCCGACCACCGTCGTCACGCTCCCGGCGAACCCGAGCCAGCCGAAACCGGCGACCCGGAGCACGCAGCCGGTGAGGACCACGGGGCGCGTGCCGTACCGGTCGCTCAGCATGCCGCCGACGACGAACAGCCCCTGCTGGCTGAACGTCCGCAGGCCGAGCACCAGTCCGACGAGCCAGCCGGACAGGGCCAGCGTGCCGCCGAGGTGCTGGGCGAGGTACGGCAGGACGGCGTAGAACCCGATGTTGAACGCGAGTTGGGTGCCCACCAGCAGCCGCAGCAACGGCGGCAGTTCGCGGATGTCGCCGAGCGACCGCCACCGGCTCGGGCGCGGGGGCCGCGGCCGGGGTGGGGGCCGGTGCCGGGCGCTCCGGGGCCGGACCTGCCCGGACGGCGGATTCCCGGACGGCGGATTCCCGGACGGCGCGTCGCCGGGTGGCGATTTCTCGGATGAGGATTCGCCGGACAGCGAGTCGCCTGGCGGCGAATTCTCGGATGACGAGTCGCCGGGCGGAGAGTCCCCGGACGGCGCGTTCCCGGACGGCGCGTTCCCGGACGGCGCGCTCCCGGACGGCGCGCTCCCGGACGGCGCGCTCCCGGATGACGAGTCGCCCGGCGGCGCGTCCCCGGACCGCGCGCTCCCGGATGACGAGTCGCCCGGCGGCGCGTCCCCGGGCCGGACGCCGCCGGGCCGGACGCCCCCACGCGGAGAGTCCCCGGACCGTCCATCCCGGCGCCCGCACTCGCCGCCGTCTCGCGTTCCCTCCGACCGGCCTTCCTCCCGTCCGCACTCGCCGTGCCGTGTGTCCCCGGGGCGGGAGCCGGTGTCCGGGCGGGGCTCGTTCGCCGGTCGCCGCTCTCCGTCCGGGCTGCCGCCGCCCATGGGCCCTCCCGCTTCCGCCACCCGGTCCCCTGTCACCGGCCCGCCCCCTCCGCCCGAGCCGGCCCGGGGCTCCGGAGCGGACCACCACGCAGGGACGCAGCGCCGCGGCCGAGCAGACCGCCGCGCCCGAGCAGACCGCCACGCCCGAGCAGACCGCGGCTCCTCAGCGGATGACCGCCGCGCCCGAGCAGACCGCCGCGGTTCAGCGGTCCGCCGCGCCGGGGCCCGGCCGGGGCACCGTCGGCGGCTTCCCCGCCGACGGCGGAAGCGCCGTCGGCGAGCGCCGTCAGCACGACCGCGAGCACCCCCAGCAGGACCAGCGCCGCCGAGGGCGCGAGCACGGCCCAGGGGGCGCGTTCCGCGTACGGCATGTTCTCGGCGAGCATCCGTCCCCAGTCAGCGGCGGGCGGCGGTGCGCCCAGGCCGAGGAAGCCGAGCGAGGCGAGGGCCAGCGCCAGGGCCGGGACGCGCACGGCCGCGTGCCGGATCACCGGGGGCAGCACGCCGGGCAGCAGATGGCGGCGCAGCCGGTGCCGGGTCCCCGCGCCGAGGGCGGTGGCTCCGGCGAGATGGGTGGCGGCGCGTTCCTGTTCGTACAGCGCCGCGGTGTGCGCCGCGAGCGGCGCCCAGCCGGTGGCCGCGACGGCGAGGGCCGCGCCCGCCGCGCCCGGTCCCGCGACCGAGGCGACGAGGAGCCCGGCGACAACGGGCGGAACGGCGTTGGCGACCGCCGTGAGCCCGCCCGTCAGCCGCGGCAGCAGCCCCGCGAGCAACCCCGCGGCCAGCGTGACCACGGCCAGGACGACCGCCGTCAGCACGGTGCGCCCGGCGCCGTGCCCCAGCCGCGCCAGAACGTCCCGGCCGAGGGCGTCCGTGCCCAGCGGATGGGCCCAGGAGGGGTCCGCGAGCCGGGCGGCGGTGTCGACGTACAGCGGGTCCCGCAGCAACCCGGCGATCACACCGGCCGCGAGAAGGGCGCCGAGCGCGTACGCGGTGATCCGCAGCCCCGGTCCGGCGGGCAGCCGGGGGCGGCGCAGCGCGGGCAGTGCGCGATCGGTGAGCGCCGCGCCGAGCAGGGCCCGGCGGCCGGCCCGTACGGCACCCGCCGCGGCGAGCCCCAGCAGCACCAGTGCCAGCACGCAGGCCTGGAGGACGGGGAGGTCCAGCGCGAGGGCGGCGGTCAGCGCGGTGCCGCCGAGCCCGGGGACCGCGAACAGCTTCTCGACCGCGACCGCCCCGCCGGTGAGGCCGACGGCGACCAGCCCGAGTTGCGGAAGGAGCGCGGGCAGACAGCGGCGGAGCGCGTGCCGGGCGACGCGCCGGGGCGGGATGTTGTACGCCGCCGCGGTACGCGCCCACGGCTCGGCGAGGGCCGCGGGCAGCGCGTCGTCGAGGAGCCGCCCCAGCAGCGCGCCCGCGGGGAGGCCCATGGCGAGCGCGGGCAGCACCACGGAGACCGGGCCGGTCCAGCCCAGCGGCGGGAACCAGCCCAGCTGCACGGCGAAGACCGTGGCGAGCACGGCCGCGAACACGAATTCCGGCAGCGCGGCGAGCACCGCGGCCGCCGCGCCCGCACGGGCCCGTCGCAGCTCGCGCCGGGCACCGAGCCGCAGGGTGCGGGCGGCCAGCGCGGCGGCCAGGGCGAGGGCGACGAGCAGGGCGCCCGCCATCAGGGTCAGCGAGACGCCGAGGGCGGCCGAGACGGTGGGCAGTACGGGTTCCCCGGACACCCAGGAGGTGCCGAGGTCGCCCCGGGCCAGGCCGCTCAGCCAGCCGCCGAGGACCGGACCGGGCCCGCCGTCGAGACCGGTATCGGCGCGGATGGCGGCCAGCACGTCCGGGGTGGGCGGCCGGTCGGCGTACCGGGCGCGCAGGATGGTGAGCGCCGGGTCCGTGCGGGTCAGCCAGGGCAGCAGCCCGACGAGCGCGAGGAAACCGGCGGCCGCGGCGAACGCGGCGGCGGCCGGCCCGAACACGGCGGCCACGCGCCCTTCGGTACGCGGCCCTTCGGTACGCGGCCCTTCGGCACGCGAGCCCTCGACGCGCCTCCCCTCGGCAGGCGGTTCCCCGGGAGGCCGCCCCTCGGTACGCGGCCCCTTCGCACGCGGCCCCTTCGCACTCGGCTGCTTCGTACACGGGTGCTTCGTACACGGGTGCTTCGTACACGGGTGCTTCGTACACGGGTGCTTCGTGGGCCGCTGCTCCGCACTCGGCTGCTCAGCACTCGGCTGCTTCTCGCTCGGCTGCTCCGTAGGCCGCTGCTTCGTCCGGCTCCCACCCCTGGGAGGACCGGCCCCGGCGGGTTCCTCCGTCCCGCCCCGGGGCCCGCCGGCCGGGTGCGGGGCTTCCGCGCCGGAATCCGCCCGGGACCCGGCGTCCACGACCGGCCCGGAGCCCGCAGCGGCGGACTCGGGAGCCGCGCCGGCCGGCACCGGGTCCGGCACCGCGGCTCCACAGGCCGGCCCGGCCGCTCCCGAAGCCGCCCCGGCAGTCCCCCGGTCCGGCGTTCCGGCCGGTCCCGGAACCGGCACCGCCGTTCCCGGGACCGGTCCCCTCCGCCCCGGTTCGGTGTGTGGTGCGGGCACCGGTCAGCCCACTCGGGTCTCGGCCGTGATCAGGGTGCGTTCCATCGGGTCGAGGGAGACCCCCTCGACGTCCTCCGCCACCCCCTGGACGAACCGTTCGTGCAGCAGCGGCACCACCGCGTCCCGGCCCAGGATCTCCGCCTCGGCTCGCATCTCGGCCTGCTGCCTGCGCTCGGTGCCGGCGATGCCCGCCGCCTCCGCGACGGCCCGGTCGACGGCCTTGTCGCACAGCTGCGAGATGTTGAAGCTGCCGTCGCAGGTGAAGTCGCTGCCGAGGTACGAGACCGGGTCCCCGGTGTCGAGCAGGGTGTTGCGCGGCAGGATGAAGGCGTCGTACGCGCCGTCGAGCGCGTCGGCCTCCATCTGCGCGTAGTCGCGCACGACCTGCCGCACCGTGAACCCGGCGCGTTCCAGCTGCTGTTGCAGGGTGCCGGCGACCTCGGCGAGTTCGGCCCGGTTGGTGTAGGTGGCGAGGACGATCTCGTCCGCCCTGCGCACCTCGGCCCGCTTCGCGGGCGCGGCACGGCCCTCCGGTTCGACGCGCCGCTCCGCCGCCCAGGGCAGGGCGGGACCGAGCAGCCCCCGCGCGGGGTCCGCCCTGCCCTCGTACACGCCGTCGACCAGGGCCTGGCCGTCGACGGCGGTGCGGGCGGCGGCGCGCATGCCCGCGTCGGCGAACACGCCCTTCGCGGTGTTCAGATAGAGGCTGTTGGTGCGCGCGGTGGGCACCTCGTGGACGAGCTTCTCGTCGAGCACGGCGGCCTGTGCGACGGGAACGGCCTCGGCGACGTCGGTCTCGCCCGCGCGCAGCGCGTTGGCGCGCGCGGTGCCGTCCGCGACGAACCGCACGTCGACACCCGGTGCCTGGGCCTTCTTCCCCCAGTAGCCGTCGTGGCGCTCCAGGGTCGCGGTCGCCGTGCCGTCGAGTTCGCGCAGGGTGTACGGCCCGGTGGCGTGGCCCGCCGGATCGGCCTTGCCCTTCTTCCCGTACGCGGCCTCCGACAGGATCGCCAGGGACGGGCTGGCGAGCCGCTGCGGCAACAGCGGGTCGAAGCCGTCCGTGGTGATCTCGACGGTGTTCTCGTCCCGGGCGGTCGCCTCGATGTCGGTGTCGCTGAGGACGCGCGGCGCCGTGGGTGCCTCGGCAGCGGCCGTGAGGGAGCGGGCGACGGCCTCCGCGGTGACGGGTTCGCCGTCCTGGAAGTCCGCGTCGCGCAGCTCGAACGTCCAGCCCGAGTCGCCGTTCCGCTTCCAGGAGGTGGCGAGCGCGGGTTCGGCGGTGCCGTTCTCGTCCAGCGCGGTCAGGCTCTCCACGACGGCGAGCCTGCTGAGGAGCACGGCGTCGTCCCCGTACGGCGACATGGCCTGGGCGGGCGGGAAGGCCATGGCGACCCGCAGCCGCCGGTCGCCGGAACCGCCGTCGGCGGCCCCGCCGGTCGGGCCGCTGAAGCAGCCGGAGAGCACGGGCAGGAGCAGTGCGCAGGCGGCGGCCGCTGCGGCGCGCCTGCGGGGACGTATCGAGGACATGACGGCGAGCCTATATGAAAACGATTGTCACTTGAGTCCCACCGTCCGGCCGGCCCCGGCAGCGGGCCCCGCATCCCGGCCGGTATCCGGACCGGCATCCGGACCGACTGCTCCCGTGGCGTCACGGGCGGCGGCCCGCGCGGCGTCCGGGCCGGTGAGGGGCGCTCCGGCCGGGCCCGCGGCCCCGTCCCCGCCGATGCCGGACCGGCCGGGGAACGGCAGCTCGAAGTGCACGATCCCCTGGCCGCCGCCCGGCAGCCGCCGCTCGTCGCAGACCTCCACCGCGAGCGACCGCCAGAACGGCTCCGCGCCCGGAACGGCCGGATCCGTGTGCAGATAGAGCGAGCGGTAACCACCGGCCCGGGCCGCGAAACGGGTCAACTCCCGCACCAGCGCCCGCGCGAGCCCGTGCCGCCGGTGCTCGGGCCGTACGTAGATCCGGCAGAGCTGCGCGGTCGTGCCGGACGGGAAGCGGTCGGCGACCTCGCGCGGGTTCGGCGGGTGCTGCGGGCCGCGGTCGCGCACCGCGCCGGTGGCCACGATCTCGCCGTCCCGCTCGACCACGAGCAGGGTGTGCCGGGGCGGCCGGAGATAGCTGCCCTCGATGTCGATGATGTCGGCGTGCCAGCGCGGCACATAGCCCGACCGGAGGTCGCGGTAAACGGTGTCCAGCATGACGGCGCGGGCCCCGCCGACGTCCCGCGGACCGGCGGGGCGCAGGACATGGCCCGGCGCCACCGCGCGGGGCGCGGCGGCCTCCTCGACGGTGACGGACATCGATCGCCTCCACGTACGCGTCCCAGACTTTCGCGGTGCCAGCGTACGTGCAATCCATGTGCAACAAGAGGCCGGGGTGGGCGCGGAACCGCACCGGCCCCGGCATCCGTGACCACCCCGCACCACGGCCCGGCGCCGCGCCCGGCCTCACGCCCGGCGCCACCTCCAGGCCACGCCCGGCCTCACGCCCGGCGCCACCTTCGGGCTGGGCCCGCCCCCGGCGCTACGCGTTACGCCCGGGGCACCACCAGCGCCGTGGCCACCGCGGCGAGGCCCTCCGCCCGGCCGGTGAGACCGAGGCCGTCGGTGGTGGTGCCGGAGAGGGACACCGGCGCGCCGATCGCGGCCGACAGCACCTTCCGGCCCTCCTCGCGCCGCTTGCCGATCTTCGGCCGGACGCCGATCACCTGGATCGCGACGTTCCCGATGTCGAAACCGGCGGCACGGACGATCCGGGCCGCCTCTGCCAGCAGCGTCACACCGGACGCTCCGGACCACTCGGGCCGTCCGGTGCCGAAGTGGGCGCCCAGGTCACCGGCGCCCGCAGCGGAGAAGAGCGCGTCGCAGGCTGCGTGCGCGGCGACATCGCCGTCGGAGTGCCCGGCGAGGCCGAATCCGGCGTCCTCCCAGAGCAGCCCGGCGCACCACAGCTCGCGCCCCTCCTCGAACGCGTGCACGTCGGTGCCGATGCCGACCAGCGGCAGCCGGAGGCCCCCGCCGGGATTCCCGGCGGCCGCCGGGGGGTGCTCAGAAGCCATCGGTGGCCCTCCTGCGGGCGAGTACGGCCTCGGCGAGGACGAGGTCGAGGGGACGGGTGACCTTGAAGGCCTCCTCGTGCCCGGGCACGACGACCACGGGCAGGCCCAGGCGCTCCACCATGCCCGCGTCGTCCGTCGCGCCGTCACCCTCGGCGGCGAACTTCCGGTGCGCCTCGGCGAGCGTCGCCCGGTCGAAGCCCTGCGGGGTCTGCACGGCACGCAGCCGGGCCCGTACGGGGGTGCCCACCACGGGTTCGGGTGCGCCGCCGGTGCGCGGGTCGACCTCCTTGACGGTGTCCGTGACCGGGAGGGCCGGTACCACGGCGGGCGCGCCGCCGCGGACCGCGGCGGCGACGGCGTCCACGGTGTCTATCGGGACCAGCGGGCGGGCCGCGTCGTGCACCAGGACGGAGGCGACGTCACCGGGCAGCGCGGCCAGGCCGAGGCGTACGGAGTCCTGCCGGGTGTCGCCCCCGGGCACGACCAGCACCTCGGTGCCGTCGGGCAGCGCGTGGTCGTCCAGCAGGGTGCGGACCTGGGGAGCCCCGTCGGGCGGCGCCACCACGACGACCAGCGACACGGCGCGGGAGCGGGCCATCGCGCGCACGGCGTGGACCAGCATGGGGGTGCCGCCCAGGGCGCGCAGCGCCTTCGGGGCGCCGGGGCCCAGGCGGATCCCGCGGCCGGCCGCGGGAATCACGGCCGCGGTGCGGGTGGTTGTCGCCGACGAGTCCGGCGCGGGAGAGGGGGAAGTTGAAGAGGACATCGATAGAGCGTTCAGGTTTGCTTCCTCGGCCGACATGGGTATGGCCACAGCGTGCCGGGCGCGACGCCCCGACCGGTCCCTTCCGTGACAACCGGTCCGGGGGTGTCTTCCAGCGTCAGCCGGAAGAGTGCTGCCCGGGCCCGGCACGCCAACCGCCGGGGGCGGCAGACCGCCACCGGTGATCGCCGCGTACGTCGGGAATGTACCGGCAGGGCTTTGCGGGACGCTGTTGGCTCCAGACATGCCGCAGCGCCCGGCGACAATTGTGCGTCACTCGGGCACCGCGGCATTGCATCTTCTGCTTCAACCGGCTGCTGACCGGCGGATCAGGACGCGAGAACCTCGTCGAGCAGAGCCTCGGCCTTGTCCTCGTTGGTGTTCTCCGCGAGAGCCAGCTCACTCACCAGGATCTGGCGGGCCTTGGCGAGCATGCGCTTCTCTCCGGCGGACAGTCCGCGCTCGCGCTCCCGGCGCCACAGGTCGCGCACGACCTCCGCCACCTTGATCACATCACCGGATGCGAGCTTCTCGAGATTTGCCTTGTAGCGTCGGGACCAGTTGGTCGGCTCTTCGGCATAGGGTGCACGCAGCACCTCGAAGACCCGGTCCAGCCCGTCCTGGCCGACCACATCGCGCACACCGACGAACTCCGCATTGTCCGCCGGCACGCGAACCGTCAGATCGCCCTGGGCGACCTTCAGTACCAAGTAGGTCTTGTCCACGCCTTTGATCTGGCGAGTTTCGATGGCCTCGATCAGCGCGGCCCCGTGATGGGGATAGACCACGGTGTCGCCAACCTTGAACGTCATGTGACAGGTACCCCTTCCGTGGCTATCCAGGGTAACACGAGAACGGGCGGTTCTGAATGGCGTTTCCGCAGGTCAGAGCATATCTCGGGGCTTGACAACAGCGCCCGGAACGTGCTTCGAGAGCCGCCGGAATGCGGGTATTCGCAGGTGGGAGCGGCTCTTCGGGCACCTGGAAACACGCCCGTCACGGCAGTTTCTCCACCCTGTCGAGTGACCTAATGTCCCTTTTGTCGGAATCACAGTGGTGGACTTCCGCTGCTCCGTTCGGCCCTGCCGGGTTGTCCCGGACAGATTTCCGGAATTGATCACCGGAGATCACCGGAAGGAGCCGGCGGGCGCGCCGAAGCCCGGAACTGATCGAATTCACGACCCGCACGCATTCCCGCGCCGAAAACTCCACCGATGCCGGCGGGCACCTTTTCGGTACGGCGGCGGGACCGCCCGGGCGAGCCGCCGAGTACGGCCCCGTGCACGGGCTCCGGCGCGCCCCGTGCCACGGAGCGCGCGCCCTCCCCGGCGCGGCGCGGGCGCGCACCCCGGAAACGGCCCCGCTGCGCCCCGGGCACGTCCCGGGCACGTCCCGGGCCGCAAAGCGCGCGTCGCCACCGGCGCGGCGCGCCCACCCGGACACGGCCTCCCGTACGCCCGCGAGGCTCCCCGAGAGCGCCGGGAGGCGGGTCGGGTGCGGCTGCCGGGCGGCGGCTGGGTAACCTTGCGGCGCTGACACCCCTGGGCGGCCCCGCGGCCGCCTCCGCAGTCCACCCGCGACCGGGCGAATCGTTCGGCCGCCGTAGCTCGTCCTAGGAGATGCCGCCGCCGTGAGCAGCAGCCTTCGACGCGGCGCCCTCGCCGCCGCCGTCACCGCGATCTCGATCGTCCCGCTCTCCGCCTGCGGGGCGGGGAACGATGCCGCCACGAACCAGGTCCGGCCCGACAACGCCGCGGTCACCGTCGAGGACATCAGGATCCAGAACGCGAACGTGATCACCCAGCCGGAGGGCGGCGAGGGCTCCTCCGTCGTCTCGGCCAAGGTCTTCAACAACGGCGACCGGGACCAGACCATCGAGTCCGTGGCCGTCCCCGGATCCGGCGGCGAGGCGGAACTCTCCCCCGCCAAGGGCTCCGGGCCGATCACCGTGCCCGCGGGCGGCTCGGTGCTCCTCGGCGGCGAGGGCAACGCGTCCGTCCAGCTCCGGCAGGACGTCGAGCCCGGTGCCGTGCAGCCGCTCGTCTTCAAGCTGAGCGAGACCGGCGACGTACGGATCGAGGCCCTCGTGGTGCCCTCCGAGGGCCCGTACAAGAGCTTCGGGCCCAGCTCGGAACCGAGCGAGCCCGCCTCCGGCACGCCGTCGGAGACGGAGTCCGGTTCGCCGACCGCCCCGGCGGACGGCGAGAGCCCGGCCGCGGGCGAGACCGGGCAGAGCGAGCCGGGCGGGGACGGGAGCGCCCAGGAGGACGCCGCGAACGGCGCCGGGGCGGGCGCCGGCACGGACGAGGCCGCCGAGGACCACGCCGGCCACTGAGCCGCACGCGAGCCGTACGCACACGGGCGGAGGCCCCGGGGTCCCTGCCCCGGGGCCTCCGCCCGTTTCCCGCCGCCGGCGCCGCCCGCCGCTCCCGCGGCGCTCTTTACGGTCTTTTGCGCTCCCTTACGGCTCTTTACGGCTCTTTACGGCTCGAACTTGTAGCCCAGGCCGCGGACCGTGACCAGATAGCGCGGTGCGCCCGGGTCCGGCTCGATCTTGGCGCGCAGCCGCTTGACGTGCACGTCGAGGGTCTTGGTGTCCCCCACGTAGTCCGCGCCCCAGACGCGGTCGATGAGCTGCATCCGGGTGAGGACCCGGCCGGCGTTGCGCAGCAGCATCTCCAGCAGGTCGAACTCCTTGAGCGGAAGGTCCACCTTGCCGCCGGCGACCGTCACCACGTGCCGGTCGACGTCCATCCGTACCGGACCGGCCTCCAGCGCCGCCGGTACGACCTCCTCCGGCTCGCCGCGGCGGCGCAGCACGGCGCGGATGCGGGCGACCAGCTCCCGCGAGGAGAACGGCTTGGTGACGTAGTCGTCGGCTCCTATCTCCAGACCGACGACCTTGTCGATCTCGCTGTCCTTGGCGGTCACCATGATGACCGGGACGTTGGAGCGGCCGCGGAGCTGGCGGCAGACCTCCGTGCCGGGCAGACCCGGCAGCATCAGGTCGAGCAGGACGAGGTCGGCGCCGTTGCGCTCGAACTCGTCCAGCCCGTCGGGGCCGGTGGTCGCGATGGCGACCTCGAACCCCTCCTTGCGGAGCATGTACGACAGGGCGTCGCTGAACGAATCCTCATCCTCGACGACGAGCACACGGGTCACGGGTGGACCTCCGGTCTGGAACGTGAACACGGGGTGGTGCGGCTCGGACAGATCTCTGACCGGGTCACGGCCTGGCCTCCCGGGCCGCCGAGAGCGGGCTCCGGGTCGCGGGGTGGTACGGGCGGTCCTCTTCGTCGAGGTCGTCCGGTTCGGCAAGGGGCGGGTCGTCGTCGCCGTCCGCGACGCCCCGGTCGCCGCGGCTGCCCGCTTCCGGGAGCCGCAGGGTGAAGGTGGAGCCCTGACCCTCGGCGCTCCACACGGTGACCTCCCCGCCGTGCGAGGCGGCCACATGCTTGACGATGGCGAGACCGAGGCCGGTCCCGCCGGTGGCGCGGGAGCGCGCCGGGTCGACGCGGTAGAAGCGTTCGAAGATCCGCTCCCGGTCCTTCTCGGAGATGCCGATGCCCTGGTCGGTGACGGCTATCTCGATCATGTCGCCGCCGGAGCCCGCCACGCGGCGGCCGGCGATCCCGACCCGGGTGCGGGCCGGGCTGTAGTTGACGGCGTTCTCGACGAGGTTGCCGAGGGCCGCGGCGAGCTGGCCGCGGTTGCCCCAGATGTACAGTCCGGCGGTGCCGCCGGCCGCCATGGTGATCTGCTTCGTACCGGCCTGGTGCCCGCAGCGGTCTATCGCCTCGGCGACCAGTTCGTCGACCCGTACGGGCTCGGCGTCCTCCAGCGGGTCGTCGTTCTGCACCCGGGAGAGGTCGATCAGCTCCTGGACGAGGCTGGTCAGCCGGGTCGCCTCGGCCTGCATGCGGCCGGCGAAACGGGTGACCGCCTCCGGGTCGTCGGAGGCGTCCATCACGGCTTCGGAGAGCAGTGACAGGGCGCCGACGGGCGTCTTCAGCTCATGGCTCACGTTCGCCACGAAATCCCGCCGGACCGCTTCCGTGCGGCGCGCCTCGGTGAGGTCCTCGACGAGCAGCAGCACCAGCCGGGAGCCCAGCGGGGCGACCCGGGCGGAGACGGCCAGCGCGTCGCCGCCGCGGGCGCTGCCGCGGCGGGCCAGGTCCAGCTCCACCTGTCGTATCTCGCCGTCGCGGCGGGTCTCCCGGGCCATCTGGAGCATGGGGTCGACGGCGAGCTTGCCGCCCCGGACGAGCCCGAGGGCGTACGCCGCGGAGCTGGCCTTGACCACGCTGTCGGCCTCGTCGAGGACGACGGCGGAGGAGCGCAGGACGGAGAGCACGGTGTCCACGCCGGGCGGCAGCACGGCGTCGGTGTGCAGGGAGCTGCGGCTCGGCCGGGCCTGCTCCCGCTCGCTCCAGCGGAACGCGAGCATCGCGATGACACCGGTGCACACGCCGGCGATCGCTGCCGTTGCGGCGACTGCCGCGTTCACGTCCATGAGTCCAGATTAAGCGGGTGACGAGACACGCCCACAGCCATCCGAGTGCCGTCTCGAACACTCGTTGCCGAGAGTTCACCCTGGCGACCGCGCCGGTTCACTCCGGATGCCGGAACTCGACTCGTACGCCCCGGAGCGTGGCACCGTGGGGGACGGCAGCCTTGGCCCCCCGGCCGAATGGCCAGGATTCGATGGAAGGAAAGCGATGCGGGACGCATACCACGAGGAGCTGGATTCGATCGGCGACAGCCTGGTCGAGATGGCCCGGCTTGTCGGCTCCGCGATCGGCCGGGCCACGACGGCGATCCTCGACGCCGATCTCAAGCTCGCCGAGAGCGTGATCGCCTCGGACGAGAAGGTCGACGAACTCCAGCACGAGCTGGAGGCCCGCGCGATCGCCCTGCTGGCCCGCCAGCAGCCGGTCGCCACCGATCTGCGCATCGTCGTCACCAGTCTGCGGATGAGCGCCGACCTGGAGCGCTCCGGCGACCTGGCGCAGCACGTCGCGAAGCTGGCGCGGCTCCGCTTCCCGGAGACCGCCGTGCCGCGCGACCTGCACTCCACGATTCTGGAGATGGGTCAGCTGGCGCAGCGGCTGATGGCCAAGGCCGCCGAAGTGATCATCACCAAGGACGTGGACCTCGCGCTCCAGCTGGAGCAGGACGACGACGCGATGGACCTCTACCACCGCAGCCTCTTCCAGCACCTGATGGACGACCGCTGGAAGCACGGCATCGAGACGGCCGTGGACGTCACGCTGCTCGGCCGCTACTACGAGCGGTTCGCGGACCACGCCGTGTCGGTCGCCAAGCGGGTCGTCTACCTGGTCACCGGGGAGCACGCGGACGAGATCGGGCCGGAGACCTCGGTCGAGGGGGCCTGAGCGACGGGGCCCGGGCCAACGCTGTCCGGCCCGTCCGGTCCTGCCGGGGCGCCTGAACGGGCGCCCCGGCAGGTGCGTTGGGGGGGCCGGGCAGGCGTCCCGGCGGTGGACAGCCGGGACGACCGGGGCGACCGGGGGCAAAGGGCAGGCGTGGGAGCCTGCGCCGGGCGTGGACGGGGCGCATGCGCCAACGCGCCGTTGACGCTCCCGAGCCTGCCGGGGTCCAGTGGTCGTGAGCCAGGCCGCCCGGCAGGCACGCTGCCGGGCCGGCGCCAGCGCCGCCGAGGAGGATTCATGGCCGACTCTCCGAACCCGTCCCCGACCGTCCGTGACCCGCAGATCACCGAGACCCCCGTGCCCGCCCTGGGAGCCTGCGGCTGTGGCTCCGGCTGCGGCTGCGGCTGCCAGAGCGGCGGCTCGTGCAGCTGCGGCGGAGCCTGCGGCTGACGCACGGCGACGGCCCGCCGGCTCTGTGACGGACGCGAACTGGTCGGGCACGCCGCCCGCGCGGCACGGCCTCCCGGGGGTTACGGGGCGGCACGGGCGCGCACCGCTCGTCCGGGCCGCCGCCCGCGTCCCGTGCCGCGCCGCCCGCATCCGGTGCCGCGCCGCCCGCCTCCCCGCTCCGGCGGCGCCCGTCGCACCGTACGCGTCCACCCCGCCGACGTTCCGGCCCCGGCCCAGCCCGGGCCGCCGCCCCTGACCCGGCCTTTTTCACCGGCGCACGTGCGCAGCAGGCCCCGGCCGGACGTACCGGCCGGGGCCTGTGCGCGCTCCCGCGCCGCCGGCAGACTTGGTCAGGACCCATCCGTCACTCGCGCCTACCTGCTGCTCGACGGGCCCGTGCTTCTCTGTTGTCTTCCTTGACAGCCCGGACCTCTCGCCGAATGCGGAGAGTGAAGTAGCAAGCGAATATGGTGACGAGTGTTGCGAGGCAGAGGGAGCCGATCACCACCGAAGCCACCGATGTCGTGTCGTGAAGGCCCGCCCAGGCCGAGAGTCCCAGAAAACCGACACCGATCTTGGTGAACTCGCGGTTCACGTCTCCTCCAGAGGCCGGTCCGTCTCCCGCCGGAGAACGGAGCCCAATGCTCGCGTTCGACTTCCGATGCGTGAAGGCCGGCGCGCGCCGGCCGATACAGGTCGGTGGAGTGACATTGGGCTGGAACCGCCATGGGGCGAGGGATCCGGGGCCCGTAAGCCTGCCGCGACTCGGGCAGCTCCCAGCCTGCCCGCCAAAGCCCGATGTGGGCCCCGGTCTCAGAGTCTCGCCCCATGGTGGCTGCCCGAAGTCATGGAGCCGACCGCCCCAGCCCGGTCCTCTCCTCCCAAGACGACCGCTCCGGCCGCGCGACCGGCGTAGCCGGGGGCCCAGCGACGGCCCACGGGTGCGAGAGAGCCCCCTATCGGCAGCGGAACTGCTGGTAGGGGGCTTCTTCGTGGGGCCTTACTACTTCTTGCCCTGGCTCTTGACCGCCTCGATGGCGGCCTTGGCGGCCTCCGGGTCGAGGTAGGTGCCGCCCGGGTTGCGCGGGCGGAAGTCGGCGTCGAGCTCGTAGGACAGCGGGATGCCGGTCGGGATGTTGAGGCCCGCGATGTCGGCGTCCGAGACCTTGTCGAGGTGCTTGACCAGCGCGCGCAGACTGTTGCCGTGCGCGGCGATCAGCACCGTACGGCCGGTGAGCAGGTCCGGCACGATGCTGTCGTACCAGTACGGCAGCATGCGGATGACGACGTCCTTGAGGCACTCGGTGCGCGGGCGCAGCTCGCTCGGGATCATCGAGTAGCGCGGGTCGTCGCTCTGCGACCACTCGGCGCCGTCCTCGAGGACCGGCGGCGGGGTGTCGTAGGAGCGGCGCCAGAGCATGAACTGCTCCTCGCCGAACTCCTCGCGGATCTGCGCCTTGTCCTTGCCCTGGAGCGCGCCGTAGTGCCGCTCGTTCAGCCGCCAGGAGCGGGTGACCGGGATCCAGAGGCGGTCGGCGGCCTCCAGGGCGATCTGCGCGGTGCGGATCGCGCGCTTCTGCACGGAGGTGTGCACGATGTCGGGGAGCAGGCCGGCGGCAGTCATCAGCTCGCCGCCGCGCTGCGCCTCCTTCTCGCCCTTCTCGGTGAGGTTGACGTCCACCCAACCGGTGAAGAGGTTCTTCGCGTTCCACTCGCTCTCGCCGTGGCGGAGGAGGATCAGCTTGTACGGTGCGTCGGCCATGCCCCGAGCCTAATCGAACGCCGCGGGCCGCCGCGCGACGTGTCCGCACCGTGGATCGGCCCCCGGGCGCCGTGGACCGGGCACCGGGCACCGGGGGCCGGGGGCCGGGCGCCCGAGGCCGGGGGCGGGGCCGGGTCCCGGGATCGCGGGCACCGGGGGGCGCCTGGGGGCCGGGGCCCGGGGTCGCGCACCGGCGCCGGATATTCGCTGGCGGCGCGGCACACGGCCTCGGTAAGTTCCGTCAACGATTCTGCTACTGACAAGCCTGCCGGCGAACGGGGGAGCACGACATGTCACCGTCCGGTGTCCGGCGAGCCGTGACGGAGAGCGTGTCCGGGCTGCCGCGCGCCTTCTGGTGGCTGTGGACCGCGACCCTCGTGAACCGCCTCGGCGCGTTCGTCGCGACCTTCCTGGCCATGTACCTGACCGTCGACCGCGGCTATTCGGCGTCGTACGCGGGCCTGGTCGCCGCCCTGCACGGGCTCGGCGGCGCGGTGGCGGCGGTTGTCGCGGGCGTGCTGACCGACCGGTTCGGCCGGCGGCCGACGCTGCTGTACTCGCAGCTGTCGACGGCCGTGTCGGTGGCGCTGCTGGGCTTCGTGCAGCACCCGCTGGCCATCGCGGCCGTGGCCTGCCTCGTCGGCGTGACCAGCAACGCGTCCCGGCCTGCCGTGCAGGCGATGATGGCCGACATCGTCGCCCCGGAGGACCGGGTGCGGGCCTTCTCCCTCAACTACTGGGCGATCAACCTGGGCTTCGCGATCTCCTCCGCCGCCGCGGGCCTCATCGCCGCGCACGGCTATCTCACGCTGTTCCTCGGCGAGGCCGCGATGACGCTCGCCTGCGCGGTCGTCGTCTACCTCAAGCTGCCGGAGTCCCGCCCGGAGCAGACCCCGCAGCCCGGCGCCGGCACGGGGCCGAAACCGGGTCCCGGGCTGGGCCCGGTGCTGCGCGACCGGCTCTTCATGGCCGTGGTGGGGCTGAGTTTCCTGATCGCCACGCTCTTCCAGCAGGCGTACGTGGCCCTGCCCGTCGCGATGGGCGCGGAGGGTTTCTCGGCCGCCGACTTCGGCCTGGTGATCTCCGCCAACGGGGTGCTGATCCTGCTGCTGCAACTCCCGGTGACCCGGTTCATCGAGCACCGCGACCCGGCCCGGCTGCTCGTGGTGTCCTCACTGCTCGTCGGCTACGGCTTCGGGCTGACGGCGTTCGCGGACTCGCTCGCGCTGTACGTCCTGGCCCTGGCCGTCTGGACGCTCGGCGAGATCGTCAACTCGCCCACCCAGATGGGCCTGGTGGTGCGCCTCTCCCCCGTCCACGGCCGCGGCCGCTACCAGGGCGTGTTCACCCTGTCCTGGTCCGCGGCGGCACTGGTCGCGCCGCTGCTCGGCGGCTACGTCATCGACCGTGCGGGCGCCGACACGCTCTGGGCGTCCAGCGCGGTGATCGGCAGCGTGGCGGCGGCCGGGTACTGGCTGCTGTCACGGCGGCTGCCGTCCGGCCGGCCGGCGCTGCTCGAACGGGAGAGCGCGGGACCGGCCGGACCGGCCGGACCGGCGAGGGCTGCCGGACCCGCGGGACCGGCGGGGGTTGGGGGATCGACGGGACCGGCGGGGCGCGCGGGGCCGGCGGGACCGGCAGGGAGTGCAGGACCGGTGGGAACGGCAGGCGCCGAGGAACCGGCGGGACCGGCAGGGGTCCCGGGGCGGCCGGGTGGTAACGCCGATCCGCCGGAGACGGCCGACCGTACGCCCGCCTGAAACCGGGCCGGCCGGGCCCGGGGCCGGGGCTCGGTCCGCTGAAGTCGGCCGGAAGGCGGACGCCGGGGCGCGGAAGTCTGCCGGAACGCGGAGGCCGGTCCACGGGAGCCTGCCGGTGCGGCGGCTCAGTCCGCCGGTACCGGGGTGCTCAGTCCGCCGGTGCGGCGCCCGGCCCGTCCTGGTCCCGGCCGGTGAGGTGCGCGAAGGCGTCCAGGTTGCGGGTGGACTCACCGCGCGCGGTGCGCCACTCGTACTCCTTGCGGATGGCCGAGGCGAAGCCCATCTCCAGCAGCGTGTTGAAGCTGCCGTCCGCGTTCTCCAGGACCGTGCCGAGCAGCCGGTCCAGCTCGTCGGGGGTGACGGCGGCCAGCGGCAGCTTGCCGACCAGGTAGATGTCGCCGAGCCGGTCGATCGCGTAGCTCACGCCGTAGAGCCGGGTGTTGCGCTCCAGCAGCCAGCGGTGCACGGCGGCCTCGTTCTCGTCCGGGTGGCGGACGACGAAGGCGTTGACCGACAGGGAGTGCCTGCCGACCACCAGCGAGCAGGTGGTGGACAGCTTGCGGGTGCCGGGCAGCTTGACGACGAAGGTGCCCTCGGCCGGGCTCTCCCATTCGAGCCCGGCGTCGTCCAGGGCGCGGGTGACGGTTCCGGTCACGTCCAGGTCAGCCATGGTGTGATCGTAGGTGACGCAGCTCCCGGGCGGCGGCCGTGTAGACGTCGGCCGTGGCGTGCGCCGTGGCGTCCCAGCCGAACGACGCCGCGTGCCGGGCCGCCGCCGCGCCCATGCGTTCCGTCAGCTCGGGGTGGTCCGCGAAGCGGCCGAGCGCCCGCGCGTAGTCCGCCGGGTCGTGCCCGTCGACCAGGAAGCCGCTGCCGCCGTCCCGCACCGCCACCGGCAGCCCGCCGACGGAGGCCGCGACGACCGGGGTCCCGCAGGCCTGCGCCTCGACCGCGACCAGCCCGAACGACTCGCTGTACGACGGCATGACCAGCACGGACGCCGCCCGGTACCAGTCCGCGAGCCGGTCCTGGGCGACCGGCGGCCGGAACCGTACGACATCGTTGATGCCGAGCCGGGCCGCCAGCTTCTGCAGCCGCTCCGGCTTCGCGAGACCGCTGCCGCTGGGGCCGCCGACGACGGGCACGACGAGCCGCGAGCGCAGCCGCGGCCGCTCCGTGAGCAGCGCGGCCACCGCGTACAGCAGGATGTCGGGCGCCTTCAGCGGCTGTATCCGGCCCGCGAAGAGAGGGATCAGCGCGTCCTGCGGCAGCCCGAGCCGGGCGCGGGCGGCGGCACGGCCGTCGCCGGGGTGGAAGCGGTCCAGGTCCACACCGGGGTGTACGACCTCCACGGCGTCCGGGTCGGCGCCGTAGTGCCGTATCAGCTCGCCCGCCTCGCCCTCGGTGTTCGCGATCAGCCGGTCGGCGGCGCCGACGATCTGCGTCTCGCCGATGACGCGGGCGGCGGGCTCGGGGGTGTCGCCGAGGGCGAGGGCGGCGTTCTTGACCTTCGCCATGGTGTGCATGGCGTGCACGAGCGGCACGCCCCAGCGCTCGGCCGCCAACCAGCCGACGTGGCCGGAGAGCCAGTAGTGCGAGTGGACGAGGTCGTAGTGTCCGGGCCGGTTGCCCGCCCAGGCGGTCATCACGCCGTGGGTGAAGGCGCACAGCTGCGCGGGCAGCTCCTCCTTGGCCAGTCCCTCGTACGGACCCGCGTCGACGTGCCGGACCAGCACGCCGGGGGCCAGCTCCACGACGGGCGGCAGGTCGGCGGTGGTCGCGCGGGTGAAGATCTCCACCTCGATGTCGATGGAGGCGAGCTTCCTCGCCAGCTCGACGATGTAGACGTTCATGCCGCCCGCGTCGCCCGTGCCGGGCTGGTGGAGCGGGGAGGTGTGCACGCTGAGCATGGCCACGCGGCGCGGCCGCCGGGCCCGGCGCATTCTCCCCGGCGCGCCCCCGCCGCGGGAGCGCTGTTCGGGTACGGGGCCGTTCCGCCAGGACACGTGATGGCTCACCGGTGCAGACCTCCTCCACATGGGGCGGTGGGCCCCTTCACCGCTGTAACCGGCGGGGCGGCGGTTTTCTTCCACCGGACGGCCGTCGTCCGGAGGCGGCCTCCGGCGCCGCCGGTACGGCTCCGGGGCGGGCCGGGAGTACGGCCGCCCGGGAGTACGGTGGTGCGGGCTTTGCCCCGGGCCCGCCTCCCCGGTTGTCGTCGGCGGCGCTGCTCCCGGGCCCGCCTCCCGGCTGTCGTCGGCGGCGCTGCTCCCGGGCTCGCCTCAGGGGTGCTCTCCACGGGTGCCTCGCCGGCCCGGCTCCCGCGCCGGCCTCCCCGGGCCGGTGCCCGGCCGGGACGGCAGGACCCCCGCGGCCGGTCCGTGCGGCTCCGTCCGGCCACCCCGGCGAAGGAACCCGCTTGCCCGGCCGCCATGTTCCCTTCACCGGCCATTCAAACTTGCTTGCGAGCATCACTGAATGCAGCCCGCTGTCCCGCCGGCCCCCCGCGATCGGCTCCGCGCCGTCCGGCCCGCCGCCACGCCGCCCCCGGGCGCGCCTGCCGGTGAGCCCGGAGGCGTGTCCGCCCGCCGTGCGGCGCCCGGGATCGCGGCGCGGAACAATGAGGACATGAACGACTCCACCGCTCCGGAATCGGTCCCCTCCACCTCCACGCCGGCCGCACCGGCCACATCGGCCGCTTCGGCGACACCGGCGCCTTCCGCCGCACAGCCCGCGAGCCCGAACGGCATCCCCGCCGAGGACGGCGCGGCGGGCACGCAGCCCACCGTCGGCTCGATCGCGGCGCACCGCCCGAGCACCGTGGCCGCCGCGGTCTCCGACCTCGACCCGGACCTGGACGCGGACCCGGACGCGTACGAGGAGGACGACGAGTCGGCCGGCGAGCTGCCGCAGGGCCGGTTCCTGGACCGGGAGCGCAGCTGGCTGGCGTTCAACGAACGGGTGCTGGAGCTGGCCGAGGACCCGTCGACGCCGCTGCTGGAGCGGGCGAACTTCCTCGCGATCTTCGCGAGCAATCTGGACGAGTTCTTCATGGTGCGCGTCGCGGGCCTCAAGCGCCGGATAGCGACCGGTGTCGCGACCCGCTCCGCGTCCGGCCTCCAGCCGCGCGAGGTGCTGGACCTCATCTGGAACCGGTCGCGGGAGCTGATGGCCCGGCACGCCGCCTGCTTCCAGCAGGACGTGCTGCCGGACCTGGGTGACGCGGGCATCCACCTGATCCGCTGGCCGGAGCTGACCGAGAAGGAGCAGTCCCGGCTGTTCACCCTGTTCCGGCAGCAGATCTTCCCGGTGCTGACGCCGCTCGCCGTCGACCCGGCGCACCCGTTCCCGTACATCTCCGGCCTGTCCCTGAACCTCGCCGTCGTCGTGCGGAATCCGGTCAGCGGGCACGAGCACTTCGCCCGGGTCAAGGTTCCGCCGCTGCTCTCCCGCTTCCTGGAGGCGTCGCCGCAGCGGTACGTGCCGCTGGAGGACGTCATCGCGGCGCATCTGGAGGAGCTGTTCCCCGGCATGGAGGTGCTGTCGCACCACATGTTCCGGGTCACCCGCAACGAGGATCTGGAGGTCGAGGAGGACGACGCCGAGAACCTCCTCAAGGCGCTGGAGAAGGAGCTGATGCGGCGCCGCTTCGGGCCGCCGGTGCGGCTGGAGGTCGAGGAGTCCATCGCCCCCGAGGTGCTGGACCGGCTGGTGCGCGAGCTGAAGATCACCGAGGCCGAGGTGCACCCGCTGCCCGGTCCGCTGGACCTGACCGGGCTGTTCGGCATCGCGTCGCTGGACCGGCCGGAGCTGAAGTACCCGAAGTTCGTGGCGCGGACCAACCGCCGGCTGGCCGAGGTCGAGTCGGCGACCGCGCCGGACATCTTCGCGGCGCTGCGCGAGCGGGACGTACTGCTGCACCACCCGTACGACTCGTTCTCCACCTCCGTGCAGGCGTTCCTGGAGCAGGCCGCCGACGACCCGGACGTGCTCGCGATCAAGCAGACGCTGTACCGGACGTCCGGCGACTCGCCGATCGTCAACGCCCTGATCGACGCCGCCGAGTCCGGCAAGCAGGTGCTGGTCCTCGTGGAGATCAAGGCCCGCTTCGACGAGCAGGCCAACATCAAGTGGGCGCGGAAGCTGGAGGAGGCCGGCTGCCATGTCGTCTACGGCCTCGTCGGCCTCAAGACGCACTGCAAGCTGTCGCTGGTGGTCCGCCAGGAGGGCGAGACGCTGCGCCGCTACGCGCACGTCGGCACCGGCAACTACCACCCCAAGACCGCCCGGCTGTACGAGGACCTGGGGCTGCTCACCGCCGACCCGCAGGTCGGCGCGGACCTCTCCGACCTCTTCAACCGGCTGTCCGGCTACTCCCGCCGGGAGACCTACCGGCGGCTGCTCGTCGCCCCCCGGTCGCTCCGCGACGGCCTGGTCCAGCGGATCAAGCGGGAGGCCGAGAACCACCGGGCGGGCAGGCCCGCACACATCCGGATCAAGGTCAACTCGATGGTCGACGAGGTCGTCATCGACGCCCTCTACCGTGCGGCGCGGGCGGGCGTGCCCGTCGACGTGTGGGTGCGCGGCATCTGCGCGGTGCGGCCGGGCGTCGCCGGACTGTCCGAGAACATCCGGGTGCGCAGCGTCCTCGGCCGCTTCCTGGAGCACTCCCGGGTCTTCGCCTTCGCAGGCGGCGGCGAGCCCGAGGTGTGGCTCGGCAGCGCCGACATGATGCACCGCAATCTCGACCGGCGGATCGAGGCCCTCGTACGGGTCGTCGACCCGGCGCACATCGCGTCCCTGAACCGGCTGCTGGAGACGGGGTTGTCCGACACCACGGCTTCCTGGCACCTCGGCCCGGACGGCAACTGGACGCGGCACGCGGTGGATGCGGAAGGGCAGCCGCTGCGGAACGTACAGGAGATGCTCATCGACGCCCGGAGGCGCCGGCGTGGCCCAGCGACACCATGACCCTGCGGGTGGCTTCCCGGACGGCCGGCGGCACGTCCCCGGCCCGGGGGGCCCGGTGACCGGCACCGGGGGCCCGCTCGCGACTCCCCTCACGGGCCGGGCGAACGGCGGAGCCGGTCCTGCGCCCGACCCGGCCGCCGGACCGCCGGGCGGCGGCCGCACGCGGCTCGACGTGCCCGTGCCCGCCACGCTGCTGGTCGTCGAGCCCGGCGGCGGAGCGCGGCCCGGTGCGACCGCCGGCGACGTGCTCTCCGGGCATCTGCACGCGCAGGCCACCGCGTTCCTGCGCAGCCTGCGGCTGCACCGGGAGAGCGGTTCGGACGCGGACGATGCCGTCGAGGCGGCCCGGCAGATGCGGCACGCGGCCCGGCGGATCGCTGCCGCCCTGCACACGTACCGCTCGCTGACGGACGCCGAGCGGGCGGACACGCTGCGCACCGAGCTGACCTGGCTGACCGGGGTGCTCTCCGGTGAACACGTCTGCTCGGCCCGCCTGGAGCGGCTGCGCGGCGCGCTGCACCGGCTGTCGGGCGGTACGGAACCGGGCCCGGCCGCGGAGTCCGGCGACTTGGCCGGCAAGCACACGCCGACGGTGGGCGCGGCGCGCGCCGGGGCGCTGCTGGAGCGGCAGTTGACGCTGGCGCGGACCCGCGCGCACACCGCCGCCCTCCAGGCACTCGGCTCCTCCCGCTTCCACGCCGTCGCCGACGAGATCGCGCTGCTGGCGTCCGAGGTGCCGCTCTCCCCCGCCGCCGGGCGTCCGGCACAGGAGGCGCTGCTGCCGCTGGTCGAGCAGGCGCACCGGCGGCTCGTGGAGGCCGTCGGGGCCCTGCCGCTGGGCCGGGCCGGGCATCCGTACAACGCCGACGCGCTCGGCTACGGACTGGCCGCGAACGATCCGGCGGGGGCCTCGCACGCCTCCGAGCGGCAGGACGCCCCGTGGGAACAGGTCCGGCTGCTGGTCCGGCTGCGCCGGTACGCGCAGGAGGTGCTGGACCAGGCGCCGCGGGACGACAGCGGACCGGAAGCGCACGCCTCGGCGCACGCCCCCTCGCACAACCCGGAGGAACCCTCCCCGGCCGTACGGCTGTTCGGCGCGGCCCAGGCGCTGAAGCGGCACCGGGACGCGGCGGAGGCCGCGGCGGCGGCGGCAACGGCGGCGCGCACCCCGCGCATCGCGCCGGCCACCGCGTACGCCCTCGGCGTGCTCCACGCCGACCAGCGCCACGACGTGGAGGCGGCCCGTTACGCCTTCGGCCGCCTCTGGCAGCGCTGGTCACCGGGCGGGGTGTGAGCGGTCCCGGCCGGCCACCGGCCGGGGGCACGTCACCGGCCGGGACGATCCCCTGCCGGGCCCGGGATCCCGGGAGCGGAGGGCCGCGCCCGAGGGAGACGCGCCGCGGAGGTGACCACCGCCCGACCGCGCGCGAGCCGGCCGCGCGGGAATCGGCGGCGCGGGACAGCCGTGCGGGAACAGCCCGGCGCGGGAAAGCCGTACGCGTGACAGCCGCCCCGGATCAGCCGCGCGCCACCAGCCCCCGCGCGAGACGGCCGTACGCGAGTCAGCCGCGCGGGAACAGCCGTGCGCGAATCGGCGGCGCGGGACCAGCCGTGCGGCATCAGCCCCGCGCCGGACTGCCGTACGCGTGACAGCCGCCCCGGATCAGCCGTACGGCACCAGCCGTACCGGAGTCGGCGTGCTGGAACAGGCGTTCGCGACTCACCGCGCGCCTCGACCGAGCGACTCGACCGCGTCGCGGACCAACCGCGGACCAACCGCGGACCAACCGCGGATCAACCGCGTGGATCAGCCCCGTGGTGCCAACGCGTCCCAGCGGAGCGTGACCTCGCCCTGGCGCCAGCGGCGGGGGCCGTCCGTGAGCGGCCAGTCGGCGGCCAGGGCACGCACCGAGCGGATCCAGCGCTGGCGGGCACCGAAGGCGGCGTACGGGGCGGCCGCCGCCCACGCGCGGTCGAAGTCGCGCAGGAACGCGTGCACGGGCTCGCCGGGGACATTGCGGTGGATGAGCGCCTTCGGCAGCCGTTCGGCGAGGTCGGACGGGGTACCGAGGGAGCCGAGCCGGGTGGCGAAGGTGACCGTGCGCGGACCCTCGGGGCCGAGCGCGACCCAGACGTGACGGCGGCCGATCTCGTCACAGGTGCCCTCGACGAGCAGCCCGCCCGGCGCGAGCCGCGCACACAGCCGCTCCCAGGCGGCACGGACCTCGGTCTCGTCGTACTGCCGCAGCACGTTGGCGGCCCGGATCAGCAGCGGGCGCGCGGCGCCGGGCAGCGGCACCTCGAAGCCGCCGTGCACGAAGACCAGCCCGTCGCGCTCGTACGGGCGTGCCGCCCCGACCCGGGCCGGATCGATCTCGACGCCGACGACCCGGGTGTCCGCGCGGACGGTGCGCAGCCGCTGGAGCAGTTCCACGGCGGTCCAGGGCGCGGCGCCGTAGCCCAGGTCGACGGCGACGGGCGGCCCGGGGGCGCGGCGCAGGGCCGCCGCGTGGGCGTCGGCGATCCAGCGGTCCATCCGGCGCAGCCGGTTCGGGTTGGTGGTCCCACGGGTCACCGCACCGACGGGGCGGGGGGCGGAGGCGGCACGGCGGGGCATGTCCCGAGCCTAAGCGGGATCGCGGCCCGCGATCCCGCTCGCTCCCGCCGCGCCGGGGCGGGCCCGGCCCGCGGCCGCCCCGGGACCGTGGTCCGGCGCTCCATGCCCGGGGACGTTTCCCCGGGTCGGCCCGGGCCGCACACGCCCGTTGAGCTGTACGGAGCGGAGCAGGGCGGAGCAGGGCGGAGCAGGGCGGAGCGGAGCAGGGCGGAGCGGAGCAGGACGGAGCAGGGCGGAGCGGAGCAGGACGGAGCAGGGCGGAGCGGAGCAGGACGGAGCAGGGCGGAGCGGGGCGGGGCGGGGCGGAGCGGGGCGCCGGGCTCGTGGGCGGTGGCGATGCCGGGCGGCTCCGCCGCCCCCGCTTCCCGTTCCCCGCGATCGCGGCGCCCCGTCGCGCGCGGCCCTGCCACCGTTTCCCGGCGGGAGCCGGAAGCGGCATGCCATCGTGGTTCCGTACAAGGCCGCGGGGCCATGGATGGGCGGCGCGAGGCTGGGGGGCCGATGAGTCGTGGTGCGCTGGCGTTCAAGGACGCCGTGGTGCTGCTGGGCGGGGATCCGCCCGCGCTGGCCGCGCTGGACCGGGCCCTCGGCGGTGTGCTGAAGACCGCCACCGGCGGTGTCAGCGACGACGTGCTCAACGTACTGGGCGCCAGGGGCCGCATCCTGGGGCTCGGGCGGGACCTGCTGACGGGGCTGCGCGAGCGTCTGGGGTCCTGCGGGCGCGCGGAGCGCACCGAGCGCCTGGCGGCGGCGCACACGGTGATCGTGGTGGTGGCGTACTTCGAGGCGCTGGAGCGGGCGCGGCTGCCGTTCGGGTTGCACGAGGTGCGGCTGACCCGGGACGAGCAGATCACGCTGGCGGGACGGGGCGGACCGGCAGAGGGCTCCTCCCGGGCCTTCGCCGAGGCACTGGCCGCGGTGGCGCCACCGCGGCCCGCTCCCCACCGGCCGTACGAGGAGATGGCCACCTCGCTCGGCCACTGGTACGCGCACCTGTCGAGACGGCTGCTGTCGTTCGTCGAGGGCCTGTCGGTCTGGGACGGGTTGGACGACACGGCCCGCCGGGCCGCCGCAGACGGCATGGGAGCGGAAGTCCCCAGGGCGGCCGTGGAGCGGTACGAGGAGTTGTACGCCGAGCTGTGCGGGCAGGCCCCCGAGTTCGCCATCTGGTCCTGGCAGACCGAGCACCAGGCCACCCGGGCGGTCCTCGGGAGGGCGCTGTCCGGTGTCGAGACCCTGCTGGAGGGGCTGGCCGCCCGGTCCGCCCCGGCGGACGTCGCCGCCGCTCTGGCCACCGCCCACCGGGCCGCCCTCGCCCGCCCCGCCCTGGAGACCCGCACCTCCGCCGACGGCGTGTGCGTGCCCACCCTGGGCGACATCTACCTGGAGCCCGGATTCCGGGTGCGGGCGGTCGACGGCGGGGGCGGTCCGGGCGACGAGAGCTGGTGGGAGGACGCCCCGCTCCGTACGGACCTCGCCGGCTATCTCGCCGGGGCCCTCACCTCCGACGGGCTGGCCGCGGCCCCCCTGCTCGTGCTGGGCCAGCCCGGCGCGGGCAAGTCCGCGCTGACCAAGGTGCTCGCCGCCCGGCTGCCCGCCGCCGGGTATCTGCCGGTGCGCGTGGTGTTGCGCGAGGCGCCCGCCGAGAGCGACGTACAGGAGCAGATCGAGCACGCCGTCCGTGCCGCGACCGGCGAGCGTGCGACCTGGCCGGAGCTGGTGCGGTCCGCGGGCGGCGCCGTCCCCGTCGTCCTGCTCGACGGCTTCGACGAGCTGTTGCAGGCGACCGGCGTGAACCAGACCGACTACCTGGTGCAGGTCGCCCGTTTCCAGCAGCGCGAGGCCGAACAGGGCCGCCCCGTGCTCGCCCTGGTCACCAGCCGCACGGCCGTCGCCGACCGGGCGCGCTGCCCGGAGCGCACGGTCGCTCTGCGCCTGGAGCCGTTCCGGGCGGAACAGACCGAGCAGTGGCTGGCCGTCTGGAACGACACGAACGGTCCCTACTTCGCCGCGCACGGGCTGCGCCCCCTGCCACCCGAGGTCGTCGCCCGCCATCCCGCGCTCGCCGCCCAGCCGCTGCTGCTGATGATGCTCGCCCTGTACGACTCCGGGCGGAACGCACTCCAGCAGGGTGGCAGCCGACCCTCGGACGGCACCCCGCTGGACGAGGCCGCGCTGTACGAGGAACTGCTGGCGTCCTTCGCCGCCCGCGAGATCGACAAGGCCGGGGAGGCGTACCCCGGTGACGGCGAGGCCGCCCACCGGGTCGAGGAGGAGCTGCAACGGCTCTCCCTCGTCGCCTTCGCCATCCACAACAGGCGCCGCCAGTGGGTGACCGAGACGGAGCTCGACGCGGATCTCGCCGCCCTGCTCGGCAGCCCCACGGCCGGCGGCGCGGGCTTCCGCGCGCCGCTCGGCCACGCGCAGCGGACACTCGGGCGGTTCTTCTTCGTCCAGCGGGCGCAGGCGGTGCGCGACGACCGGACGCTCACGACGTACGAGTTCCTGCACGCCACCTTCGGCGAGTACCTGGTGGCCCGGCTGGCCGTGCAGGTGCTGTGCGCGCTGCCCGGCCACCGATCGGCGCTGACCGTCGGACCGGCCCTCGTCGACGACGAACTGCTGTACGCCCTGCTGTCCTTCGCGCCGCTCTCCGCCCGCCAGGTGCCGCGCTTCCTCCGGGCCCGTACGGAACGCCTCGGCCCGGACGAACGGGCGCGGCTGGCGCGGCTGCTGCCGAAGGTCCTGGCGGAGAAGAGCGAACGCACCGCTCACGACTACGCCGGCTACCAGCCCGTACGGCTCGCCACCGCCTCCCGGCACGGCCTCTACTCCGCCAATCTGGTGCTGCTCGCGCTGTGCCTCACCGGCACCACCACGGCGGACGAGCTGTTCCCCGGCTCGCCCGACCCGGCGGGTGAATGGCACCGGCAGGCGCTGCTGTGGCGGTCGGCCCTGGACCAGGAGCAGTGGGCGGACTTCGCGCTGCTGATGAGCATGCACCGGGAGCGGGACGAGGACGGTCACAGGCAGCTGGCGATCGCGCTCCGGGTGGAGACGGAGCCGCCACCGTGGCAGCCGGAACCGGTCGATCTCTACTGGCATTACGAGATTTCCGAGCCGGCCGGCGGTGGACTCGTCCACTGGTCCCGCCCGTACTGGCAGCAGATCCGGCACAAGCTGGATGTCTCGGGAGGCACGGACAACGCGGTCCTGAGCCATGCGCTGGATCCGGTCCTCGACTGGATCGGTCCTGCGCTGACCACCTTCGCCACGAGGCCCGGCGCCCCGGCGACCTCGGCAGCCCACGCCGTGCTCGACCTGTGGTTCACCAGCCGGCTCGGACGCGGCGGAGAACTCCGGCTCGGGGGCTCCGACGCGGAACTGACGCGCGCTTACGCGTGCTGTTTCGCCCACCTCATGACAGTGCCGGACCCGGCGACCCGCCGGCGGATGCTGACCCTGGTGTTCGACCTGCTGCCCTCCGACGCGGCCGGGCTGCCTGCCGAACTGGTCGCGGACCTGCTGTGGATGGTGAAGGACGGGTCCCGCCCGGATCTGCTCCTGCCGGCGGCCTCGGCGGCACTGGCTGCGCTGATCGCAAGACCTCCGGTCGCCCACCTGGACGAGATCTCATCCGCGCTCCGCGAACTGGCCGGGGAAGTGCGCAGCCGGAACGCGGACGAGGGACTGGCCATCTGGGTGGAAGCCCACGAAGCGGGCATCGGCCACGAGGTCTACGGCCAGGGCCTCGATGCCGTCGAATGGGTCACACCCCGCGCGATGGGAATGGCGCCGCCCACGCTGCGCCACCGCGCGCAGCACATCCTCCGGGACCGCTTCCGCACGTCCGTGCGCGCCGAGCCGCCGCCGCCCGCCCCGGAGTCCGCCACGCCGCCCGGCCCGGCGGACTCCTGAACCGGCCCCGTGCCCCGAGGGCCCGGGCTCAGCTCTCCGTCCGGTACATCAGGTCCACCTCGTACGTCGTGAAGCCCAGCCGTTCGTAGACGCTGACGGCCGCCGTGTTGTCCGCGTCGACGTACAGCATCGCGTCCGGCACGCCCTTGGCGGCGAGGTGGCGCAGGCCCGTCGTGGTCAGGGCCTTGCCGAGACCGCCGCCCTGCGCGTCCGGGGCGACCCCGACGACGTAGACCTCGCCGAGGCCCTCGGAGGCGTGGATCTTCGTCCAGTGGAAGCCGACGACCCGGCCGTCGCGCTCGGCGAGGAAGAAGCCCTCCGGGTCGAACCAGGGCTCCGCCTTGCGGTCGTCCAGGTCGCGCTGGGTGAGAGCGCCCTGCTCGGGGTGGTGGGCGAAGGCGGCGGCGTTGGCGGCGAGCCAGGCCGCGTCGTCCTCGCCGGGACGGAACGTGCGCACGGTGACACCGTCCGGGAGGGCCGGTTCCGGCAGCGTGAGGCCGGTCAGCGGCATCCGCATCTGGCGCAGTTCGCGGAAGAGGTTGAGCCCGAGGGTCCGCGCGAGGTGCCGGGCGGCCGCGTGCCCGCCGTGCGCCCAGAGCCGCAGCCGGTGTCCGGACGCGTCGAGCAGGGCGCGGCCGAGCGCCCGGCCGTGGCCCTGGGTTCGGTGCGCCGGATGCACGACCAGTTCGGCGGCCGGCGCCTCCACCGGGTCGGTGTCCTCCAGTTGGGCGTATCCGGCGAGCGTGCCGCCCGCCGCGCGCAGCAGCAGGTGCCGTACGCCCTCCCGCGCGCCGCCGCGCAACTGGAGCCGGCCCTGTTCGGACACGGCCTGCTGCCCGTCCGTGCGGGCCGCCGCGTCGAGCAGTTCGGTCACCAGCGGCAACACCTCGGCGGACACCTCGTCCACGATCTCGATGCTGCGGTCCGTGCCCACGCCGTTCACCACGTCACTCATGGGGCCGAGCCTACGACGCCGGCCGGCGCACTCCGCCGCAACCTGCTCGTTACCCGGGAGGCCCTGACACGCTACGCGCGTTGACCGTAGGCTGCCGAGCAGCTGTTGACGGGTCCATGAAGGGGAATCTCGATGTCGGTCTCCTCCCGAAGGCGCCGCCTCGCGCGCCGACTCTCCACCGGAACGGTGGTGCTGGCCGCCGCGGCCGGGATGCTGTCCGCCGCCGTGCCGGCCGGTGCCGACAGCGGCCGGCCGGGCGCGCACGGAACGGGCGCCGCCCAAGGAGGGGGCCACGGCCGCACGGTCGACGTGCAGTTGCTCTCCTTCAACGACTTCCACGGCAATCTGGAGCCCCCGTCGGGCTCCTCCGGCCGGGTGACCCACGAGCACGCGGACGGCACCACCGAGGAGATCGACGCGGGCGGCGTCGAGTATCTGGCGACGTCGCTGCGCGAGGCCCGGAAGGGCAACCCCTGGAGCGTCACCGCCGCGGCCGGTGACATGGTCGGCGCCAGCCCGCTGCTGTCCGGGCTGTTCCACGACGAGCCGACGATCGAGGCGATGAACAAGCTGGGCCTCGACGTCAGCGGTGTCGGCAACCACGAGTTCGACGAGGGCCGCACCGAACTCCAGCGCCTCCAGGAGGGCGGCTGCCACCCGGAGGACGGCTGCGCCGAGGAGGGAAGGGTCTTCGAGGGAGCCGACTTCCCGTATCTCGCGGCCAACGTGACGGACGAGAAGACCGGCGAACCGGTCCTCGCGCCGTACACGATCTGGGAGCGCAAGGGCGTCAGGATCGGCTTCATCGGGGTGACCCTGGAGGGCACCGCGAACATCGTGTCCGCCGAGGGCATCAAGGGCCTTGAGTTCCACGACGAGGCCGAGACGGTCAACAAGTACGCCGAGGAGCTGGAGCGCAAGGGCGTCAAGTCCGTCGTCGCGCTGATCCACGAGGGCGGCGAGCCCGCGAGCAAGGCGTACAACTACGACTGCGACAGCCCCGGCCCCGGTGACGGCGTCTCCGGCCCGATCGCGGAGATCGCCCGGAACATCACCCCCAGGGTCGACGCGCTGGTCACCGGCCACACCCACCAGGCGTACGCCTGCACCATCCCGGACCCGGCGGGCAATCCGCGCACGGTCACCTCCGCCTCGTCCTTCGGGCGGCTCTACACCGACACGACGCTCACCTACGACCGCCGCACCAAGGACATCGTCCGCACCGGTGTCGAGTCGGCCAACCACGTCGTGCGGCGCGACCAGCCCAAGGCCGCCGACATGACCTCGCTCGTCGAGCGGTGGAACGAGCTGGCGGCCCCGATCGCCAACCGGCCCATCGGTCACATCACCGCCGACATCCCCGGCCGCGGCGCCGGAACGTACGAGTCCCCGCTCGGCGACGTCATCAGCGACGCCCAGCTGGCGGCGATGGCCCCCGAGGACAAGGGCGGCGCGGAGATCGCGCTGATGAACCCGGGCGGCATCCGCGCCGACCTCACCCACGCGGCGTCCGGCGGTGAGGGCGACGGCGTCGTGACGTACGGCGAGGCGTTCACCGTGCAGCCGTTCACCAACATGATGACGGCGGTCGACCTGACCGGCGAGCAGCTGATCACGGCGCTCCAGCAGCAGGTCAGCGGCTCGAACGAGGCATCCCCGAAGATCCTCCAGGTGTCCGAGGGCCTCACCTACACGCTCGACCTCACCAAGTCGGGCGCCGACCGGATCGTGACGGACTCGGTGCGGCTGAACGGCGAGCCGATCGACCCGCAGCGCAGCTACCGCGTCGCGATGAACGAGTTCCTGTCGGGCGGCGGTGACGGCTTCGCGGTGTTCAAGGAGGGCGGTGACAAGCTCGTCGGCGGCTCGGACCTGGAGGCCTTCGAGGCGTACCTCGCGGAGCACGCGACCGAGGACGCGCCGCTGGCACCGCCGGCCGCCGACCGGATCACGGTCGTGGAGTGAGCCGGCCGGCCCGACCACGACCGTGGAGCCGCTCGTGGATCGACGCTCGTGGATCGGCACTCGTGGGGGCCCGGCGGTCGTGAGACCGGCCACTCGGCTGAACGGCTGAACGGCGGAACAGCACAACCGGATGTGCGGCGGCCCGGCGGGAACGATCCCTGCCGGGACGCCGCACGTCCGGGACGCCGCACGTCCGGGACGCCGCACGTCCGGGACGCCGCACGTCCGGGCCGCCGCAGGACCGGGACGCCGCAGGACCGGGACGGGGCCAAGGACCGCGGTCAAGGGGGCAGTGTCGAGGGGGCAGGGTCGAGGGGGCAGGGCGAGGTGCCGCCGGGCCCGGGCTCACGTGCCGGGCCGGGTGCTGAACCGGGTCGGACCCGGTCGGGCTCAGGGCCCGTACGGGGCCTCGCCCGGGTGTTCGAGTCCGGCAGGAGCCGGTCCCGCCCGGACGCCGGACCCGGGTCCCGCCGAACCCCGGACCCCGGACCCCGGACCGCAGCTTGCGTCGTCAGCCCTCGGCCGCCGTGCCCGGCGGCGGGTTCGGCGCGCCCGGCAGCCGCACCACCGCCACCGTGCCGCCGCCCTCCGCGGCCCGCAGGTGCACCGTCCCGCCGCCGCGCCGCACCGTGCGGTCGACGATGGACAGCCCGAGCCCCGAGCCCGGCAGCCCGCGCGCCGAGGACGACCGCCAGAAACGGTCGAACACGTGCGGCAGTTCCTCGGCCGGCACCCCGGGCCCGTGGTCCCGCACCGCCAGCTCCCCGCCGGACAGCAGCACCTCGACCTCACCCCCGGGCGGGCTGAACTTCACCGCGTTGTCCAGCAGGTTCACCACCGCGCGCTCCAGCGCCGCCCGTTCGCCGCGCACGTACCAGGGGTCCAGCCGGGTGCTGATCGTCAGCCCCGACCCGCGCAGCCGCGCCCGGGCCGCCGCCCGCTCCGCCACCTCGTGCAGCCCGACGACCTCCAGCGGCCCGCCGCCAGCCGCCGCGTCCGGCCGGGACAGCTCCTGGAGGTCGCCGATGAGCGCCGCCAGCTCCGCGATCTGCGCCTGTACGGACGCCAGCAGCTCCCGCCGGTCCGCCTCGGGGATCACCCGGCCGGTCTCCTCGCTCCGCACCAGCAGATCCAGGTTCGTCCGGAGCGAGGTCAGCGGCGTCCGCAGCTCGTGCCCCGCGTCCGCGATCAGCTGCTGCTGCCGGTCGCGGGAGGAGGCGAGCCCGGCCGTCATCGCGTTGAACGAGCGCGACAGCCGGGCGATCTCGTCCTCCCCCTCCACCGGGATACGGATCGCCAGGTCCTCCGTGCGCGCCACGTGTTCGACGGCTCCCGTCAGCCGGTCCACCGGCCGCAGACCGGTCCGGGCGATCCAGAGCCCGGCCGTGGCGGCGCCGAGCACACCGACCCCGGCGACCGCCGCGAGCAGCAGCGCGAGCGTGTCCAGCGCGCCGTCGATCTCGCTCAGCGGGCGGGAGACGGAGACCGCGTAACCGGGGATGTCCGGGCCCTCGGCGACCCGCTTGGTCAGCACCCGTACGGGCTCGCCGCTGTCCGTGACGCCGTCCCGCAGCACCTCGTCGGCGGCGCCGGAGGCCACCTCGGTGTCGGCCTCCCGTACCTTCACGGGCTGCGAGTTGGGCGCGACGCAGCGCCTGCCGTCCGCACCGACGACCTGGCCGCTGGCGATCCCGGGCAGCACGTCCTCGTCGGTCGTCGGGTCGCCCGCACGGCAGTTGCGGATCGTGCCGGTGACGTAGCCGGGCGGGATGCTGATGGTGCGCAGGGTGTTGTCCAGCTCGTCCCGCAGCTGGTCCCGGGTCAGGAACCAGCAGGCGAAGGCCGACACGGCGACGGCCACGGCCACCGCGACGGCGGTCAGCAGGGTGAGCCGGGTGCGCA
>NZ_WHPN01000353.1 GCF_009735685.1 Streptomyces lycii | reverse complement strand
CCCCACGACACCCCCTGCTCCCCACCAGGTCGAGCAGGAGCCGCATCCGATGTCCGAGCCGGAAATCGCCCCGTCGCCCACCCCCGACATCCACACGACCGCGGGCAAGATCGCGGATTTGCAGCGGCGTATCGGCGAGGCCACGCACGCGGGTTCGCAGCGCGCGGTGGAGAAGCAGCACGCGAAGGGCAAGCTGACCGCCCGCGAGCGGATCGATCTGCTGCTGGACGAGGGGTCGTTCACCGAGCTGGACGAGTTCGCCCGGCACCGGTCGACGAACTTCGGGCTGGAGAACAACCGCCCGTACGGAGACGGCGTCGTCACCGGTTACGGCACGGTCGACGGCCGCCCGGTCGCCGTCTTCTCCCAGGACTTCACCGTCTTCGGCGGCGCCCTCGGCGAGGTCTTCGGACAGAAGATCGTCAAGGTGATGGACTTCGCGCTCAAGAACGGCTGCCCGGTCATCGGCATCAACGACTCCGGCGGCGCCCGCATCCAGGAGGGCGTCAGCGCGCTGGGCCTGTACGGGGAGATCTTCCGCCGCAACACCCACGCCTCCGGGGTGATCCCGCAGATCTCCCTGGTCGTCGGCCCGTGCGCGGGCGGCGCGGTCTACTCCCCCGCGATCACCGACTTCACGGTGATGGTCGACCAGACCTCGCACATGTTCATCACCGGCCCCGACGTCATCAAGACGGTCACCGGCGAGGACGTCGGCTTCGAGGAGCTGGGCGGGGCCCGTACGCACAACTCGACGTCCGGGGTCGCCCACCACATGGCGGGCGACGAGAAGGACGCGATCGAGTACGTCAAGGCACTGCTGGCCTACCTGCCGTCGAACAACCTCAGCGAGCCGCCCGCCTTCCCCGAGGAGGCGGACCTGGAGACCTCCGACGAGGACCGCGAGCTGGACGTGATCGTCCCGGACTCCGCGAACCAGCCGTACGACATGCGCACCATCGTGGAACACGTGCTGGACGACGGCGAGTTCCTGGAGACCCAGCCGCTCTTCGCGCCCAACATCATCACCGGCTTCGGCCGGGTCGAGGGCCACCCGGTCGGTGTCGTCGGCAACCAGCCGATGCAGTTCGCGGGCTGCCTCGACATCGACGCCTCCGAGAAGGCCGCGCGCTTCGTCCGCACCTGCGACGCGTTCAACGTGCCGGTGCTGACTTTCGTCGACGTGCCCGGCTTCCTGCCCGGCGTGGAGCAGGAGTACGGCGGCATCATCCGGCGCGGCGCCAAGCTGATCTACGCCTACGCGGAGGCGACCGTCCCGCTCATCACGGTCATCACCCGGAAGGCGTTCGGCGGCGCCTACGACGTCATGGGCTCCAAGCACCTCGGCGCCGACCTCAACCTGGCCTGGCCGACGGCGCAGATCGCGGTGATGGGCGCCCAGGGCGCGGTCAACATCCTGCACCGCCGGGCCCTGGCCGCCGCCGGGACGCCCGAGGAGCAGGAGGAGCTGCGCCAGAGGCTGGTCAAGGAGTACGAGGAGGCGCTGCTCAACCCGTACACGGCGGCCGAGCGGGGCTACATCGACGCGGTGATCCTGCCCGCCGAGACCCGCCGCCACATCGTCCGCGGGCTGCGCACCCTGCGCACCAAGCGCGAGGCGCTGCCGCCGAAGAAGCACGGCAACATCCCGCTGTAACCCCGCTTCCCACGGGGAAGGACACCCGTGGAGGCACCGCGGCGGGCAGCCGCGTCCCCGCCGCGGGCGGGAGCAGGCAGGTCGAGGAGTCGAGGAGAGGAGCGCCGGATGTTCAAGGTGGTACGGGGCAATCCGACCCCGGAGGAGCTGGCCGCCGCGCTCGCGGTGGTCCGGGCGCGCGCCTCGGCGACGGCGTCCCCGGGGGCGGACTCCGCGGCGGACGAGCCGCTGGACGAGTGGGCGGACCCCGCGCGCAACGTCCCGGGGCGCGGACTGCCGCAGCCGGGGCCCAAGGCGTGGCGCAGCGCCTTCTGGCCGCGCTGAGACCGGGCTGAGGCCGCGCGCGGACCGCGCCGGGACGGGGCCCTGGCCGCGCCCGGCCGCACGGAACGGAAATACGGCCCGGGCGCCTGAGTACCCGTACTCAGGCGCCCGGGCCGTCCCGGTCCGATGATGGAATCCATGCTGTGGTCCGACCCCGCCGACGAGCCCTCCCAGGAACTCCGGGACGCCGCGCGCATGCTGCGCCGCGCCGGCGCGGTGCTCGCCGTCGCGGCCTTCGCCGTGCTCGCGTTCTTCCTCGGCGGTTCCTAGCCCCGCAGCCGGCCGAAGCGGCCGGAAGCAGGCCCTCTGCGCGGGCGTCCGCGCGCTCTATACGCTGGCCGCATGCCGAACAACGCATCCCCCGAGCGCCGCAGGCTCGTACTCGCCTCCCAGTCCCCCGCCCGTCTCGGGCTGCTCCGGCAGGCCGGCTTCGACCCCGAGGTGGTGGTCAGCGGAGTCGACGAGGACGCCCTGACGGCGGGTTCACCGGCGGAGCTGGCGCTGGTGCTGGCCGAGGCGAAGGCCGACGCGGTCGCCGTGCGGCCCGAGGCCGCGGACGCGCTGGTCGTCGGCTGCGACTCGGTGCTGGAACTGGACGGGCGGGCGCTCGGCAAGCCGGCCGACGCGGAGGACGCCACGGCGCGCTGGAAGGCGATGCGGGGCCGCTCGGGCGTCCTGCGCACCGGCCACTGCGTGATCGACACGGCGGACGGCCGCCGGGCCTCGGTGACCGCCTCGACCGTCGTCCGGTTCGGGGAGCCGTCGGACGAGGAGATCGCCGCCTACGTCTCCAGTGGCGAACCGCTGCACGTCGCGGGGGCGTTCACCCTGGACGGCCGGTCGGCGCCGTTCGTCGAGGGCATTGACGGCGACCCGGGCAACGTCATCGGACTGTCGCTGCCCGCGCTGCGCTCGCTCCTCGCCGAGCTGGGCGTGGGGATCACCGGACTCTGGGTCTGAGGCGGGCGCTGCGGGGACGGGCGCGGCACGCCGGACCGGCGTGAAGGTGATCGTGAAGGGGATGACGGGGCGCGGCACGCGGGTCCGGCGGAACGGCCCGCGTCACGCCGCGCCAACGGGACGAAGCGCGGCACCCGGGTCCGACGGGAACGGAGCGCGTCGCGCCGCATCAGCGGGACGAGGCGCGGCACGCGGGTCGTACAGGAGCGGCGCGCGTTACGCCGGACCGGCGCCCGGAGCCGTCCGCGGTGCGGACCCGGACGGCTCGCCCGCGCCGGACTCCGCCGTGCCGCGGTCGGTTCCGTAGCCGATCAGGGCCAGCACCACCAGGCCGAGGACGAGCATCAGGAACGCGAAGGCGGCCCAGCCGACCAGCCCCACGGTGACCGCGCCGAGCACGGCGTGGACCACCGCGCAGACGATCAGCAGCACCCGGGAGAAACGGCCCGGCGCGCGGTCCCGTACCCCGGCGACGAGCAGCACGACCGCGCAGGTGAGCAGATAGAGGCCGAAGACGACGCCCAGGGCGACGGAGCCGAGGGACATGGCGTCCGGGTCGAGGCCGGCCAGCGACATCCGCTGGTTGTCCACGACCTCGCCCAGGAACCAGTTGAGCAGGGCGAAGCCGACCGCCTCGGCCGCCAGCACCACGGCCGCCACCAGCGCCACCGGTCTGCGTACCACCGATTCCCCACCCCATTCGAGCTGTTACCGCCAGTACAAACCGACAGCGTGCACGCTACTAACGGGTAATCCCATCGGCAAGGGGTCGGCGCGACGTCGGCGCGGAACGGATCGTTCGGCAAAGTTTCCCATCCGCATTAGTAGGTTCCCCACAAAGAAACGGCGTGGGCGATCCGCGGTCCGTACAGAGACCTTGACCACATCGGCGCTCCACCATGACACCGGCGGAATGCGCGTACCCTTGCCCCACAAGGGCGTTCGGCGCCCGACCGGTTCCGGACCGACCATCCCTGTGGGGAACCTCACCCCGGAGGGCGACTCGGCAGGCCGTGTCGGCTGTCCCTAAACTCACGACGTCAAATCAGTTGCGGCGCAGCGCCAAGGAAGGACCCACTCGTGCGCAAGGTGCTCATCGCCAACCGTGGTGAAATCGCTGTCCGCGTGGCCCGTGCCTGCCGGGACGCGGGGATCGGGTCCGTGGCGGTCTACGCCGATCCGGACCGCGACGCCCTGCACGTCCGGGCGGCGGACGAGGCGTACGCACTGGGTGGCGACACCCCGGCCGCCAGCTATCTGGACATGGCCAAGGTCCTCCGGGCGGCAGCCGACTCCGGCGCGGACGCCGTGCACCCCGGCTACGGATTCCTCTCCGAGAACGCCGAGTTCGCCCAGGCCGTCCTCGACGCGGGCCTGACCTGGATCGGCCCGCCGCCGCAGGCCATCCGCGACCTCGGCGACAAGGTCGCGGCGCGGCACATCGCCCAGCGGGCCGGTGCCCCGCTGGTCGCGGGCACCCCCGACCCGGTCTCCGGCGCGGAGGAGGTCGTGGCCTTCGCCGAGGAGCACGGCCTGCCCATCGCGATCAAGGCCGCCTTCGGCGGCGGCGGCCGCGGCCTGAAGGTCGCCCGCACCCTCGAAGAGGTCCCCGAGCTGTACGACTCCGCCGTGCGCGAGGCGGTGGCCGCCTTCGGCCGCGGCGAGTGCTTCGTCGAGCGCTACCTCGACAAGCCCCGGCACGTGGAGACCCAGTGCCTCGCCGACACCCACGGCAATGTCGTGGTCGTCTCCACCCGTGACTGCTCCCTCCAGCGCCGCCACCAGAAGCTGGTCGAGGAGGCCCCGGCCCCGTATCTGAGCGAGGCGCAGAACGAGCAGCTCTACGCCGCCTCCAAGGCCATCCTCAAGGAGGCCGGCTACGTCGGCGCGGGCACCGTGGAGTTCCTGGTCGGCGCCGACGGCACCATCTCCTTCCTGGAGGTCAACACCCGCCTCCAGGTCGAGCACCCGGTCACCGAGGAGGTCACCGGCATCGACCTGGTCCGGGAGATGTTCCGCATCGCCGACGGCGAGGAACTGGGCTACGGCGACCCCGCGGTGCGCGGCCACTCCTTCGAGTTCCGCATCAACGGCGAGGACCCGGGCCGCAACTTCCTGCCCGCGCCCGGCACCGTGACGACGTTCGCCCCGCCCGCCGGCCCCGGCGTGCGGCTGGACGCGGGCGTGGAGTCCGGCAGCGTCATCGGCCCCGCGTGGGACTCACTGCTGGCCAAGCTCATCGTCACCGGCGCCACCCGGCAGCAGGCCCTCCAGCGCGCGGGCCGCGCCCTGGCGGAGTTCACCGTCGAGGGCATGGCCACCGCCATCCCGTTCCACCGTGCGGTCGTCGCCGACCCGGCCTTCGCCCCGGAACTGGAGGGCGGCAGCGGCCCGTTCACCGTCCACACCCGGTGGATCGAGACCGAGTTCGCCAACACCGTCAAGCCGTACGCCGCGCCCGGCACCGACGAGGCCGAGGCCGAGACCCGCGAGACCGTCGTGGTCGAGGTCGGCGGCAAGCGCCTGGAGGTCTCCCTCCCGTCCTCGCTCGGCGTGGCCGCGGGCCCGGCCGCCGGGCCGAAGAAGCCCAAGCGCAAGGCCGCCAAGAAGTCCGGCGCCGCCGCCTCCGGTGACGCACTGGCCTCCCCGATGCAGGGCACCATCGTCAAGGTCGCCGTCGAGGAGGGCCAGCAGGTGTCCGAGGGCGACCTCGTCGTGGTCCTGGAGGCGATGAAGATGGAGCAGCCCATCAACGCCCACCGGGCCGGCACGGTCAAGGACCTCGCCGCCGAGGTCGGCGCCTCCCTCACCTCCGGCGCCGTCATCTGCGAGATCAAGGACTGATCCGGCGGGCGCGCACCGCCGCCCCTGCCTCCGCCGGGCCCCGGAGCACGCCGCTCCGGGGCCCGGCGCGTGATGTCGGTGGCATCCTGGGTGCCACGGGGACGGCACAGGGAGGACCGGCGATGGCCACGGAGACGGCACGGAGCGTTCCGCGCCCCATGCGCGCCGACGCGCGGCGGAACTACGACCGGCTGCTGGCGGAGGCCCGTGCCGCCTTCACCGAGCACGGCGCCGACGCGTCGCTGGAGGACCTGGCGCGCCGGGCGGGCGTCGGCATCGGCACCCTCTACCGGCACTTCCCGGGCCGGCACGCCCTGCTGTGCGCCGTCTTCGAGAGCGAGGTGGACGCGCTGCTGGCCCGCTCCCGGGAGCTGCTGGAAGCGGAGCAGCCCTGTGCGGCGCTGGTCGACTGGCTGCGGGCGCTCATCGGCCACGCGGGCACCTACCGGGGGCTGTCGCGGGCGCTGATGACCGCTTCCCGCGACGACAACTCGGAACTCTCCCGGTGCAACGCCCCGATCCGGGCGGCGGGCGGCGCGCTGCTGGCCCGCGCCCAGCACGCGGGCTCCGTACGGGACGACGTGGAGATCGGCGATCTGCTCCAGCTCACCAACGCCATCGCCCTGGCCGTCGAGGAGACCCCCGACGACCCGGGCCTGGCCGAGCGGCTGCTCACCCTCACCCTGCTGGGCCTGCGGCCCGGCGGACGGGGAACGCCGGGCTGACGGCGCCGTGCGGGTCGCCGCGGACCGGTGATCGGGCCAGTCGGTCTGTACGGGGCGTCGCGGACGGGGCGTCGCGGACGGGCCGGTCCCGGCCCGCGTTCCGTACGGGCAGGTCCCGGCCGCGTTCCGTACGGGCAGGTCCAGCCCGCCTTCCGTACCGGCAGTCCCGGTCGCCTTCCGTACCAGCGGCCCCAACCGCCTCCCGTACCGGCAGGTCCAGCCCGCCTTCCGTACCGGCAGTCCCGGCCGGCCGCGTTCCGTACGGGCCGGCGCGGACCTGCGCCGGTCCGCGTACCGCCGTGTACCCCGGCCGTCCGTCCTAGCGTCGGCGCAGGTCCGCCACCCGGCCGCCGCCCGTGGGCTGTTCCGCGAGGGCGCCGGTGCTGCGCAGCTGAGGGCCGCCGACGCCGGGCGGGTGACCGCGGCGCTGCCCCGGGAGCGGCACCTCCTCCCCCCCGCCGGGCACGGGCGGCCCCATCCTGCGGGGCCTGCGGCCCGGCGGCACGCCGCCCTCCGTCCCCGGGCCGCCGCCGGCCCCGGACGACTGCCCGGCGACGGCGATCTGCACGCCCTGGTCGGCCAGTGCCCGCAGTTCGGCCGCGGCGCGGTCCTCGTGTGCGGGCGGCTCGTCCGTGACCAGCCGCGTGATCACATCGGTCGGAACGGTCTGGAACATCGTGTCGGTGCCGAGCTTGGTGTGATCGGCGAGGACCACCACCTCGCCCGCGGACTGCACGAGTGCCCGGTCGACGCTCGCCGAGAGCATGTTGGACGTCGAGAGTCCGCGCTCCGCGGTGAGCCCGCTGCCGGACAGGAAGGCCCGGGACACCCGCAGCCCCTGGAGGGACTGCTCCGCGCCGCTGCCGACGAGGGCGTAGTTGGACCCGCGCAGGGTGCCGCCGGTCATGACGACCTCGACCCGGTTGGCGTGCGCCAGAGCCTGGGCGACCAGCAGCGAGTTGGTGACCACCGTGAGCCCGGGGACACGCGCGAGCCTGCGCGCTAGCTCCTGCGTGGTCGTCCCCGCGCCGACGACGATGGCCTCGCCCTCCTCGACGAGTCCCGCCGCGAGGTCGGCGATCGCCGTCTTCTCGGCGGTCGCGAGATGGGATTTCTGCGGGAATCCGGACTCCCGGGTGAAGCCACCCGGCAACACCGCACCGCCGTGCCGGCGGTCCAGCAGTCCTTCTGCCTCCAGCGCCCGCACATCCCGCCGTACGGTCACTTCGGAGGTCTGGACGACTCGGGCGAGCTCCCGGAGCGACACCGCTCCGTTCGCGCGCACCATTTCAAGGATCAATTGGCGACGTTCTGCAGCGAACACGAAACTGACAGTAACGCCATCGACCGATCGGTTTCAGCAGTTTGCGCCGAATAACAGAAGTTGCCCACAACCTGTAGCGGCGACTGCTATACGGAGCCGGGCGCCCGGTCCCCTACGCCTCGCCGAGCGCCCGCCGGGTCTGCAACTGCCGCGCCACCTCGGCGATCGAGCCGGACAGCGAGGGGTAGACGGTGAACGTATTGGCGATCTGCTCGACCGTCAGGTTGTTGTCGACCGCGACCGAGATCGGGTGGATCAGCTCGCTGGCGCGCGGCGCGACGACCACACCGCCCACGACGATGCCCGTGCCCGGCCGGGAGAACAGCTTCACGAAGCCGTCCCGGATGCCCTGCATCTTGGCCCGCGGGTTGCGCAGCAGCGGCAGCTTGACGACGCGGGCCTCGATCCGGCCGCTGTCGACGTCCGCCTGCGAGTAGCCGACGGTGGCGATCTCGGGGTCGGTGAAGATGTTCGCCGACACCGTCTTGAGGTTCAGCGGGGCGACCGAGTCGCCCAGGAAGTGGTACATCGCGATCCGGCCCTGCATCGCGGCGACCGAGGCGAGGGCGAAGACGCCCGTGCAGTCACCGGCCGCGTAGACGCCGGGTGCGCTGGTCCGGGAGACCCGGTCGGTTCGGATGTGCCCGGAGTCCTTGAGCGCGACCCCGGCCTCCGTGAGGCCCATGTCGGCGGTGTTGGGGACGGCGCCGACGGCCATCAGGCAGTGCGATCCGGTGATCACGCGGCCGTCGGACAGCGTGACCTCCACGCCGTCACCCTTGCTGTCGGTTCCGGTGCGCTTGACAGCCGCGGCCCGGGAGCGGCCCATGACGTTCATGCCGCGCCGCCGGAAGACGTCCTCCAGCACGGCCGCCGCGTCCGGGTCCTCGCCCGGCAGTACCCGCTCCCGGCTGGAGACCAGGGTGACCTTGGAGCCGAGCGCCTGGTAGGCGCCGGCGAACTCGGCGCCGGTGACACCGGAGCCGACGACGATCAGTTCCTCGGGCAGCTCCTCCAGGTCGTAGACCTGGGTCCAGTTCAGGATGCGTTCGCCGTCCGGCAGCGCGCCCGGCAGCTCCCGCGGATGCGCGCCCGTGGCGACCAGCACGGCGTCCGCGACCAGCGTCTCCTCGCTGCCGTCCACGGCCCGTACGACGACCCGGCGGGACCCGTCGGGCGCCTGCGCGGGCTCCAGCCGGCCACGGCCGCGCAGCACCCGGCCGCCGGCCCGGGTGACGGACGCGGTGATGTCGTGCGACTGGGCGAGCGCGAGCCGCTTCACCCGGCGGTTGACCTTGCCCAGGTCCACGCCGACGACGCGGGCGGCCTGCTCGATGGGCGGGGTGTCGTCGGCGACGATGATGCCCAGCTCCTCGTAGGAGGAGTCGAAGGTCGTCATGACCTCGGCCGTGGCGATCAGCGTCTTCGACGGCACGCAGTCGGTCAGCACCGAGGCGCCGCCGAGGCCGTCCGCGTCGACGACGGTCACCTCCGCGCCTAGCTGCGCGGCCACCAGCGCCGCCTCATAGCCGCCGGGTCCGCCACCGATGATCACGATCCGAGTCACGTGCCCCATTGTCCCGCACGGGTGCGCGGCGGTCATGGCGGGGCCCTCCGTACGGACCGGCGTCCCGGGAAGCACCGCCGTCACTCCCGTAGTCTCGTGTCCATGTCGCTCTACGCCGCGTACGCCGGCAACCTCGACGCGCGGCTGATGTCCCGCCGCGCACCGCATTCCCCGCTGCGCGGCACCGGCTGGCTCTCCGGCTGGCGGCTGACGTTCGGCGGCGAGCAGATGGGCTGGGAGGGCGCTCTGGCCACCCTGGTGGAGGATCCCGGTTCGCAGGTCTTCGTCGCGCTGTACGACATCGCCCCCATGGACGAGGAGTCCATGGACCGCTGGGAGGGCGTCGGCCTCGACATATACCGCCGGATGCGGATCCGCGTGCACACGCTCGACGGCGACGAGACGGCCTGGCTCTACGTCCTCAACGGTTACGAGGGCGGGCTGCCCTCGGCGCGCTACCTCGGCGAGATCGCGGACGCGGCCGAATCGGCGGGCGCCCCGCACGATTATGTGATGGAGATCCGCAAACGACCCTGCTGACCGGCGGCGGACCTACGGGCGGGCGGGGCGTCCCGTCGGGCGGACAGGGAATCCCGTCGGGCGGACGGCTGACGGGCGGACGGCTGACGGGCGCGGGCATCGGTTCTCCGCCGCTCCGGCAGGCGGTTTTCCGCCGCTCCGGCGCCCGCAGGCGCGGACCCTCCGGCACCGGTTTTCCCGCTCCGGCACTCGCAGGCGGGCCCCTCCGGCATCGGATTCCCGCCGCTCCGGCACCGGTTCTCCGCCCCTCCGGCACCGGTTCTCCGCCGCTCCGGCGCCCGTTCCCCGTACGCCCGGGACGACCGGCCGGTGGATACTTCTACGCGCGTAGGCGATGACGGGTTACCCTCGTCCGCGTGAACGCTTCCCTGACTTCGGACCACCCCGGCGCACCCGACGCCGAAGCCGCCGCCGCCCGCCTGCGCGAGCTGACCGGCGCCGAGACGCACGACGTCGCCCTCGTCATGGGCTCCGGCTGGGTCCCGGCCGCCGACGCGCTGGGCGCGGCGGAGCACGAGCTGTCGGTCACCGACCTGCCCGGCTTCCCGCCGCCCGCGGTCGAGGGCCACGCGGGCAAGGTGCGCTCGTACCGGATCGGGGAGAAGCGGGCACTGGTCTACCTCGGCCGTACGCACTACTACGAGGGCCGCGGCGTCGCCGCCGTCGCCCACGGCGTGCGCACCGCCGTCGCCGCGGGTTGCAAGACCGTCGTGCTGACGAACGGCTGCGGCGGGCTGCGCGCCGGGATGCGCCCGGGTCAGCCGGTCCTCATCAGCGACCACATCAACCTCACCGCCACCTCGCCGATCGAGGGCGCCAACTTCGTCGACCTCACGGACCTGTACTCGCCGCGGCTGCGCGCGCTGTGCAAGGAGATCGACAGCACCCTCGAAGAGGGCGTGTACGTGCAGTTCCCCGGCCCGCACTACGAGACCCCGGCCGAGATCAACATGGTCCGCACCTGGGGAGCGGACCTGGTCGGCATGTCCACCGTGCTGGAGGCCATCGCGGCCCGCGAGGCCGGGGCCGAGGTGCTCGGCATCTCCCTGGTCACGAACCTCGCGGCCGGAATGACCGGGGAGCCGCTGAATCACGAGGAGGTCCTCCGGGCGGGCCGCGACTCGGCCACCCGGATGGGCAGCCTGCTGGCCCAGGTGCTCGGCCGGCTCTGACCGGTTCCGGTCGGACCTGAACCGTTCTGGATTTCCCGGGCGGGGAACGCCGCCGTCCGGGCCGGGGACACCTCCGCCCGTCCCGGTCCGGGACAGCCTCCGCACCGCGGGACGTGGGCGGCAGTGCGCTCGGCCGTTCCGGGACGGGCAGGCCGCCCGACCGCAAGGGCTGACCGGCACCGGTCGGCGCCGACGAGCACAGGCCGGAACCGTCCGGAACCGCCTGGTAACCATCCGGAACCGTCCGGAACCGTCTGGGATGCGGAGGAGCGGGAGGCAGCCCCGCCGGGTGAGCCGGGGCGGCTCCGGCCCGGTCCGGCGGCAGACCGACCCCGCCGGCCGGGGTGAGATCCGCCGGCTCCGGGGCACCCTGACCCCTACCGGGTTCTTCCGGTCCCACCGGTCCCTCCGGCACGCCCCGGCCGCCCGGCAGCCGGAACGACCCCGCACCCACCCGGCGGCGCCGTCCGGCGGCGCCGCCGCCGACAACATCCCAGGAGCATCAGTGGCAAGCGACGTGGCAGGCGAGACGGCGGAGCTGACGGCCGAGGCCCGCGCCTGGCTGGCCGAGGACCCCGACCCGGAGACCCGCGAGGAACTCCGGGCCCTCCTCGACGCCGGCGACACCGACGCGATCGCCGACCGCTTCAGCGGCATGCTGCAGTTCGGCACCGCCGGTCTCCGCGGCGAACTCGGGGCGGGCCCGGCGCGGATGAACCGCGCGGTCGTGATCCGGGCCGCCGCCGGACTCGCCGCCCATCTCCGCAAGCAGGGCGCGACCGGCGGACCGTCCGCCCCGGGCACCGTCGTCATCGGCTACGACGCCCGCTACCGCAGCGCCGACTTCGCCCGCGACACCGCCGCCGTGATGACCGGCGCCGGGCTCCGCGCCGTCCTGCTGCCGCGCCCGCTGCCCACGCCCGTGCTCGCCTTCGCGATCCGGCAGCTGGGCGCCGTCGCGGGCGTCACCGTCACCGCCAGCCACAATCCGCCGCGCGACAACGGCTACAAGGTCTACCTCGGCGGGGGCTCGCAGATCGTGCCGCCCGCGGACGCCGCGATCGCCGCCGAGATCGCCGCCGTCCGCTCGCTCGCCGACGTCCCCCTGGCCGAGTCCGGCTGGGAGACCCTCGGCGAGGAGATCGTCGAGGCGTACCTCGCCCGTACGGACGCGGTCCTCACCCCGGGCAAGCCGCGCGACGTGCGCACCGTCTACACCCCGCTGCACGGAGTCGGCCGCGACACCCTGCTCGCCGCCTTCGACCGGGCCGGCTTCCCCGCCCCGGTCGTCGTCGCCGAGCAGGGCGAACCCGACCCTGCCTTCCCGACCGTGGCCTTCCCCAACCCGGAGGAGCCGGGCGCGATGGACCTCGCCTTCGCCACCGCCCGGGCCGCCGACCCCGCGCCCGACCTCGTCATCGCCAACGACCCCGACGCCGACCGCTGCGCCGTCGCCGTGCCCGCCCCCGGCACTCCCGCGGGCTGGCGCATGCTGCGCGGCGACGAGGTGGGCGCGCTGCTCGCCACCCATCTGGTGCACAAGCGGGTGGGCGGCACCTTCGCCACCACGATCGTCTCCTCCTCGCTGCTCGGCCGGATCGCGGCCGCCGCGGGCCTTCCGTACGAGGAGACGCTGACCGGCTTCAAGTGGCTGGCCCGCACCGACGGGCTGAGCTACGCCTACGAGGAGGCGCTGGGCTACTGCGTCGACCCCGGGGGCGTCCGCGACAAGGACGGCATCACCGCGGCCCTGCTCGTCGCGGAACTCGCCGCCGAACTCGCGGCCACCGGCCGCAGCCTCGCCGAACTGCTCGACGACATCGCCGTCGAGTACGGACTGCACGCCACCGACCAGCTGTCCGTACGGGTCGAGGACCTGACGGTGATCTCCGACGCCATGAAGCGGCTGCGCGGCGAGCCGCCCGCCGAACTGGCCGGGCTGGCCGTCACCGGCGCGGAGGACCTCGCGCTCGGCTCGGACCGGCTGCCGCCGACGGACGGGCTGCGCTACACGCTGGCCGGAGGCACGGCGGGCCCCGGCACGGCCGGTGGCCGGGTGGAGTCGGCCCGCGTCGTCGTCCGCCCGAGCGGCACGGAGCCGAAGCTGAAGTGCTATCTGGAGGTGGTCGCCCCGGTTCCGTCGGCCGCCGCCCTCGCGGACGCCCGTGCGACGGCGGAGGCGACGCTGGCCGCCCTGAAGACCGACCTGTCGGCGGCGGCGGGCATCTGAAACCCGCCGCACGCGCTGCCGGGGCTGGTGCGCGAGCGGACCTGCGGCGCGGGCGGGATGCGCGGGTGCTGGTGCGCGGGTGCTGGTGCGCGGGTGCTGGTGCGCAGGTGCTGGTGGGCGGTCGGGGTGCGCGGGTGCTGGTGGCGGTCGGGGGGCGGTGCGCGGTGCGGGTGCGGGTGCGGGGAGCCAGTGCGCTGTGCGCGGAGCAGGGTGCGGTGCGCGGTGCGGATCCGGGTGCAGGTGCGGGGAGCGGGTCCGCGGTCCGGGCGCGGTGCGTGGTGGAGATGCGGGTGCGGTTGCGCGGCGCAGGGTCCGGGGTCCGGGGTCCGGGGCCCGGGGCCCGGGGTGCAGGGCCGGGGAGCGGGGTGCAGGGCCGGGGAGCGGGTGAGCGGTGCGGTTGCGCGGTGCGCGGTGCAGCGGCGGGTGCGGGTGCGGGAGCGGGTGCGGGTGTTTGGTGGTGCCGGGGCCGGGCCCTCCGGGAGGGGGGTCCTCCACCGCATATTTACGGCCGCCTGGACGGGGTCGGAGAGTTCGCCCGGTGGTGGCGGCCACAAATACACGTAAGCGTGGAGGACCCCC
>NZ_WHPN01000352.1 GCF_009735685.1 Streptomyces lycii | reverse complement strand
TTCCGGCGGCCGAGGAAGCCGGGGCGGTCCCCGGCGCCCTCGGAGTGCAACAGCGCTCCGAGCACGGTGCCGCCCGCACCGCCGACCAGCTCCCGGACCCGGTCGAGGTCGTCGCGGCGCACCTCCCGGGGGTCGCAGACGACCAGCACGCCGTCGACCCGGTCGGCGAGGGCTATCGCGTCGGCGTAGGAGAGCACCGCGGGCGCGAGGACCACCACGACCGAGTCGGCGGCGTCGGCGGTGGAGACGAGGCGGCTGGCCGGGCCGGAGGTGAGCGCCCGGGCGACATTGCGCACCCTGCTGCCCGGTATCAGGTCGAAGGCGCCGGACTCCCCGGCGTCGATGGGGATCTGCAGACCGGTCGGCCAGCCGTTGTCGCCGCGCGCGGGCGTACGGGCCCAGCCGGGCCGGATGCCGTCGGCCGAGCGCAGCCGGGCGGCGAGGATCGGGGTACGCAGGTCGGCCTCGACGAGCAGCACCTCACGGCCCATCTCGACGAAGGACGCGGCGAGGTTCACGGAGACCGCGGCGGCGGTGTCGATCGAGCCGCGCGGGGCGACGACCAGCAGCCGGCGCCGGTCGGCGAACGTCTGGTCGTAGGCGAGCCGGAAGGCCACCGAGCGGTACTCCTCGGCGAGCCTGCCCTCGGCGAGCAGCCGGGCCGGGGCGTCCCGGCGACGGCGCGGGAGGGTGCCGAGCACCGGCGCGCGCAGGGCCCGGACGACATCGCTCTCGGAGCGGGCCGTGGGGTCGAACACCAGCCGCACCCAGGCGGCGAGCAGCCCGATGCCGATGCCGACGGCGCCGCCGAGCCCGAGGAGCAGGGACAGCCCGGGACCGCTGGGCGCGTGCGGCGGGGTGGCCTTGCGGACGACGAAGCCCGGGGTGGTGTCGAGCGCCTTCAGCTTGGTGATGCTGTTGTTCAGCTCGGAGATCCGGCCGATGACGGAGGACTGCACCGACAGGGTGGTGTCGAGGGCGCGTCCCTCGCCGAGCCCGGAGATCTGCTCGGCCAGCTCGTCACGCTGTTCGCGCAGCGGTTCGAGCTGGTTCTCGTATCCCTCGACCATGTTGTCGATGACGGACTCGGTCTGCCGCTCGCGGTTGTCGAGGTAGGCGTCGGTGATGGCGTTGGCGACCTCCGCCGCGTTCGCGGGCGACGCGTCGGTGTAGGAGAAGCGGAGCACCAGGGTGTTGGGCGGGTTGGTGACCTGGAGTCCCTGCTGCATCCGCTCGGTGTCCCCGGGGAGGTCCAGCTGCTCGGCGGCCCGGGTGACGACCGCGCTGCTGAGCGCCGTCTGCACCTCGGACCCCATGCTGAGCTCCTTCTCCGGGGAGCCGCCCGGGGCGAAGGGGTCGACGGAGGCGGACCGCACGGTGACCTCGCTGGTGGCGACGTACTCCTCACCGCCGGCCAGGCCGACCCAGGCCCCGCCGAGCAGTCCGGCGGCCACGCCCGCGGCGATCAGGCCCCGGTAGCGCAGCAGTTGCCGGAACTGGTCGCGCAGCAGGTCCGGTTCCTCGTGCGTCCGCGCGCCCGGCTGTTCCGTCATGTGCGGGTCCCCCTCTGCCGTGCGTGGGTCTCCAGCGCCTCGTCGAGGAGCGCGGTGATCCGCTTCAGTCCGGCCTCGCGGCTGAGGTGCGCGTCGACGTACGCCGGCCCGCGCGCCCCCAGCGCCTGTGCGGCGGCCGGGTCTTCCGCCAGCTTACGGACCGCGGCCAGCAGCGCGCCGGGATCCTCCGGAGGTACGAGCACGCCCGCGCCGGAGCGGCGCACCTCCCCCGCCGTGCCGCCCTCCTCCGCCACGGAGGCGACCACGGGCCGGCCGGCGGCGAAGTACGAGGTGAGCTTGGACGGGATGCTCATGTCGAGCACCGAGGCGCGCTGTGTCACGGCGAGGACGTCGGCGGCGGCGAGAACGTCCGTGAAGTCCTCGTCGTCGGCGGGCGGGAGGAAGACGAGGTTGGGCAGTCCGGCGCCGAGTTCGCGGAGCCGTTCGCGCTGGTTGCCGTCGCCCATCAGGACGAGGTCCACGCCCGGTTCGGCGCGGGCGGCCTCGACGAGCACCTCCAGGCCCTGCTTGAGGCCCATGTTGCCGGAGTGCAGGACGACCGTGCGGTCCTCGCTCCAGCCCAGCCGGGCGCGGGTCTCGGCGCGGGTCCGGGACGGCCGGGCCACGTGCGACCAGTTGGGCACGAGCCGGATGCGGTCCGGGTCGACGCCGAGGGCGGCGACCTTGTCGGCGAAGGTCTCGTGGATGACGCCCACCAGGGTGGCCCGCCCCAGCACATGCCGCTCGACGGCCGCCGCAGCGCCCGCGGCCCGGCCGCCGCCGCTGATCCCGCTCTGCGCGGCGGCCGCACCCATCAGGTCCTGCACGACCGGGACGTACGGCGCCCCGTGCCGCCTCGCGATGCGGGCGCCGAGGACACCGCCCGCGAGGCTGGGAAGCTGGGCGACGACCGCGTCCAGGGGGCCGGTGCGCGGCGGCGCGAGGAGTCCTCCGGCGAGGATCGACGCCTCGTACAGGGCGCGGCGCAGCGCCGTCTGCCGGGAGGGCACGGTGTGCCGGCGGCGGTGCACCCGCACCCCGGCGCGCTCCTCGGTGACCCGCCGTACGCCGCGGTAGGCGGGGTCGGCCCGCCAGGCCGGATAGTGCGGGATGCCGGCGAGCACATGCGTCTCGGTCCGCCCGTCGGCGGCCCAGTGCTCTGCGGTCTGCGCGGCGTACGGGCCTATTCCGGCCTGTTCAGGAGCGTAGTTGGTCGATACGAGCAGGACCCTGCGGGCCCGCGCCCCCTCGGCCGTGCCGATGTCCGGCATGGCGGCTCTCCTCCCCCCAGAGTCGATCGGATGCACCCTAACCTTTCACCGGTGCAACATGCCGTCTTTCTTTGGCCATTACGGTTTCGCCATCTGCCCGCTCAGGCACGCCGTGCCCCGCTATCGTCGGTGCCTTGAACGCGCTGGGGAGCGCGTGACGCGAGTGGGGGGAACACCACATGCCGCACACCGTGGGCTATGCACCGGGCGTTTACGACCTGTTCCACGTCGGCCATCTGAACATCCTGAGACACGCCCGCAGCCAGTGCGACTACCTCGTCGCCGGGGTGGTCTCGGACGAGATGGCCGAGCTGGCGAAGGGGCGGGCGCCGGTGGTGCCGCTGGTCGAACGCCTGGAGATCGTCCGCTCCGTACGCTTCGTGGACGCGGCCTTCGTCGAGACGGTGCCGGACAAGCTGGAGACCTGGCAGCAGGTCCGCTTCGACGTGATCTTCAAGGGCGACGACTGGCGCGGCACCGCCAAGGGGCACCGGCTGGAGGAGGACTTCAGGACGGTGGGCGTCGAGGTGGTCTACTTCCCGTACACCGTGCACACCTCCAGCACCCAGCTGCGCCGCGCGCTGGACACGCTGGCGCCGCCGGTCACGCCGGGCGTATCGCAGTCAGTTCCCGGAACCACTTCGCCGTGAAGGCGGCCAGGAACAGCACGTGCACCGCGAACAGCGCGGTGTAGCCGGCCAGGAACGCCCGTTCGCTGCCCAGGAGCAGGAAGACCAGGCAGAAGACGCCGTAGTCGACGGGCAGCAGCGCCACCGACCGGAGCCGCGAGGGCGCGGCGGCCGGGGCCGTGCCGGCCGCCGCCGGCGCGGCCTTCGGCTTGAGCTTGTCCGCCAGCAGCCCGCCCGTGAAGATCAGCACCGCGGCCAGCTGGAAGCCGAGGGGCAGCAGCAGCCAGCCCGGCCCCGGGAGGTCGAAGAAGCGGTGGAACGAGACGAGCACGGCGGCGTGCAGCGCGGTGATCTTCGCGGCGTCGACGATGTGGTCCAGCCACTCCCCCGCCGGGCTGCTCTCCCGGCGCAGCCTCGCCAGCTGTCCGTCGGCGGAGTCGAACGCGAAGCCGACCGCGAGCCCGAGATACACGGCCGCGGCGAGCCCCCAGGACGGTCTGCCGAGCGCGAGAGCGGCCACCGCCGCGAAGCTGAAAAAGGCGCTGACCAGCGTGACCTGATGGGGCGTGAGGCCCAGTCGGTACGCCCCGGCGGCGAGCACGCGCCCGGCCGGCCTGTTGATGTGGCGCGAGTACAGCGAGACGCCCTTCGCCGTCTTCTGCGCCCCCCGCAGCTCCCGCAGAGCCGCGCCGTATGTCATCGAACCCGCCATCATCCCCCCAGACGATCGGCCCGCCGGTGCGGCGGTACCGGAGCCCGAGCATGATTGCACGACCCTCCGACACCGGGCCGCGGTCCGCCCCCGGTAGGGTTGCGCCGAATCGAGCAGCCCGAAGGGCCTCAGGGGGTGTCTTGTGGATCTCCGCGGAAGAAGGAGCGGCGTCGGGTGCGCGCTCCTCCGACCACCGTTGGGAGGTGCCCCGGTGCAAGGCGGGGGAAGCAGTCGGCGCGTCGGGGGTCCCGCCGTTCCGAGCGGACCCGGGAACGCCGGTTCCGGGGAGGCGCCGGCGGCCGGTGACGGCGCCGCGGACGCGCGTGCCCCGCGCCGCGGTGCCGCGACGGCGCGCGGGACGGCCCCGGGCCCGGCGAAGCGCAGGCTGCCCCGGGTGACGGCGTTCCTGTCGGCCACCGTCATGGTGACGCTGACCGGGTGCGTGACGGTGCACGGCGAGCGGGAGGTCATTCCCGCCGTGTCGAAGGCGGAGGCCGCGAAGGCCCTGGAGACGTTCACCGACGGCTACAACGAGGCCAATCGCAAGCTGGACCCGGCCGTCATCGCCAAGGTCGAGACGGGCGCGCTGAACACCATGAACGGCGCCGACCTCAAGGCCCGCCGCGTGAACAACCCGGACGGGCTGCCCGACTACCCGGAGCTGAAGCTGACCGACGCCCGCTTCGCGATACCCGCGCAGGCGGGCTGGCCCAAGTTCTTCGTCGCCGACACCGACAGCAACCGGGACGAGAACCGCTGGCTGTTCGTCTTCACCCGGAACGGCGCCGCCGAGCCCTGGAAGGCCTCGTACCTGTCGATCCTGAGCGAGGACGAGGTGCCGGAGTTCGCGCTCGACAAGGACGGCTGGGCGGAGCCGGTCACGGACGGGACGGGCCTGCTGACCGACCCGGCGAAACTCCCCACCACGTACACCGGCTATCTGAAGTCGGGCGAGTCCGGCGAGGGCGAGCTGTTCGCCGACGGCTACGCGACGTCCGGGCAGCTGGAGTACCGCGAGAAGGAGAGCAGGACCCCGAAGTACTGGACGCAGTTCGCGGACCAGCCGGCGAAGCCGCCGCAGTACGTCCCGGTGGCGCTGCGCACGAAGGACGGCGGCGCGATGGCCTTCTTCGCCGCGCACCACACCCAGCGGCAGACGATGGCCGAGGGCTTCACCATCAACAAGATCAACGACGCCCGGGCCAACGCGCTGCTCGAGGGCGAGGCGAAGAAGAATCTCACGCTGGTACGGATCTCCCAGTCGTCGGTGAAGATCCCCACCAAGGCCGACGGCGGCCAGGTCACCTTCCTCAACCGGCTCGAAGGGCTGACCGCGGCCAAGGGCGACTGAGGGGACGGGGGCGGAGGCTGCCCCGGGCCCGCGGGAACGGCCCAGGCCCGGGAGGCGGCCGATGCCGCGGGGCGGCGGGGACGACCCGGGCGGCGGGCTCCGAGGGCCTGCCCGGCCGGGCCCTTCCGTCACCGGCACCTTCCGTCACCGGCGGCACCTTTTCGCCGGCCGCCGCTCCGGCCACCGGGCTCCCGGCTCGCCCGGCCGCNGCCGGCCGGCTGCGTCAGCGGCCCAGCGGCCAGGCCGCCGTCTCCAGGTCCACGTCGTCGCCCGCGAACCGGGCGCAGGCATCGGTGAGCGTCTCCAGCAGGGTCAGCGGGTCCGGCAGCGGCAGCTCCGGTCCGCGCAGCCAGCGCACGGCCCCCTCGGCGGGCAGCACGGCGGGCGGTACGAGCACATAGCTGCCCCGGCAGTGCCAGCGCAGCCCCGGGTGCTCGTCCATGGTCTCGGGGTGGCAGTCCAGCTCGCACGGCCACCACTCGTCCTCGTCCTCCGGGGTGCCGCGGGTGGCCGTGAAGAACAGCAGCCGACCGAGGGAGCCGCCGCCACCGCTCTCGGCGACCGGGCCGACCTCGATCCCGGACTCGTCCAGCCGCTCCAGGGCGCTGCGCCCGGCCTCGGCCGGCACGTCGAGTACGTCGTGGTCGATGCCGGTGGCGGTGACGAAGTTGGCGAGCGGATTGGCCCGCAGCAGCCGGCCGATCTTCTCGGCGTCGGTGGAGGCCTGGGTCTGCCAGGCGAAGGAGACGGGATGGCGTCCGGGAGTGGGACAGCCGATCCGGTCGCAGGAACAGCCGTACCCCTCCGGATGGGCGGCCTGGGCCAGCGGGAAGCCGGCGCCGGCGGCGGCCAGGAGCAGGTCCTCACGCTCGGCGGCGGTCGCGCCGGGGCCTGTCGCGCCTCGGGGGCCGCCTTTCGGGCGGCGGCGCAGCCACTGGGAGAATCTGCTCTCGCGTTCCATCCATCCCCTCACTTCGGCCGTTGCCCCGCTGCCCGGTCGGCCCGGGTGCCCGATCACTGCTGCAATGCTGCCACCATCCTGGCCCCGGCGGGGGCCGGTGTTCACATCCGGGGTACTCCGCGTCAGCCCTCTCGTAGCGGAGAAGACGCCTGATCCCGGACATGGCGGACGCCGGTGTGCGTCCGCTCACACGGATTCCGGCCCGGGCGCGAGGCCCCTGAGCACCGTCTCGACGACGGAGTCCGCGTACGCGTGCGTCAGCGGCAGGGTGCGCAGCATCCAGCGGTGGTAGAGGGGGCCGACGAGCATTTCGAGCGCCACCCGCAGGTCCGCCCGCGGCGAGATCCGGCCCGCGTCCCGGGCACTGCGCAACCGTGCCTCGAAGGCGGCGAGCTGCGGTTCGAGGACCTTTTCGTTCAGCTCCCGGGCGAGCGCGGGGTCGTGCTGGCTCTCGGCTGTGAGGGCCCGCAGGGGAAGGTCGTACTTCGGGTCGGCCAGCTCGTCCGCGGTGGCCCGCAGGACGAGCTTGAGGTCGGCCTCCAGATCGCCCGTGTCGGGCAGGACCGGGCCTCCGGAGTCCTCGCTCAGCGCGAGGAAGGAGTCGAAGAGCACCGACGCCTTGGAGGGCCACCAGCGGTAGATGGTCTGCTTGCCGACACCCGCGCGGGCGGCGATGGCCTCGATCGTGAGCTTCCCGAAACCCACCTCCCCGACGAGTTCGAGGGCGGCGTCCAGGATGGCGCGGCGGGAGCGCTCACTGCGGCGGGCGGAATCGGGTGTGCGTGGCTGCTCGGACATGGCCCGAACCTACCACCAGAGCGAGGCGAGACGTTTCGTCTCGACGACGGGAGGTGCGGGGAGCCGGGGCCGAGAACCGGGTGCCGGGAGTGGGTGCCGGATGCCGGATGCCGGGTGCCGGATGCCGGGTGCCGGATGCCGGGTTCGGGAGCCTGCCGGGTGTTGGTGCCGGAAGCCAGGTGCCGGGCGTCGGGTGCCGGGTGTTGGCTACGGAAGCCGGAAGCCGGGTGCCGGGTGCCGTCCGGAGCTGTCTTCGGCACTTCGGGTCGTACACCACAGGATGTTCGGACCAGACGCGAACCACCCGTACGGTTCATGCGGAAAAGGTGCCCGGGGAGGACGATCTGAAGGCGCAGGCATCACGCGTATGCGCGCCTCGGAATCCCACCACCGTGAGGAGCCTCCCTTGCGCTCTGCCCGCTCCGCCGTCACCGCCGGCACACCTCGCCGGTATTTGATGTGCCCCCCGGCGCACTTCCGGGTGACCTACTCCATCAACCCGTGGATGGACCCCTCGAAACCGGTCGACTTGCCGCTGGCCCTCGCGCAGTGGGAGGACCTGCGCGACCGCTATCTGTCCCTCGGCCACACGGTCGAGGTCCTCGAACCCCGGCCGGACCTGCCCGACATGGTCTACGCGGCGAACGGCGCGACCGTCGTCGGCGGCCGGGTCCTCGGCGCCCGGTTCGCCCACGCCGAGCGCGCCCCCGAGGCCTCCGCGCACCGCGAGTGGTTCCGGGCACACGGCTTCACCGACGTCCGCGAACCGGAACACGTCAACGAGGGCGAGGGCGACTTCGCCGTCACCGACTCCTGGCTGCTGGCCGGGCGCGGGTTCCGCAGCAGCCCGCTGTCCCACCCGGAGGCACAGGAGTTCTTCGGCCGCCCGGTCATCGGGCTCGACCTCGTCGACCCGCGCTACTACCACCTGGACACGGCCCTGGCCGTGCTGGGCGGCGACCAGGTCATGTACTACCCCGGGGCCTTCTCCCCCGGCAGCCGCGCCGTGCTGGCCCGGCTGTTCCCGGACGCCCTGGTCGCCGGGGAGGAGGACGCGCTGGCGCTCGGCCTGAACGCCGTGTCCGACGGGCACCACGTACTGCTGCCGCAGGCCGCGGTGGGCCTCTTCGGCCCGCTGCGCGAACGCGGTTACGAACCGGTCGGCCTCGATCTCTCGGAACTGCTCAAGGGCGGCGGCAGCGTCAAGTGCTGCACGCTGGAAATCCGCCCGGACTGACACGCACGGGCCCCGCGAGGGCCCCGGGTGTAAGGGGCGCACGCCGGGATGGCCGCCCCTTACACCCGGCACCGCACGCACCCGGCCCCGCACGCGCCCGGGGCCTCCACCGACGCTTCCGTGCCTCGCCGAGACTCCGTCCTCGCCCGACTGCCGTCCTCGCCCGACTGCCGTCCCTCGCCCGGCTGCCGTCCCTCGCCCGGCTGCCGTCCCCAGCCCGGCTGCCGTGACCGCGCTTCCGCGCCTACGGCTCTTCCCGCCCGGGCGGCGGCCAGACCGCGCCCCAGTCGGTGTCCCGGGCCTGCCGGTAGCGCGCGCCGTGCCGCTTCGTCACCGTCTCCCGGCGCAGCGCCCCCTCGGGCGTGCACAGGTCCAGCAGCACCTGGCCCTTCCGCAGCTGCGGCCGGCGCACCACGCGCGCGCCCCCGGCCCCCTGCGCGCCCGGGCCTCCGGCCGTCCCGGTGTCCGCCGGGTCCGCGCCCGCCGCGCCGCTCGCCGTGACACCGCCGGACTCGGGGCCCCGGCCGTCCCCCGTGGCCCGGCCGGGCTCGGCAGCCCCGCCGGGCTCCGCCGCCGGGAGCCGGGTGGCCACCACATAGCTGAACTTCTCGTCCTCGTACGGCAGCGAGCCGCCCTTGACCTGCCGGTGCAGCGAGGACCGGCCCACCCGGGCCGCGAAGTGGCACCAGTCCCGGCCCGGCTCGATCGGGCAGCGGCCGCTGTGCGGGCAGGGCGCGGCGGTGCGCAGCCCGGCCTCCGTGAGCCGGTCCCGCGCCTGCCGGATCCGGAGGTAGCCCTCCGGGGTGCCCGGCTCGACGAGCACCACGACCTGCCCGGCGCGGGCCGCCTCCTCGACCACCGCCGCGCGGTCGGCCCCGGTCAGTTCGCCCAGCACGTACGACACGGTGACCAGGTCGGTGCCGGGCAGCCGCAGTCCGTCGCCGATCACCGCGCGCCGCCATTCCGCCTCGCGGAGCGCGGCCGTCGTCCCGGACTTCCCCGCCAGCTCGGCGCCCAGGGCGAGGGCGGGCTCGGCCCAGTCCAGCACCGTCGTCCGGTACCGGCCGCCGGGCCAGCCCGCCGCGACGGCCCAGGTGGCCGCCCCGGTACCGCCGCCGATGTCCACATGGCTGTCCGGCGCCCAGTGCGGCATCGTGTCCCGGAACTCCCCGAGCGCGGCGCTCACCGCCTCGAAGGTCGCGGGCATCCGGTAGGCGGCGTACGCGGTCACGTCCGACCGGTCCCGGAGCACCGGCGCGTCGGTCGGGGTGCGGCCCCGGTAGCTGGCGATCAGCCGCTCGACGGCCTGCGCGGCCTGCCGCGACGGCAGGCCGTCGAGCAGTTCCGCGAGCCCGGCTCGCAGACCGTCACCGACGGCGGCGGGGGTGGGGACGGGGTGGGCGTGCATCCGACCGATTCTAGGGGCTGTCCCGCGGACCGCCGTCCCGCGCGCCGGCCCACGGCACCCGGCCCACGGCACCCGTGACGCGAACCCGGCAGAGCAGGCCCACACGGCGCCCCCGGGTCCCACGGAACCCGTCGCCGCGGAACCCAGCCCCCGCGCAAACCACAACGCCCCGGGGCGCCCGAACCACAGCGCCCCGGGCCCACGACGCCGCGGAGCCGCAGCGCCGCAGCGCCGCACACCCACGACACCGCACCGCCACGACACCGCAGCTCCACACCCCCCGCGGCCGCCACCGCACCCGGACCGCCACCGCGCCCGGGACGTCACGACACCCGACCCGCCACACCCGGGCAGCCACCTCACCCGGCCGCCACGGCACCCGACCCGCCACCACACCAGGGCCCGGTCCACCCCGAACCAGTCCACCCCGAAGCCCGCCTCACCGAAGCCCGCCCCGAAGCCCGCCTCACCGAAGCCCGCCCCGAAGCCCGCCTCACCGCCCCCGGCCCCGGCCCCGGCCGCCCGGTGTCCGCCGCCCCGCCCCGGCGGTCCGTACGGCGCGCGCGAGACGGGTGGCCGCCGCCGCGCGCGGGGCGTTCGACGCGGCCTGCCGCCGGGGGTGCACGGTGTTGGCGAGCAGCACCAGGAACGTGTCGGTGGCCCGGTCCAGGACGAGGCTGGTGCCGGTGAACCCGGTGTGGCCCGCCGCCCCGTGCCCCGCCAGCTCCCCCATGAAGGACGGCTGGTCGGTCAGGAAGCCGAGGCCGGGCGGCGCGAGCAGGGCGTTCACGGAGGCGGGCGCGAGGATGCGCGCCGTTCCGTATCTGCCGCCGCCGAGGAGCGCCCGGCACAGCACGGCCAGGTCGCCGGCCGTGGAGAACAGTCCGGCGTGGCCGGCGATCCCGCCGAGCGCGTACGCGTTCTCGTCGTGCACGATGCCCCGCAGCATGCCCCGGTCCAGCTTCCCCCACGGCCGCCGCTGGTCCTCGGTGGCGGCGGCGGAGACGTACGGCACGGGACCGAAGCCCGTCGAGGCCATCCCGAGCGGCCGGGTTATCCCCTGCCGCACACAGGTGTCCAGGGTCTCCCCGGTGACCTGCTCCAGCACCGCCTGAAGGACGATCATGTTCAGGTCGGAGTAGCGGCGGAAGGCGCCGGGCTCGCTCAGCAGCGGCTCCCGCCAGATCATGGCGAGCCGGTCGGCGCGCCCTGGTGCCTCGTACAGAGGGAGTTCGGCCCGTAAGCCGGACGTGTGCGTGAGCAGTTGGCGTACGGTCACGGTCCCCTTGCCCGCCGCCGCGAACCGGGGGACGTACGCGGCCACGGGCCGGTCGAGGCCGAGCGCGCCCCGTTCGGCCTGCTGGACGGCCGCGACGGCGGTGAAGAGCTTGGTCAGCGAGGCGAGGTCGAACCGGGTGTCGAGACGCATCGGGACGCGGCGCGCGTACGGGAGTTCGACGCCGCGCCCGGTCTCCTCGTCGTACGAGGCGTACCGGACGGCCCACCCCGAGGCGTGCTCCACGGCGGCGAACGGCCCGCGCCCGGCGACCACGACGGCCCCGGAGCACCACGGCCGGTCACCGCCGGACAGCCGGCGCACCTCGTCCTCGAGGCCGCGCAGTTCGTCCCCGTCCAGCCCGGCCTGTTCGGGCGTGCCCGGGCGGAGTCTGGCGCTGCTCAGTTCTCCGCTCCCTCCGGTCTCGCCGCGAGCGGGGCCGACTGCGCGACCGCCGCCGACGCGGCTCCGGCCGGAGTGCCCCGGCCCCTCCGGCGCCGCCACGGCCGGCACAGCCCGAGGAAGCAGCCCAGGGCGACCAGGGCGGACACGAGCTGGACGACGGCCATCGGCACGGCCGTGTCCTCGCCCGCGACGCCGACCAGCGGGGAGGCGATCGCACCGGCGAGGAAGGTGCTGGTGCCGAGCAGCGCGGACGCCGAGCCGGCGGCGTGCCGGGTGCGCATCAGGGCCTGGGCGTTGGTGTTGGGCATCGCGAAGCCCATGGCGGACATCAGGACGAACAGCGCGGCCGACACCGGGACCAGCCCGGCGTGCCCGAACACCCCGGTGGCCATGAGCAGCAGTGCGGTCGCCGCGGCGATGACCGTCAGCAGCCCGCCCAGCAGCACCTTGTCGAGGCTGACCCGGCCGACGAGGATCTTGCCGTTGATCTGGCCGCAGGCGATGAGGCCGATCGAGTTGATGCCGAAGAGCAGGCTGAACGTCTGCGGTGAGGCCCCGTAGATCTCCTGGATGACGAACGAGGACGCGGAGACGTAGGCGAAGAGGGCGGCGAAGGCGAAGCTGCCCGCGAGCATGTAGCCGGTGAAGACCCGGTCGGCGAGGAGTCCGCGCATGGTGCGGAGGGTGTCGGGCAGGCCGCCGCCGTGCCGGTGCTCGGGCGCCAGGGTCTCGTCGAGCCGGCGCCACACGACGAGCGTGAGCAGGATGCCGATGAGCGTCAGCACGCCGAAGACACCGCGCCAGTCGGTGATCCGCAGCACCTGACCGCCGATCACCGGGGCGATGACGGGCGCCACTCCGGAGATCAGCATCAGGGTGGAGAAGAAACGTGCCATCGCGTTGCCGTCGTAGAGGTCGCGGACGACGGCCCGGGAGATCACGATGCCCGCGGCCCCGGCCAGGCCCTGGAGCAGCCGGAGGGCGATCAGGACGCCGGCGTTCGGGGCGAAGGCGCAGAGGGCGGTGGCGACGACGTAGATCACCATGCCGACGAGCAGCGGCCGGCGGCGGCCCCACCGGTCGCTCATCGGGCCGACGACGAGCTGGCCGAGCGCCATCCCGGCGAGGCAGGCGGTGAGGGTGAGTTGGGCGGTCGCGGCCGCGCTGCCCATCGACTCGGCGACGGCGGGGAGCGCCGGGAGGTACATGTCCATGGAGAGCGGCGGCACCGCGGTGAGCCCGCCGAGGATCAGCGTGACCAGCAGGCTCGTACGCCCCTGTCCGGCCCGGTCGCCGGCGGACCCCGGGTGCGGCCCGGGATTCGGGCCGGGGCGCTGCCGGACGGGCTCGGACTGCTGGACGGGCATTCGCTGCGGACTGATCGGACCGGGCTCCGGCATACGCCTCTCCATGTAGAAGTGGAATCGTTCCCTATCCTCTCAGCAACAATTCCAGGCCAAGACCAGGGCGGACACTGCGATGAACAAGGTCAAATGGGGCATTCTGGCCACGGGTGGGATCGCTTCCACCTTCACCGAACAGGTGCGTGAGATGCCGGACGCCGAAATCGTCGCCGTCGGCTCGCGCAGCACCGAGTCGGCCAAGAGATTCGCCGACCGGTTCGGCATACCCCGTGCGTACGGCAGCTGGGCCGAGCTGGCCGGGGACGACGACATCGACGTCGTGTACGTCGCGACACCGCACTCCGCGCACCGCGCCGCGGCCGGTCTCTGCCTGGAGGCGGGCCGGGCGGTGCTCTGCGAGAAGCCGTTCACGCTCAATGTGACGGAAGCCACTGAGCTGGTGGAGCTGGCCCGGGCCCGGGACCTGTTCCTGATGGAGGCGATGTGGACGTACTGCAATCCCGTGGTGCGGCACATGCTCGCGCTGATACGGGACGGGGTGGTCGGCGACATCCGGACCGTGCACGCCGACTTCGGCACCTCGGGGCCGTTCGAGGCGGGCCACCGGCTGCGCGACCCGGCACAGGGCGGCGGCGGGCTGCTCGACCTCGGTATCTACCCGGTCGCGTTCGCGCAACTGCTGCTGGGCGAACCGGACGACGTCCAGGCCCGGGCGCTGCTCACCCCGGAGGGCGTGGACGCCAACACCGGCGTCCTGCTCGGCTGGGACTCCGGGGCGCTGGGCATGCTGAGCTGTTCGATCACCGCCGACACCCCGATGACGGCCGCGGTCACCGGGACGAAGGGCCGGATCGAACTGCCCCGCGGCTTCTTCCACCCGGAGAAGTTCGTGCTGCACCGGTACGGCCGCGACCCGGAGGAGATCACCGTCGAGGGCGAGCGGAACGGCATGCAGCACGAGGCGGCCGAGGTGATGCGCTGTCTGCGGTCGGGTGAGAAGGAGTCACCGATGGTGCCGCTGGAGGGCACCCTCGCGGTGATGCGCACGCTCGACAGGATCCGCGAGCGCATCGGCGTGCGCTACCCGGGCGAGGCCTGACCCGCCGTGCCCCGTTCCGCCGGGCCCCGTTCCGCCGGGGGAGCTCCGGCGGAACGGGGCGCGGGAACCCGCGGCGCGCGCGGGCGGCTCAGACCGCCTCGAGGCCGGGCTCGCCCGAGCGGGTGACGAAGGACGCGGCCGTGCCGATCTCCGCGCCCGGGGTGGTGACGGCCGGGAGCGTGCGGAAGTCTGCGCGGGCCTGCTCCCGGTCCAGTTCGACGGTCACATAGCCGCGCCGGCCGTTGTAGAACTTCATGTGCGGGTTGGCCGTCGTGAACCGGTCCCAGTTGGCCGGCTTGTCGGCGCCGTCACCGCCGCTGGAGACGGACGTGGCGACGAACTCCGTACCGACGGTGCGGGAGTCCGGGTCGTCGAAGTCCCGCTTGATGTCGAAGGCGTAGCCGACGTGCACGTCGCCGGTGAGGACGACGAGGTTCTCCACCCCGGCGCTCTCCGCCCCGGCGAGCAGCCGCTCCCGGGAGGCCGGGTAGCCGTCCCAGGCGTCCATGCTCACGGTGTGGCCGTCGGTCTGGTCACTGGCCCGGCGGGAGAAGGTGACCTGCTGGGGAAGAACGTTCCAGCGGGCGCGGGAGGCGCGCCAGCCGTCGATCAGCCAGCGCTCCTGGGTGGCTCCGGTGATGGTGCGCGAGGGGTCCTCGGACTCCGGGCCCGGGACCTTCCAGCCGTCCCCGTACGCCTGGTTGGAGCGGTACTGGCGGGTGTCGAGGATGTCGAACCGGGCGAGCCTGCCGAACTCCAGCCGGCGGTAGAGCTTCATGTCGGCGCCGTCGGGCTGCTGCGGCTTGCGCAGCGGCTGGTTCTCCCAGTACGCCCGGTAGGCGGCGGCCCGGCGGATCAGGAACTCCTCGGGCGCCACCGAGTTCTCCGGGGTGTCGTCCGCGTAGTTGTTCTCCGTCTCGTGGTCGTCCCAGGTGACGGCGAAGGGGTGCGCGGCGTGCGCGGCGATCAGGTCCGGGTCGGACTTGTAGAGGCCGTAGCGCATCCGGTAGTCGTCGAGGGTGACCGTCTCCCGGTTGAAGTGCGCGGGGAGGGTGCCGGAGTCGTAGCCGCGGGCGCCGCCGGAGGAGTTGACGGCGTATTCGTAGAGGTAGTCGCCCAGGTGGAAGACGATGTCGAGGTCCTCCTCCGCCAGGTGCCGGAAAGCGGTGAAGTAGCCCTGGTGGTACGCCTGGCAGGAGACCGCGCCCAGCTTCAGGCGGGCGATGTCGGCGCCCGCGGCGGGCGCGGTGCGGGTACGGCCGGCCGGGCTGACCCAGTCGCCGGTCCGGAAGCGGTAGTAGTAGACGCGGTCCGGCGCGAGACCGGTGGCCTCGATGTGCACGGAGTGGTTGAACTCGGGGTGGGCGGTGGCCCGGCCGCTGCGCACGACGCGGCTGAACCGCTCGTCGTGCGCGACCTGCCAGCTCACCTCGACACGGGCCTGCGGCATTCCGCCGTCGGCGGCGTACGGCTCCGGCGCGAGCCGGGTCCACAGCACGGCCGAGCCGGGCAGCGGGTCGCCGGAGGCGACACCGAGGGTGAACGGGTCCGCGCCGACGGCCCGGCGGGCGTCCGCCATGGCGGCCTGGGCGCTGCCCGGAAGGTTGGTCGCGAAGGCGAGCGCGGCGGCGGCTCCGGTGACGGTGAGGAAACGGCGGCGGCCGAGGTGCGCGGCGGCGGCACGCAGCTCCTGCCCGTGGAACGTGGAAGTCATCTTGACCTGGCCCTCCCCTGACTGGGTGGTGTCAGGTGGCAAGTGCACCGGCAGGGGACGGCGAGGCGTTGTCGCGTGCACAACACATACGTGTCCGCTGGATGAGCTTCACGTCCGACTGGGACGTTCGGGGGCAATCCACTGCCATCCGGGGCACTCCGACGGCATACCGGAACGCCCGGGTCCGCAGGCCGGGCGGGAGGGAGCGGGGCACACAGGCCGCCGGGAGGGGTGGGGCCCGCCCCGTCGTGCGGAGGGAGGAGAAGCGACGGGGCGGGCGGGCCGCGGGGCGGGGAGCGGCGGCCCTTGGAGACGAGTGAACCGCGCGGGGAGACCGCGGCACAGGGTGTGTGCACGGGTACGTGCACGTGTGTCCTTCACACCCCGTGTGACCGCTTCACCCACACGGCGCAACACGCCGGACGGGCTCCGGGGCAGCGGCGGCACCGCCCCGGAGCCCGGGGACATGCACGGGGCCGGCCCGAGGGCCCGGCCGGGCACGGACTCGCGCGGGCCGAGCGCCGACGACCGGGCCCGCGTGGACCGGGAAAGGGATTCGCGCCCGCCCGGGGCGCGGTTGTCCGGTCCGGGGGGCCCGGGCGGACCGGACAACCGCGGCCCGGGCAGTTCGGACCGGGCAGTTCGGACCGGGCAGCCGGGCAGCCGGGCTCGAACCCGGGTGGTACGGCCGGGTCGGGCAAGGCCCAGGCGGAGCGGACAGCGGGGCCCGGGCCCGGGATCGGGTGGACCGGACAACCGGAGCCCGGGCAGTTCGGACCGGGCAGCCGGATTCGGGCCCGGGCCGTACGGCCGGGTCAGGCCTGCGCAGGCTGAGCGGTGGCGTCGGCGATCTGCCGCAGCACGACGGGAAGCTTCTCGGCGACCTCGGGGTCGTCCTTCGGGTGAACCTCACCGAAGCGGACCACGGAGCCGGGGATCGACAGCTTGACGTCCTCCAGGACGGTGCCGCCCGCGATGCCGACGGCCTTGCGGGTCGCGTCCTGCGCCCACACGCCGCCGTACTGGCCGTAGGCGGTGCCGATCGCGGCGACGGGCTTGCCGACGAACGCGCCGGAGCCCATCGGGCGGGAGTACCAGTCGATGGCGTTCTTCAGCACGGCGGGCATGGTGCCGTTGTACTCGGGCGAGAAGAGCAGGAAGGCGTCCGACCGCTCGGCGGCGGCACGGAAGTCGAGGGCGGCGGCGGGGACACTGCCCTCGACGTCGATGTCCTCGTTGTAGAAGGGAACGTCGGCGAGGCCCTCGTAGATCTCGACCTCGACGCCCTCGGGGGCGAGCGCGACGGCCGCCTCCGCGAGCTGACGGTTGTGCGAACCGGAACGAAGGCTGCCGACGAGGGCCAGGATGCGTACGGACATGGGAGACAACTCCTGCGGGGACAGAGACAACAAAGATTCGGCCCAATAAACGGACCGCGGTCCGTTAATATCTAACACAGGAACCGGACCCTGGTCCACTTAACCCGAGAAGCGTTAGGCTCGCCACATGACTCCTCCATTCCGCTCCGCTCAGCTCCCGCCGCCGGCCCCGGTGCCGGAGCGGGCCCAGGGGCTGCCCATGGCGGACGGCGGAGTCGCCACCGAGCGCGCGGACGCGGCCCGCAACCGGATGCGGCTGCTGGAGGCCGCCGCCCGGCTCGTCGCGGAGCACGGCGCGGAACACGTCACGATGGAGGCCGTCGCCTGCGCCGCCTCGGTGGGCAAGGGCACCGTCTTCCGCCGCTTCGGCGACCGCGTGGGCCTGATGTACGCCCTGCTGGACCACTCCGAGCGCGCCTTCCAGCAGGCGTTCCTGTCCGGCCCGCCGCCGCTCGGGCCGGGTGCGCCGCCCGTCGAGCGGCTGGAGGCCTTCGGCGTCGCCGCCATCCGGCACACCCTGGCCTACATGGACGTGCTCCTGGAGACGGACCAGGACGCGAACCGCCGTTACAGCCACCCGGCCCGGCTCGTGCGGGGCACCCACATCGCGGTCCTGCTGCGCGAGGCCGGGGTCACCGGCGACCTCGCGCTGCTCACCGAGAATCTGCTGGGCTGCTTCGAGCCTCCGCTGGTGAACCATCTGCGGACGGTGCGCGGGATGCCGGTGGAACGGCTGGAGGCGGGCTGGCGGGACCTGGTCGACCGGACGGTGCGCCGGGGCCCGTCCGGCTGCTGCCCGTAACGGCGGGGGCCGCCGGGGGCCCGAGGACCCGGGGGCCCGAGGACCCGGGGCCCGAAGACCCGGGGGCCCGGCCGGGGAGACAAAGGCAGGCGAGTCGAGCTGTACGCCGGATTCTGTCACCCGGTCGCCTCGCGGCGGCCGGGGAGACGGCCATCCATCTGGGACCGGCGTTGCCGCCGGCCTCGTGCGGTCCACCCGCGGACTCGGGCGGGCTGCCCTCGAACGTCCGCGCAGGAGCACCGGGGTGCTCCCTTTTGACCTTGCTCCGGGTGGGGTTTACCGAGCTGCCCAGGTCACCCTGGGCACTGGTGGTCTCTTACACCACCGTTTCACCCTTACCGGGGACCGAGGTCCCCGGCGGTCTGCTTTCTGTGGCACTTTCCCGCGGGTCGCCCCGGGTGGCCGTTAGCCACCACCCTGCCCTGTGGAGTCCGGACGTTCCTCGGCAGGACTTGCTGTCCTGACGCGGCCGTCCGCTCGGCTCGCCTGCCGTGCCGGCCATGATAGTCGACGCTTCCGGCCGGGCTCCGTGCAGGACCTTGCAGACCGGGCAGACGACGTCCCCGTACCGGCGCTGCTGACGACCACGCCGATGGTGCACGGCCGACCGGGCAGCACCGCACTGGCCTCCCGGTCCTCCCGGGCCGGCCCACCGGGTCCGCCGCCCCGCCAAGCCGGCCCGTCCGCCCGTCCGGCCCGTCCGCCGCGCCCGGCGTGCCCCGGCACCGGCGTGCCCCGGCACCGGCCGCGGGGAGCGACCGCGCCACCGGCCGCGGAACGGCCGCGGAACCACTTCTGCCTGCGCGTTCCTTCGTACGGGGCGCCGTTGTCACACCCCCGTCCTAGTGTGGGTTCCGTAGCCGGACAAGTCGGTCCCGGTGCCCAGGTTGACGAAGAGGTGAGCCTCGATGAGTGAACTCGTAGCGAGCGCGGCGGCGGGCGGCGCGGCCGCGGCCCGGGCGGAGGCCGGGACCGGCGAGCCGGATCTGGAGCACCGGCTGGAGCGGTATCGCGTGGAGCTGACCGGTTACTGCTATCGCATGCTCGGCTCCTCCTTCGACGCGGAGGACGCCGTGCAGGAGACCATGGTGCGCGCCTGGAAGAGCTACGACCGCTTCGAGGGCCGCGCCTCCATGCGGACCTGGCTCTACCGCATCGCGACCAACGTCTGCCTGGACACCCTCAAGAGCAGCGGCCGCCGCGCCCGCCCCATGGACCTCTCCTCACCGGTTTCGGCGTCCTCCCCGCTGCCCGAGCCGCTTCCGGAGTCGACCTGGGTCGAGCCCGCGCCGGACGGCCGGGTCCTGGAGTCCGGCGGCGACCCGGCGGACGTGGCGGTGGCTCGGGACAGCGTCCGGCTGGCCTTCGTCGCCGCGCTCCAGCACCTGCCGCCGCGGCAGCGGGCCGTGCTGATCCTGCGCGAGGTGCTGGCCTGGAAGGCGAGCGAGGTCGCGGAGCTGCTGGGCACCTCGGTCCCCTCGGTCAACAGCGCCCTGCAGCGGGCCCGGGCGACGCTCGCCGCGAGTTCCGGCGAGGACTCCGCCGAGACCGTCAAGCCGATGGACGAGGAGCAGCGCGAGCTGCTGGCCCGCTATGTCGACGCCTTCCAGCGCTACGACCTCGACGCCCTCACCTCGCTGCTGCACGAGGACGCGACGATGACCATGCCGCCGTACCCGCTGTGGCTCCGGGGCCACGCGGACATACGCGGCTGGCTGACGGGCCCCGGCCTGGAGTGCCGCGACTCCCGGCTGCTGCCGGTCGTGGCGAACGGCATGCCCGCCTTCGGCCAGTACCGCTCCGCCGGTGAGGGCGCCGGCTGGAAGCCGTGGGCGCTACAGGTCATCGAGATAACGGACGGCCGCATCACCGGGCTCAACTCCTTCCTCGACACCCCGCATCTCTTCCCGCTGTTCGGCCTGCCCCCGGGGATCGGCCCCGACGGCACCCCGGTCGCCGAGGAGGGAGCCGGCTCCTAGCGGCAGGACTTCCGTCAGTCCCGTCAGCTCCAGCAGGGCCCGCAGCCGGGGCCCGGCGTTCCGCAGCCCCAGCCGGTGCCCGTGGCGGCGGGCGGTGAGCTGGAGCCGGGCGAGCGTCTCGACCGTCACCAGATCGGGTTCGGCGACGGCGGCCACGTCGCACAGGACGAGCCTGTCCGGCGGTCCGTCGTGCAGCGCGCCGCGCACGCGCTCGCAGAGCCCGGGTATGTCGCCCCGGGCGTGCTGCGGCGCGAGCGTCAGCAGCAGCGGTGCCCCGGGCGGGTCCGGGGCCTCGCGGGCCGGTCGGCAGCCGTCCTGGGACGTGCGCGGCGGCGGTGCGTCGGCAGCGGGCATGGTCGGCCTCCTGTCACGGTCCTCACCGGGACAGACCGCCGGGCCGTACGAAAGTCATCGCCGGGCGCCGGTGCGCGTGGCGGATGTCGCGTGCGGGCGTGGGCGTCGCGCGTGCCGCACCCGCCATGCCCGTCGCTCGGGACACGGGCATCCCGGACCGGGGCACAGGCATGGTGCCCGGTCCGCGCCGGCACGGGCACCACGGGCCCAGCAACACCACGGGACGAACGGGGCGGCGGCCGGTCAGCCGAAGTCGTCCGTCTCCGGCTCGAAGGAGACAGGGGGCGGGAAGGGTGACGGACTTGCCGCAGGGGACGGCGGTCACCTGCCGGTGGTCGTCGCCTTCCGGGTCTCTGAACGGGGTGACGCAGCCCTTGTGGCGGTCAACCATCAGCTGGACGGGGATCTGTCCCCGGGCGTAGCGGGTGCGCTTCGCGTGGCGGTCCGGCCCGGGCCTGTCGGCGTCACCTCAACCACCATGGCCCCACCTCGCACGGCATCCACGGCTCAGCTCCACGGAACAGCCGCACAGGAGAGTTCTTCCCCCCTGGTCGGGGCACAGTCGGCCGCCGCGTTGCCGGTGGTCCGGTTCGCCATGGGGCCGGGGCGGCGCTTGACCTTGTCGCGACGTCAAGGTTTCTACTGACGGCATGCGGATCGGAGAGCTTGCCGCGCTGGTCGGGGTGTCCACCCGTACCGTGCGCCACTACCACCACCTCGGGCTGCTGCCCGAACCACGGCGGCGTGCCAACGGCTACCGGGAGTACGGGCTGCGGGACGCCGTCGAGCTGGCCCGGGTGCGCCGGCTGACCGAGCTGGGGCTCGGCCTGGACGAGGTGCGGGACGTCGTCGCGGACGACGCGGGACGCGAACTGTACGAGGTGCTGGCCGAGTTGGACGCCGACCTCGCCCGGCAGGAACGCGCCATCGGGGAGCGCAGGGAACGGCTTGCCGGACTGCTGCGGCAGGCACGGGACGGTGAGCTGCCCGCCGAGGGGCCGGTGTCGCCCGAGTTCGCCGCCGTGTTCGCCGAGATGGCCCGGGCCTCCGCCGCCCGGCCCGGCCCCGAACCCGCGATGGCCGTGAAGGAGCGCGAGCTGTTCGCCATGCTCGACGCCTCCGCCGCGCCGGAGCAGCGGGACTGGGCCCTGGCGCTGGTGCGGCACATCGCTGGTGATCCGGAAGCGGCCGCCCGGGCCTACGAGATCTACGCGCTGATGGACGAACTCGCGACGGCCCGGCCGGACGATCCACGGGTCGAGCAGGCGGTGCTGGCGATCGTGGACAGCGTCCCGGACGGGGTGCTGCGACCACTGCGGGCCGGGGGCACGACGGCACCGGCCCACGCGGAAGCCCACGGCACGGAGGACCGGTCCGGGGCCGGGCCGGGATCCGGGGCCGAAGCCGAGGTTGGGGCGGGGTCGGGGGCCGGGACCGACGCCGGGGCGGGATCCGGGGCAGCGATCGGGACCGGGCCGGGATCCGGGGCCGGAACCGGGCCGGGCCCCGCGGCCGGGACCGGTGGTGGCTGGGGTGGCGGTGCGGGGGCGGCTTTCGGGGAGGCGCTGCTCGCCGATCTGGCCCCGGCCCAGGCCGAAGTCGTACGCCGGGCGATGACCGTACTGACCGAGCGGGCAGCAGAGGAGCGATGACGGCATGACGACGACACACGGCGAAGGGCTCCACGAGCAGCCGGAAGAGACGGGGCGCGCGCACGAGCGGAAGCACTCGCGGACCACGGCGGACGGGGCGGACGGGGCGGACGGACCACGCGGAGTCGATGGACCAGACAGGACCGGTGGAGCCGGTGGACCAGGCGGGGCCCATGGACGAGGCGGGGCCCATGGACGAGGCGGGGCCGGTGGACCAGGCCATGGACCGGGCAGAGCACACGGGCCCGGCGGAGCAGACGGACCAGGCGGAGCAGACCGGCCGGGCGGGGCAGACGGGCCGGGCAGGGGCGGACCGGGCGGAGCAGGTGGAAGGGGGATTCCCGGCATGGCGGACGGGACCGGGGCGCCGGGGTCAGCGGCTGCGGCTGCCGACGGCGGCGCGGCGGTACCGGGCGCCGGGAAGCCCCGGAAGCCCGCGAAGCCCGCGATAGCCGGGACGGCCGGGACGGCCGGGAAGGCCGGGACGGCCGGGAAGGCCGGGACGGCCGGGAAGGCCGGGACGGCCGGGAAGGTGAGCAGGTGGGCGGCCGCCGTCGTGTTGCCGGCCGAGATCGCCGTCGTCGTCTGCCTGCTCGCCGGGGTTCGCGTCCCGGCCGCGGCGGTCGTGGCCGCCGAGGCCGCCGTGCTCGCCCTGCTGGCCGCCGAGGCGGTCCTGCTGGCGCGCCACTACCGCAGCGCCCGGAGCGCGGGGTACGGCCGGGGACCGGCGCTCCGCCGGGCGGCGGGGCAGCTTCTGCCGGTCGCGGTGCGGCGGCTGCTGGTGTACGAGCTGCGCGCCATGGCGGGCGTCGCCCGGTGGGTGGCCCGGCGCCCGCACGGTGTCGGCCCGGGCGACCACGGGGTGGGGTACGCACGCGGACAGGCACCGATGATCTTCCTGCTGCTGTTCGCGTCGGTCGTCGAGACGGTCGTGCTGGCGCTGGTCATTCCCTGGCCGCTGGTCGACGCGATCGTGCTGGTCCTGGATCTGTACGGAGTCCTGTTCGTGCTGGCGCTGCACGCGACCTGCGTCACGCGCCCGCACGTCGCCGGGGCCGACGGCTCGCTGCGCGTGCGCTACGGGGCCCTGTTCGACCTGCGGATACCGGCCGGGAGCATCACCTCGGTCCGGCACGAGCGCCGCTTCGCCGCCGGCCGGCTGCTGGAGACCGGTGAGGACGGCGTGCTGTCGCTGGTCGTGGACAGTCAGACATCGGTCACGGTGGAGCTGTCCCAGCCCGTCACCGCGGTGCGCCCGCTCGGCCGGCGGACTCCGCCGGTCCGGGTCGTCCGCTTCCACGCCGACGATCCGCGGACGGCCGTGGCGGCTCTCCGGGAACGGCTCGCCGACGGCGGCGCCCGGCCTCCGGAGATCCCTCCGGCACCGAGTGTTCCGCGGGACTCCGCCGTTCCGTAACATCCCGTTCCGTCCGCCGGCCACCGGGGGCGGGATGCGCCCGGTCGGCGGCGCAGGGCACCCTTGAGCCATGGAATACATTCGTCTCGAGTCCTGGATAGGCGGAGAGTGGCTGCCGGTCGACACCGTCAGCGTGACCGACGGCGAGTCGGTGTCCCTCTCCTTCCAGCCCCAGCACACCGAGTCCGGTTACCGGACGCTGATCTGGGAGCCGCTGGAGCAGTTTCTCCGGGAGTACCGGGACCGGCCGGTCGTGGTCATGCCGTTCGGCAACCATCTGCCGGTGATGTTCGGCGCGGGATCGGCCGGGCCGTTCCGGTTGCAGCGGGTGTCGGGCTGACCGGCCCGCCGGCCCGTTCCCCGGGCCTCCGCGGTGCCCCGGCGGACCACCGGGCCGTAGGCTTCGGCCCGCACCGCCGTGGCGCACCGCCGCTGCGTCCGCGCCGCCGCTGCGTCCGCCCTGCCGCGGTGCCCGTGCCATCGCCGGCGCGACCCGTGGAGCCCGCCCCGTGGTGCCCCGCCCGCGACGCCGGCGCGGCGCGCCGGCGTACCGACGTATCGCTGTACCGACGTATCGCTGTACCGCTTGAGGAGATCACCGTGCTCGTGCTGTTGCCGCCGTCCGAAGGAAAGGCCGCGGGCGGCTCCGGGGCCCCGCTGGACCTCGGTTCGCTCTCGCTGCCGGGGCTGACGGCGGCGCGGGCCGAGGTGCTGGACGAGCTGGTCACCCTGTGCCAGGGCGAGGAGGAGAAGGCCCGGGAGGTGCTCGGCCTCAGCGAGGGCCTGCGCGGCGAGATCGGCAAGAACGCCGGGCTCCGCACCGCCCCCGCCCGGCCGGCGGCCGAGATCTACACCGGGGTGCTCTACGACGCCCTCGGCCCGGCCTCGCTCGATCCGGCCGCCCGGGCCCGGGCGGAACGGCAGTTGCTGGTCTTCTCCGGGCTCTGGGGCGCGGTGCGGATCGGGGACCGGATTCCCTCGTACCGCTGTTCCATGGGTGTGCGGCTGCCGGGCGCCGGACCGCTGGGCGCGTACTGGCGCCGGTCCATGGCCGAGACGCTGCCCGAGGCCGCCGCCGGGGGCCTGGTGCTGGACCTGCGGTCGTCCGCCTACGCCGCCGCGTGGAAGCCGAAGGGCGAGGTCGCCGAGCGGACCGCGACCGTGCGGGTGCTGCACGCGCGGATGGTGGACGGGGTGGAGAAGCGGTCCGTGGTGAGCCATTTCAACAAGGCGACGAAGGGCCGGCTCGTACGGGACCTGCTGACGTCCGGCACCGAGCCCGCGGGACCGGCGGAACTGGTGGACGCGCTCCGGCAGCTCGGCCACACCGTGGAGGCCCAGGCGCCCACCCGGCCGGGCCGGGCGTGGAACCTGGACGTGGTGGTCACCGAGCTGCACTGAGGCCCGGCCTCGACGCGGGGCGGCAACCAGCGGAACAGCCGCCCCGGGTCAAGGCCGAACCGACCCCCTCTCGGGTCAAGGCCGAACCGACCGCCCCCGGGTCAAGGCCGAACCGGCTGCCCCGGGACGCCCGGAGCGCCAGGCTCCCCCAGAACACCGGACCCGCCGCCCCGCGTCGCCGGAGCGACAGCCCCTCCCCCAGAACACCGGACCCGCCGCCCCGCGTCGCCGGAGCGACAGCCCCTCCCCCAGAACACCGGATCCGCCGCCCCGGGACGCCCGGAGCGACGACCCCCCGAACGCCGGACCGGCCGGTCCCCCGGGACGCCCGCAGGCGGCATGCCTCCCGGAAACTCCATGACCGGCCGGCCCCGGGGCGCCCGAAGGCGGCGGGGCGGCAGGCCTCCCCCGGAACCCCGTGACCGGCCGGCCCCGGAAAGCCGCACCGCCGCCCCGAAGCGGGACCGCCCGGCCGATCGCGGCACCGCAGCCCGATACGGGCGGGCCAAGACAGGACGGACGGACGGGCCAAGACAGGACGGACAGGCCGTACGGACAGGGCAGATCGGACAGGCCGGGTCCCGGGCCGGGCGGGCCCGGAAAGCACCCCAGCACCGGTTGCGTTGCATGCTGCGCAATACACGTTGCGCACAGTACGTCGTCACCGGCAGGATGCTCGCATGACCTCCGTGCTCGACCTCGCGCCCGTCCTCCCCGTCGTCGTTCTGGAGGACGCCTCCGACGCCGTGCCGCTCGCCCGTGCCCTGGTCGCGGGCGGACTGCCCGCCGTCGAGGTCACGCTGCGGACGGCGGCGGCACCGGACGCGATCCGGGCGATCGCCGCCGAGGTCCCGGAGGCCGCGGTCGGCGCGGGCACCGTGCTGACCCCCGAGGACGTCCGGACCGCGGTGGACGCCGGGGCGGGCTTCCTGGTGAGCCCCGGCTGGACCGAGCGGCTGCTCGACGCGATGCGCGGATCGGGCGTGCCGTGCCTGCCCGGGGTGTCGACGACGTCGGAGGTCGTGGCCCTGCTGGAGCGGGGTGTCACGGAGATGAAGTTCTTCCCGGCCGAGGCGGCGGGCGGAGCGGCGTATCTGAAGTCGCTGGCCTCCCCGCTGCCCCGGGCGCGCTTCTGCCCCACGGGCGGCATCGGCCCGGACACCGCTCCGGCCTATCTGGCGCTGCCCAACGTCGCCTGTGTCGGCGGTTCGTGGATGCTGCCCGCGGACGCGGTACGGGACCGCGACTGGGCCCGGATCGAGCGGCTGGCCCGGGAGGCCGCCCTGCTGGGGAGCTGAGGCGGGGTTCGGCGGCCGGACGCCCGGGCCCGCGGCCGCGGCCGGCGCACGCACACCGCCGCAACCCCCCGCACGGCGCCGCCGGGCCCGTGCCGCGCGGGGTTCCGCCCCTCCGGCGCACACGCGCCGGCTGCCTCAGCGCAGGTGGCTGGTCTCGTTGAACAGCCGCAGCGAGGCGTTGCCGTCCGCGTAGTACGCGACCGCCGACAGCGACGCCGCGGAGAGCTCCATCCGGAACAGCGACTCCGGGGGCGCGCCCAGCGCCTGCCGGACCAGGATCTTGACCGGGGTGACGTGCGTGACGACCAGGACGGTGCGGCCGGAGTAGCGGGCGAGGAGCTTGTCCCGCGAGCGGGCGACCCGGCGGGTGACCTCGGCGAAGCTCTCACCGCCGCCGGTCGGCGCGGCCTCCGGCGAGGCGAGCCAGGCGTCGAGGTCGTCCGGGTAGCTGTCCCGCACCTCGGCGAAGGTCATGCCCTCCCACGCCCCGAAGTGCGTCTCCCGGATGCCCTCGTCGACGCGTACGTCGAGCCCGAGCCTGCGCGCGACCGTGTCCGCCGTCTCCCGGCAGCGGCGCAGCGGGGAGCTGACGACGGCCTGGATCGTGCCGCGCGCGGCCAGCGCCGCCGCGGTGGCCTCGGCCTGGCGGCGGCCGGCGGCCGACAGCTCCGGGTCGGTGCCGCCGCTGCCGGAGAAGCGCTTCTCGGGGGTGAGGGCGGTCTCGCCGTGCCGCAGCAGTACGAAGGTGGCGGGCGGGCCGAGGTCGGGGCCCCAGCCCGCGGCCGCGGTCTCCCCGGCGGACGGCCCGGCGGCGGTTCCCCGCAGGGCCGGCCCGGTGTCGGCGAGCCGGTCCAGTTCCTCCGGCTCCGCCGAGTCGGCGACCGCCTCCGGCCGGGGTCCGGCGGCCAGGGCCGCCGAGGACGCGCCCGGCTGCCAGCGCTCGCCGCGCCTGCCCGCGTCCATGGCCTCGTTGGCGAGCCGGTCCGCGTGCTTGTTCTTCTCCCGCGGGATCCAGCCGTACGTCACCTGCTCGGCCGGGAAGACCGTCTTCGCCTCGGCGGCCAGCGGGCGCATGTCCGGGTGCTTGATCTTCCAGCGGCCGGACATCTGCTCGACGACGAGCTTGGAGTCCATCCGGACCTGGATCTCGGCGTCCGGGTCGAGGGCGTACGCGGCGCGCAGCCCCGCGATGAGCCCCTTGTACTCGGCGACGTTGTTCGTCGCCGTGCCGATGTACTCGGCGGCCTCGGCGAGCGGCTCGCCGCTGACCGCGTCGAGGACCACCGCGCCGTAACCGGCGGGCCCCGGATTGCCCCGGGAGCCGCCGTCGGCCTCGACGACGAAACGCCGCTTCGCTCCGCTCACCGGCTCACAGCCCCGAGTCGGCCGTGCGGACGAGGATGCGGCGGCAGTTCTCGCACCGCAGGACCTCGTCGGGCGCGGCGGCCCGGACCTCGTTGACCTCGGTGATGTTGAGCTCCAGCCGGCAGCCCTCGCAGCGCCGCTGGTGGAGCCGCGCCGCGCCGACGCCGCCCTGCTGGACGCGCAGCTTCTCGTACAGCTTCAGCAGGTCCGCCGGTACGGAGGCGGCGACGACCTCGCGCTCCTTGGTGGCGGACTCGGTCTCGGCGTCGAGGTCCCGCACGGCCGCGTCCCGGCGGGCGGTGGCGTCGGCGGCCTTGGCCTGCACGGACTCGACCCGGCCGGCCAGCTCGCCGGCCCGCTCCTGGGCGGCCTCGCGGCGCTCCATGATCTCCAGGACGACGTCCTCCAGGTCGCCCTGGCGCTTGGCGAGCGAGGCGATCTCGTGCTGGAGGTTCTCCAGGTCCTTCGGGGAGGTGACGGCTCCGGAGTCGAGTCGTTTCTGGTCCCGGGCGGCGCGCTGGCGCACCTGGTCGACGTCCTGCTCCGCCTTGGTCTGCTCGCGGGCGGTGTCGCTCTCCTCGGTCCGGGCTGCGACGAGCAGGTCGCGCAGCTGCGCGAGGTCGGCCTCCAGGGTCTGGATCTCGGCGTGCTCCGGCAGCGTCGTGCGCTTGTGCGCGAGCTGCGAGAGCCGGACGTCGAGGGCCTGGACGTCGAGGAGGCGGATCTGGTCGGCTGGCTCGGCGTTCAGTTCGGGGCTCCTGGGATGTCGGTGATCGGTGTCGGGGGCGCGTCGGCGGGCCTCGTGTCGGAGGCCGCGTGGGCGGTCCACGGGTCGGTGACGGCACGGGAGACGTGGGTGCGCAGATTCCACCCGTGCCGGTCGGAGATCTCGTCGAGCTGGGCGGCGGCCTGCTCGGTCCAGGGCCACTCGGTGGCCCAGTGCGCGGCGTCGACCAGCGCCGGCACCGCCGCGTCCGCCCCGGCGGCCCGCGCCCGGGCCTGCTCGCGGGCCTCGGAGGCGGGGTGGTGCCGCAGGTCGGCGGTGAGATAGACGTCGACGCCCGCGCGGCGTACGTCGTCGAAGAGGCTGTCGCCGGACCCGCCGCACACGGCGACGGTACGGACCGTCCGGCCGGGGTCGCCCGCGACCCGGATGCCCTGCGCGGTGGCGGGCAGCGCGGCGGCGGCCCGGGCGGTGAAGCCGGCGAGCGTCTCGGGCTCGTCCAGCTCGCAGATCCGGCCGAGGCCGCGGCGTCCGGCGGGGTCGTCCGGGTCGGGCACCAGCGGGCCGGTGACCCGCAGGTCCAGCGCGCCCGCGAGGGCGTCGGAGACCCCTGGGTCGGCGCGGTCGGCGTTGGTGTGCGCGACGTGCAGCCCGATGTCGTGCTTGATCAGGGTGTGCACGACGCGTCCCTTGAAGGTGGAGGCCGCGACCGTGGTCGTCCCGCGCAGATAGAGCGGGTGGTGGGTGACGAGCAGGTCGGCGCCCAGCTCCACGGCCTCGTCGACGACCTCCCGCACCGGGTCGACGGCGAACAGCACGCGGCGCACCTCGGCGTCCGGGTCTCCGCAGACGGTGCCGACGGCGTCCCACTGCTCGGCCCGGCCGGGCGGCCACAGGGCGTCGAGCGCGGCGATGACTTCAGACTGTGCGGGCACGGGGGAAAGGCTACCCCGCACGCCGGGCGGGGGGCCCGCCCCGTCCGGCGCCCCGGCGTGCGTTACGCGCGGAGCACAATCGCCCCGCCCGTTCACGACGATTCGAACGACATCCACCCGTATGCGTGAAGCGCCCCCGCTCTCATTGATCGGCCGGGAGTGCGATACCTAGGTTCGTCTGCCGGAGGTGACCGCATTATGACGGCCTGTGCCCCGGAGACCGCCGCCTGCGACAGCACGGCGACCGCCGGCGCTCCCCCGCCCGGTTCCGCCGGGCCCGGCAGCGCCGACAGCCCCGACGGCCCCGACGGCCCCGACGAACTCGAGAGCCCCGACGGCGCCGGCGCCGCGCCCCCGGCCGGCGGGGCGCCCGGCGCGGGCCGCGTGCCGGGCCCCGCGCTGACGATCGCGGCCGACGGTTCGTACGCAGCCCGGCTGCTGCCGGACCCCGGCGGCGGACTGCTCACCGAGCGCTGGACCCTGGGAGGCCCGGAGCCGTACGCGGTGCTGCTGCCCGGCGTGCGCCCGGAGGAGCCGGACAGCGAGGTGCTGCCGCTCGCCGACGGACGGGTGCTGATCCACCGCCGCTCCGGGGAACGGCACGTGTTCGCCCTGCTCTACCCGACCGGGCCCGCCACCGGGGAACTCCCCGTCGGCGGCGTCGAGTGCGAGCGGCTGCGTCTGCTGCCGCCGTCCCCCGACGGCTCCGCGGTCTACGCGCTCGCACCGGCCGGGGAGTCCACCGCCCTGTGGCGGGTGCACGGCGGCTCCTTCGGGCCGGAGCGCATCACCGACATCCCCGGCCCCTGCTCGGGCGGCGCCTGGCTGGACCGGGCCGGCCGGCTGCTGGCCCTGGACCGTACGGACTCCTCCGGCCGGACGAAGACCATCGCCGTCGACCTGGGACGGGCCGGCGAGACCAGTCCGCTGCTCCAACTCGCCGAGGACAGCGACGACCGGCTGCTGCTGGCCGACCCGGACAGCGGGCTGCTGCTCCTGCGCTCCGACGCCCCCGGCCGGGACCGGCTGGGGTGGGGCGTGCTCGGGAGCACCCGCCCGGTGCGCTTCCCCGACTCGCTGCTGGACGGACCGCCGGGCGGCGTCGCCTATACGCCGTTCGCGGCCCAGCCCGGCCAGACACTGCTCCCGGAGAGCTGCGGGGTCGCGCTGCGGACGGACGGGCCGGACGGGACCGGGGTGGCGGTGTGGCGGCCGTCCGAGGGCCGGTTGCGGCAGCTGGCCGTCCCGGAGGGCTGGCTCGCGGGGACGGGGGTGTGGACGGCGGAGGGCGAACTGCGGCTGCCGTACGCCACCGCGGACGAGCGGTGCGGGCTGGCCCGGAGCGTCGTACCGGCACGGCCGCCGGAACGGGAGACCGCGAGGAGCGGAGCGCCGGAAAGGCAGGCGGCAGGGCAGACGTGGCGCGGCCCGGCACGGGACCCGGCGCCGGAGCGGGCTCCGCACGACGGCGGGACGGAGACCGCCGGGGACGGGACGGGCACGGAGACGCTTACCGGGACGGCGGGCCCGGAGACCGTTACGGAGACGGGTGCGGAGACGGGCACCGGGACGGCCGGCCCGGAGAACGGTGTGGAGGCCGCGGACCCGGGAATCGGCCCGGTGACGGGTGCGGAGACGACGGGCGCGGGGACCGGCGCGGTGACGGGTGCGTACAGCACAGGAGCGGGAACCGGCGCGGAGTCCACGGGCGCAGGGGCCGGTGCGGAGGCCGAGGGTCCCCGAATCGGTGCGGAGGCCGAGGATCTCCGATTCGGTGCGGAGGCCGCGGGACCCTGGACCGGCGCGGAGACGGACCCGGCCGGCCCGGGGGTCGTCGCGGACACCGGAAGCGGGCCGGACGGTACCGGCCGGGGGCTGCTGGAATCGGAACGAACGCTGCCGCTGCGCCCGGTCCCGCTCCAGCAGAAACCATTGGCCACCACCGGCCGAGCCGGGTGACATTCCGATGATCGTTCCCGTTAGACTCCTCCCGGGGGCCGGCGCGTGCCGCACGACCGGTGCACCGTCGGTGACACGGGGACGGGTGTGGCCTTTCCGCCGCTGTCGTGGACGCGGGCCCCGGCGCACAGCACACGGCGATTCAACGGGGTGGAGTTCCCACATGTCCGAAGCCCGAACCGACACGACCGAGGCGCGCCCGCGGGAGGATTCCGCGCAGTCCGCCGCAGGCCGGGGCAAGCACCGGGGTCCGGCCGCGTCCGAGGACGCGCAGCGGAAGGCGACGCGGGGCAAGCACCGGCGACCGGCGTAGTTCCCGGCCGGCCGGAAGAACTGAAGAAACGACACGGCTGTGGCCGTCCGGACTCCGGTCCGGGCGGCCACAGCCGTGTCCGCGCCAGATCCGCCGTGCGATCTCCGCCCGGGCGTACGCCCCCGTCCCAAGGGCCTCTCCCGGCAGACTCTCTCCCCGCAGGCCCGCAGGCCCGCAGGCCCGTACGCCCGCAGGTCCGAAACGCCCGCAGGTCCGTACGCCCGCAGGTTCAGCCACTCCTCGACGTCGGCCGTGATGGCTTTACTCGCACGCCTGCACGCCCGCACGCCCGCGGGGACCCGGCGCCGTATCGCCCGGCCGGCCGTCAAGTGCGCAGGTACGAGGCCCCGTTGAGGTCCATCACCGTGCCGGAACTCCACCGGGCCTCCGGCGACGCGAGCCAGCGCACGGCCGCCGCGATCTCGGCCGGTTCCGCGACCCGGCCGAACGGGCTCTGCGCGCGGATCGCCTCACCCTCCGGGCCGGTCAGCCGGTGCGCGACCCGGTCGGTCTCGATGAACCCGGGCGCCACCGAGGCGACCGCGATGTCGTACGGCGCGAGGGCGACGGCGAGGGACTGGCCGAGCGCGTGCACCGCGGCCTTCGTCGCCCCGTACGCCGGATGCCCGGGCTCGCCGCGGAACGCGCCCCGGGAGCCGACGTTGACGATCCGGCCGCCCGTGCCCTGCTCGATCATGCGGTGCGCGGCACGGTGGCTCAGATGCGCGGTCGCCAGCAGATTGACGTCCACATGACGCCGCCAGGCGTCCACCCAGTCCGGGAACGCGGTGCTCTCGGGCGGATGCGGCAGATTGACGGCGGCGTTGTTCACCAGGACGTCGATGCCGCCGAGCGCCTCCCCCGCCGCGTCCGCCAGTCCGGCCGCGCCCTCCGGGTCGGCCAGGTCCGCGCCGAGCAGGACGTGCCCGTCACCGTCCAGCCCGGCGAGCGTCTTCTCGGCTTCCGCGCGCCGCGTCCCGTAGTGCACGGCGACCCGGTCCCCGTTCGCGGCGAAGGCCAGCGCCACGGCCCGGCCGAGCCCGCGCGAGGCGCCGCTGACCAGGACCCGGCGGCCGCGGGCCGGAAACGGTGGCACGGCGGCCGGTTCGGGGACCGGGGCGGCGGTGCCGGACGGGCCGGCCGAGTGGCGGGACGGGTCGGTGGGCATGCGGTGTTCCTTGTCCTCTGTTCCTGGTCACCCGGTCGTGGGTGAACCCGGTCCCCGGTGCGCCCGGTCCCTGGTGTGACCGGCCCGCGGCCCGGTGCTCCCGGTGTCCGGTACGGGTTGTCCGGGTCCGGCTGTCCGGGTCCGGCTGTTCGGTCCGGGCTGTTCGGTCCGGGCTGTTCGGTCCGGGCTGTTCGGTCCGGCCGCCCGGGGCGGGCTGCTCGAGGCGGGCTCGTCCGGTCCGGGCCGTCCGGTGCGGGCCGTCCGGTGCGGGCCGTCCGGACCGGGGCGGTCACGGGCGGTCCGGTCGCGCGGTCCGGTCGCGCGTTCTTGTCCTGCGGTCCGGCGCGGTCCGTTCGTCTCGCCGGTCCGTCGTCTCGCCGGTCCGTTCGTCTCGCCGGTCCGGGCGGCCGGGTGCCTCCACGGGGCCCAACTCTACGAGCGGACGCTCACGTCGACACGACCCGGCGTGCCGCTTCCGCCGGTTTCCCGCCCGGCCGCGACGCCGTCCCGGCCCTCGGCAGCAGCGCGACCAGCAGCGTGCCGGCCAGCAGGAAGCAGGCGGCGACCCGGAAGGCGTAGGCGTAACCGTCGGCCAGTGCCTCGGGGCCCGCTGCGCCGGACGCGGCGGCGGAGGCGATCCGGTCGGCCGCGGCGGTCGCCAGGATCGACAGTCCGAGCGCGCCGCCGACCGTCCGCGCGGTGTTCACCAGGCCCGACACCGCGCCCATCTCCCCGGCGGCGACCCCCGAGGTGGCCACGGAGGCGAGCGGGGTCATCAGCAGGCCCGCGCCGAAGGACATCAGCACGGCGGGCCCCAGCACCGTGCGGAGGAAGGTGCCGTCGGCCCCCATGGTGCTCTGCCAGCCGAAGCCCGCCACCGCCAGCAGCCCGCCGACGGCGATGAGCGTGCGCGGCTCGATCCGGTTCATCAGCCGGGGCGCCAGCTGGGAGCCGATGATGATGGAGAGGGTGTGCGGCAGGAAGGCGCAGCCGGCCTCGACGGGGCTGAACCCGAGGACGTTCTGCAGATAGAGCGACATGAAGTACCACATCGCGAAGAAGCCGGTGCCGCAGACGAAGAAGACCGTGTTCGCCGTCCACACCGAGCGGACCCGGAAGAGCCGGAGCGGCATCAGCGGTTCCGCCGACCGCGCCTCGACGGCGGTGAACGCGGCGATTCCGGCCAGTCCGCCCAGCAGCGGCAGCAGCGAGGCCGAGTCCGTCCAGCCGTGCGCCTCGGTCTGCGCGATCCCGTACGCCACGGCGCCGACGCTCGCCGTCACCAGCACGGCGCCCGGCAGGTCCAGCCGCCGCGGGACGGCCCGTTCCCGGCGCTCGGTGAGCCAGAGCGCGGTGCCGGCCAGGACCAGCGCGCCCACCGGAACGTTGATGAGCAGCACCCAGCGCCAGCCGAGCGCGTCGGTGAGCAGCCCGCCGACGAGGCCGCCCGCCGCGCCGCCGCCGGTTCCGACGGCCGTCCACAGCCCGATGGCCCGCACCCGGGCCGGGCCCTCGGGGAAGGAGGTGGTGAGGATGGTGAGCGTCGACGGGGCGAGCACGGCCGCTCCGACGCCCTGCACCACCCGGGCCGCGATCAGCTGCCACGGCTCCTGGGCGAGGCCGCCCGCGAGGCTGGCGGCGGTGAACAGCCCGAGCCCGGTGAGGAAGACCTGCTTGCGCCCGAAGAGATCCGCGGCCCGCCCGCCGAGCAGCATGAACCCGGCGAAGGTGATGGTGTAGGCGTTGGCCACCCACTGGAGTCCGCTCTCGTCGAGCCCGAGGCTTCTGCGGACGGACGGCAGCGCGACGTTGACGACGGAGACGTCGAGGACGACCAGGAACTGACCGGCGCAGGCGGCCACCAGGGCGGCCCACACGGCGGGTTCCCGCCGGCCGGTCTCGGCGGCCTGTCCTGGCACGGGGGTGGGCTTCTCCATGCCCGCCATGCTCTCGTCATGACCGTCACGCTGCATCCCCATTACGAATGAGCCCGATTGGTCCGGTGGTCCTCGTCCGGGAGTACCGGACCGGCCCCTCGGCCACCGCCCCGGGCGCCCCGCCGCCGAGCCGGTCCGGCAGCATGGGCGGGCACAGCGCGGCACGAACAGAGGAAACCGATGGGTACGCAGGGTACGCAGTCGCATCTCCAGGCCCGGCCGGACGAGGACGTCCTGGCCGCGTTCGAGGCGGCCAAGGGCTTCATGCCCGCCGACGAGGGGCTCGCCCTGTACGCCGCCGCGGTCGGGGCCGCCGCGCTCGGGCTGCCGCTGCTGGAGGTCGGCACCTACTGCGGCCGGTCGACCGTGCTGCTGGCCGCCGCGGCCCGGGACGCGGGAACCGTCGCCGTCACCGTCGACCACCACCGCGGGTCGGAGGAGCAGCAGCCCGGGTGGGAGTACCACGACCCGGAGACCGTCGACCCGGAGACCGGTCGGATGGACACGCTGCCCGCCTTCCGCCGCACCCTGTTCGCGGCCGGGCTGGAGGAGCACGTCGTCGCGGTCGTCGGCCGCTCGCCGCGGGTGGCGGCGCTGTGGGGGCGGCCGCTGGGCCTGGTGTTCGTCGACGGCGGCCACACCGACGAGCACGCGAACGCCGACTACGAGGGCTGGACGCCGCATCTGGCGCCCGGCGGGCTCCTCGTCATCCACGACGTGTTCCCCGATCCGGCGGACGGCGGCCGGGCACCGTACCGGATCTACCGACGGGCCCTGGACTCGGGCGGGTTCACCGAGATCTCGGCCACCCGCTCGCTGCGGGTGCTGCGGCGGGCGACCGCCGAGGAGAGGACGGCGACCGGCACGGAGAGGGCGGCGGCAGGCGCGCAGGGGACAGCGGCCGGCACGGAGGGGACAGCGACAGGCGCGCAGGAGGCGGCGACCGGCACCGAGGGGACGGCAGCAGGCACCGAGAGGACGGCAGCAGGCGCGCAGGGGGCGGCGGCCGGCGCGGGACGGCACGGATAGCATCGCGGGCGTGTCCAACGGCAGCAGCCCCTCGTCCCCCCGCCGCCTCCGCGGCGCCGTCGCCGTCACCTGCACCGTGCTGGTCCCGGCCTGCGTCGTGGGCGGGCTCGTGTGGCAGTCCCTGGGCGGGGACGGCGCCCGGGGCGGTGACGGCGGCCCGTCGTCGGCCGGGAGCCGCGGCACCGCGGAGCCGGGCGGTCCCGCGGACGGGGCGGACGGGCGGCCGCCGGGCTCCGCCCCGCCGAGCGGCGAGCCGGACGCCGGGAAGCCGCTGGCCGGGAAGGTGGTCGTCGTCGACCCGGGCCACAACCCGGGCAACCGCGACCACCCGCGCGAGATCAACGCGTCCGTGGACATCGGTACGAACAGCAAGGCCTGTGACACCACCGGTACGGCGACGAACGACGGTTACGCGGAAGCGGAGTTCACCCTCGACGTCGCCCGCCGCATCCGGACGATCCTGGAGAAGCAGGGCGCCGAGGTGCGGCTGACGCACGACGACGACCGGCCGTACGGGCCCTGTGTGGACGAGCGGGCGGCGATCGGCAACAAGGCGGACGCGGACGCCGCCGTGTCCGTCCACGCGGACGGTTCGGGAGCGGGGAACCGCGGCTTCCACGTGATCCTCCCCGGAGCCGTCAAGGAGGGCGGCGCGGACACCCGCGCGATCGTCGGACCCTCGCGCGAGCTGGGCGAGCGCATCGCGGGACGGTTCGTGCGCGAGACCGGCAGCGAGCCCTCCAATTACATCGGCGGGGGCACCGGCTTGGATGTACGCTCCGACCTCGGCGGGCTCAACCTGTCCGAGGTTCCCAAGGTGTTCGTCGAGTGCGGCAACATGCGGGACCCGCAGGACGCCGAGCGGCTGACCAGCGCCGAGTGGCGGCAGAGCGCGGCCCGGGGCATCGCGGACGGCATCGCGCTCCATCTGGGCGCGGCCGCCGGCAAGGACTTCTGAGAACGGCCCGGCACCGGGGAGGAGCGGGGGAACCGGAGCACGGGCAGCACGGGGCCGGCAAGGACCACGGGGACGACGGGGGAAGGGGGAGAAAGCATCAGCCCGTATCGGCAAAGCGGGGAAAACGGTGTCACTGTGACCCGGCGAACACCCCGGGCCACCGGGCGATAGATTCATCCGTACGATGGGTGGCCACCCCCGCGCCAGTGCCACCCGCGTCACGGCGGCAGCAACGACACCCACGAGACTGAGACGAAGGACCTTACGTGAACATCCGCTCCCTCACTCGAGGCGACGGCGTGGTGATCGGAGCAGCGGTGTTGCTGTTCATCGCCTCGTTCCTGGATTTCTATTCCGTCGACTGCGAAGGCGAGTTCTGCAACTCCGACGACATTCCCAGCGCGTGGGAGAGTGAACTCTTCCCGGTGCTGCCGTCGGTCTTCCTCGCCGGCATCATCGCGGCCGCGCTGGTCGTCGCCTCGCGCTTCCTGCCCGCGGGCCGGAAGCTCGTCGGCCTGTCCCTCGACCAGTGGGGCACCGCGCTGGCCGTGTTCTCCGCCTGGTCGGCCCTGTGGGTGCTGTTCGACGGACCGCTGCGGAGCGCCGAGCAGGTGAGCCTGGGGCTCGCCCCGATCCTGGCGTTCCTCGCGACGCTGGCGCTGGCCGCGGGTGCCGTCCTCGGCCAGACCCTGCCGGCTCTCAAGGCCCCGCTGCTGGGCGCCCCGAAGCCGCCCGCCCCGTCGCCGTACGGTGCCGGCCCGGGCCAGGGCTACGGCTACCCCGGTGCGCAGCAGCCCGGCTACGGCTACCCGGGCGGCCCGCAGCAGGGTCAGCCCGCGCCGGGCGGCCAGCAGCCGTACGGCGCCCAGCCGGGCCAGCCGCAGGCCGCCGGTGCCACGGCGGCTCCGGGCCCGCAGGGCGGTCAGCCCGGTGCGCCGGGCGGCGAGTTCGCCCCGTTCTGGTTCGCGGTTCCGGTGGCCCGGCCGCTGTTCGCGGAGGACGGTTCGCCGAACCCGGTCGCGGAGCTGGCCCCCGGCACCTGGTACCTGGCGGTCGAGCAGCGCGGCCAGGCGCTGGTCGCCCAGACCCAGGACGGCCGCCGGGGTGTCCTCCAGGACACCTCGGGCATCCAGCGCGGCTGACCGCACGGTCCGCTCGGGCGCCCCAGGCGTATCCGGCCCCCGCCCGTCACGGGCGGGGGCCTCGTCGTGTCCCGGCCGCCGGGGCGGGCGTGCCGGCCGGCCGTGCCGAGTGCCATCCCGGCCCCTCCGGGCACCGTCCGGTGTCTTCCCGCGCCGCCCGGCGTCCCTCCGGTGCCGCCGCCGGGTCCTCCAGGGCCACGCCCGGCGTCTTCCCGTGCCGCCGCCCGCCCACCGGGCCGCGCCCGGTTCCTCCCGCGGTGTCTCCCCGGTGCCGCCCCGGTGCCGACCTGCCGCTCAGGCGTTCGCCCGGTGCCGGCCCCTCCTCGCTGTCCGCCCGGCTACGCCCCGCTGTCCGCCCGGAATCTCCCCGTTGTCTGCCCGCTGTCTCCCGGCTGTCCGCCCCCTGTCCGGCGGGCCCCGCCCGGCCTCCCCGTATCAGGCGAACTTCGCCCGCTCCAGCCAGAAGTCCAGCGTCTCGCGGTCGCCGAGCAGTTCCACGCGGTCGCTGTCCGGGCTCAGCCGGCGCTGGAAGACCAGCAGGAGATCCGTGAGCGGCCCGCGCAGCGCGGTGTCGGCCCGGCCGTGGACCCGCTGCCAGCTGAGGTCCTGCCCGCCGAAGCGGATCAGCCACTCGGCGCCGAGACCGGCCGGGGTGTCGGTGGCGTGCAGGTGGATGCTGCGGGCGGGGCCGTCGCGCAGTTCGGCGATCTCCGGGTCGTGCCCGGCGGCGGCCGGGGAGCCGACGATCTCCAGCCATTCGTCGACGGTGTCGGCCGCGAGGTCCGGGTCGACCGGATACGGCTGTCCGGTGGCGATCGCGGCGTCCGCGCGGTGGACCAGGGTCTCGTGGGCCATCCGCCGGGCCCAGAATCCGGCGTGCTGCGCCCAGGGGGCCCAGGACCACACGGGGGCGTCCGGCCCGGCCTCGCGGAGGGTCGTGGCGAGCCGGGCCGCGCCGTCGGCCAGCCAGGCGCCGAGCGCTCCGGCCGTGTCACCGGTCGGTTCGATGTCCGGTACGTCCTTCTCCGGGACGTCCTCCTTCGCCCGGGTGCGGACCAGGGTCTCGGACCAGCGGTGTGCCCCGCCGACGTGCACCAGCAGGTCGCGCAGGGACCATTCGGGGCAGGCCGGGACCCGGGTGTCGAGCGCGGCGCCGTCGCACGCAGTCAGCAGCCGGCTCGTCTGCCGTTCGATCTCCGTGCAGAACCGGTCGTGCGCAAGGGATGTCATGGCCGAACCCTAGGCAGCGCGCGACCGCGGCGGTATCGATTATCCGCGCAGTTCGGAGAGCGAGGGGACGTTGTCCTTCACCTCGGCGCCGGCCTTCCTGCCCGCCTCCTTGACGTTGTCGACGACCTTCTGGACCGTGTCGACCTCGCTCTTGTTCACGTCGCCGTCCTTGAGCTTCTGCGGCAGCCCCTTGAGGTCCTTGACGCTCTGGTCGATCGGCTCGACGGCCTTCTTCAGATCCGGGTCGTTGCGGGCGTTCTTCAGCGCGGCCTGGAGCCGGTTGTAGGTGAAGCCCCCGGCGAGACCGGCCTTGAGCATCGCCCCGGTACGGCCGTCGGCGCCCTTCTTGAACTTGCCCTCGCGGAACGGCTTGACGATCCACTGGTGCGCGGCGCCCGCCGCGAGTCCCGCGTTGGCGGCGAACTTCGCCTTGTCCCCCTTCTTGCCCCCGTCACCGGTGCCGGCGGACCCGCCGCCGGACTCGTCACCGCCGCAGGCAGCCGTGCCGGCCAGCAGGGCACAGGCGAGCAGCGCCGCCGGCAGCCGCCGGCCCCCCGGAGGTCCGCCGCGGCGGTCGGCGGGGACGCGGAAGAGCGCACCGTACGGGCCGGGACGGAAGGGGGCGGGAGTCGGCACGGCGGACCTCCGGAGGGCCGGGGGCCGGGGCCCGCGGCGGGACGGCAGTTGAGCGCAGCCTCCCCCGGGCGGCGGGGCGCCGCGAGCGGGGGCGGTCCATCCGGGTTTCCGCCCCGCGGAAGCGGCAAGACGCGGGGCATGAGCAGACGATCGGGAAGCAATGCCGCGGCCACCGCCATCGCTCTGGTGGCCGATGTCGCCGCGGCGATTCTGGCCCTGTGGATCCTGATGTACTGGCTCGACGCCAACCGGGCCAACGACCTGGTGAGCTTCGTCCAGGACGCGGCCCGCTGGCTGGCGGGCTGGTCGTACGACCTGTTCACGATGGACACCGACTGGCTGCGGGTGCTGCTGAACTACGGGCTGCCCGCCGTGGTGTACCTCTTCATCGGGCACGCCCTGGCACTGCGGATCCGCCGGGCCTGACAAGCACCGGCGGCCTGACAGGCACCGGTCGGCCTGGACGAGCCCCGGAGGGCCTCACGAGCCCCGGAGGGCCTGACGAGCACAGTCAGGACCGGCAGCGCCGGCAGGACCGGCAGGACCGGCAGGACCGGTGGAAACGAGCCGGGCCGCCGTCAGCAGCAGTCCGGTTCGAGTCCGGCGGGCAGCCGCTCGCCGCCGAAGACGGCCGTGGTCGCCTCGTCCCCGCCGAGGGCGGCCACGGCCAGCAGCACCGAGCCGGCCGTCCAGGCAGTCTGTTCCTCCGGCCAGACGGCGTCGTCCTCGAAGACGTAGCCCGTCCAGTACATGCCGTTGTCGGCGCGCAGGTGCCCGATCCACTTCAGGATGTCCAGCGCACGGTCGGACTCCCCCGTCGCCCAGAGGGCCAGGGCCAGTTCGGCGCTCTCGCCGCCGGTCACCCACGGGTTGGGCAGCACGCAGCGCACGCCGAGGCCGGGAACGACGAACCGGTCCCAGCCCTCGTCGATCCGCTCCCGGGCGGCCTGTCCGGTCAGCGCGCCGCCGAGCACCGGGTAGTACCAGTCCATGGAGTAGCGGCCCTTGTCGAGGAACCGTTCGGGGTGCCGGCGGATCGCGTGGGCCAGCCAGCCGGCGGCCAGCTCCCAGTCCGGCTGCGGCTCCTCGCGGTGCTCGGCGACGGCCAGGGCGCAGCGCAGCGCCTGGTGGATCGAGGACGAGCCGGTGAGCAGCGCGTCGGGCACGGGAGTGCCGTCGTCCTCCCGTTTCCAGCCGATCTGCCCGCCGGGCTGCTGGAGGGCGAGGACGAACTCGACGGCGGCGAAGACGACGGGCCACATCCGGTCGAGGAAGGTGTCGTCGCCGGTGGCGAGGTAGTGGTGCCAGACCCCGACGGCGACGTAGGCGCAGAAGTTGCTCTCCCGGCCGCGGTCGGTCGGGGCGAGGGGGTCGCCGTCGGCGTAGGCGGCGTACCAGGAACCGTCGGGCAGTTGGTGGTCGGCGAGCCAGCGGTACGCGGCCTCGGCGCGCTCGTGTTCGCCGGCCGCGTCGAGGGCCATGGCGGCCTCGACGTGGTCCCAGGGGTCGAGGTGGTGTCCGGTGAACCACGGGATGGCGCCGTCCGCGCGCTGGAGGGCGGCGATCCCGGCGACGGTGACGGCGGCCTCCTCGGCGGTGAGGACACCGGGCAGGACGAGCCGCTCGGTACGGCCGGGGCTCGTCACGCGCCGGCCCCGGCGGAGGCACCGTCGGCCGCGGAAGCGCCGTCGGCCTCGGAGGCACGGTCGGCGAACGGGGCGCCGAGCGACGGGGTGTGCGGCTTGGTGGCGTACGCGACGAAGCTCTTGCCGATCAGCGGGTCGAGGGCGCGCTCGGCGAGCCGGGTCGCGAGGGGCTTCTTCATGATGTCCCAGACCAGCAGCTTGTGGTAAGCGCGCACCGGCAGGGCCTTGTCGTTGTCGACGCCGAAGGCGCACTTGAGCCACCAGTAGGGCGAGTGCAGGCCGTGTGCGTGGTGCGTGCCGTACGGCCGGAGCCCGGCCTCGCGCATCTTGCGGAGCAGTTCGGCGGCGCGGTAGATGCGGATGTGGCCGCCCTCGACCTCGTGATAGGCGTCCGAGAGCGCCCAGCAGACCTTCTCCGGCCCGTAGCGGGGCACGGTGACCGCGATCCGGCCGCCGGGCCGCAGCACCCGCACCATCTCGGCGAGCACACCCTTGTCGTCGGGGATGTGCTCCATGACCTCGGAGATGATGACGACGTCGAAGCTGTCGTCGGGGAAGGGCAGGGCCAGCGCGTCCCCCTCCATGGCGGTGGCGGTGGCACCGGCCGGGACCTCGCCCGCCTCCTTCATGGCGGCGAACCAGCCGGCGACCTCGCGGATCTCCTCGGCGTTGCGGTCGAGCGCGACGACGTGCGCGCCGCGGCGGTAGCACTCGAAGGCGTGCCGGCCGCCGCCGCAGCCGAGATCGAGCACGCGGTCGCCTGCGGCGAGCGGGAACCGGGAGAAGTCGACGGTCAGCACTCGGGGTCTGCCTGCTTTCTGTGGTTCGGGAGAGGCCGTGATCGAAGGTGCGGTCGGGGGTGGTCACCGCCGCGCCGGCGCGGGCCGGCGCGGACGGTCAGGCCCGGGACCGGGCGCCCGCGGCGGCGCCCTGCCGCGCTATGGCCTCGCGGTACCGGTCGGCGGTGCCGCGGGCGGCCTGGGCCCAGGTGAAGCGGCTCAGCACCCGCTCCCGTCCGGACCGGCCGAGCCGGCGGCGCAGCTCCGGTCCGCCGACCGGGTCGAGGAGCCGGCCGAGGGCGGCGGACAGCGCGCCCGCGTCCCCGGGCGGCACCGCGAGGCAGGTCTCGCCGTCGGGGCCGGCGACCTCCGGGATGGCGCCGCCGGTGGTGGCGACGAGCGGGGTGCCGGTGGCCATGGCCTCGGCCGCCGGCAGCGAGAAGCCCTCGTAGAGCGAGGGCACACAGGCGACCTGGGCGCCGCGCACGAGACGTACCAGCTCGGTGTCGCTGATGCCCTTGACGAACTCGACGGCGTCCCCGAGGCCGTGGCGCTCGATGGCGGCGGCGACGGGGCCGTCCTCGGCGCGCTTGCCGACGACGACGAGATGCGCGTCGGGCCGTTCGGTACGGAGCTTGGCGAGCGCCTCGACCAGGTGCACCAGGCCCTTGAGCGGCACGTCCGCGCTGGAGGTGGTCACGATCCGGCCGGGGATCTCGGGGACGGCCGGGTCCGGGGAGAAGAGCCGGGTGTCGGCGCCGATCGGGACGACGTGGATCCGGTCCTCGCGCACGCCGAGGTGGTCGACGATCTCCTGCCGGGAGGAACCGGAGACGGTGAGCACGGTCGGCAGCCGCCGGGCGACCCGCTTCTGCATGCGGGTGAAGCCGTACCAGCGGCGCACCGACATGCGGCGGCGCCTGCTGTCCGCGGCGGCGAGGTCCAGCTGCCGGTCGACGGTGACGGGGTGGTGGACGGTGGTGACGAGCGGGGCGCCGATCCGGCCGGGGCCGCCGAGGAGCCCGTAGCCCAGGGTCTGGTTGTCGTGGACGACGTCGAAGTCGCCGCGGCGGGCGGCGAGGTGGCGGCGGGCGCGCAGGCTGAAGGTGAGCGGTTCGGGGAAGCCGCCGGTCCACATCGTGGCGACCTCCAGGGCGTCGACCCAGTCGCGGTACTCCCCCCGCTTCGGGGTGCGGAAGGGGTCGGGCTGCCGGTAGAGGTCGAGGCTGGGCAGCTCGGTGAGGGTGACGCCGCCGTCGAGGACCGGGTACGGCTGGGCGCCGATGACCTCGACGGAGTGGCCGAGGGCCGCCAGCTCCCGGGAGAGGTGCCGTACGTAGACGCCCTGGCCGCCGCAGAAAGGATTCCCTTTGTAGGTCAGCAGGGCGATCCGGAGCGGGCGGTCGCCGTCGGCCGCGGCCGGGCCGGTGGAGGGGCTCGGCGTGGCTGCCGGTGCGGCCTCAGCGGACACTTGCGGCCCCCTTCTCGCTTGCGTTCTGCGGGAGCGTAATCGCTCGCGCTAATCTAGAACAAGTTTCAGACTTGATCGTTCACCGTCCGACGAGCTTCGAATCTACCGGCAGGTAGCCAGGGGCGCAGATCGGGATCGGGTGATTCGCGCCACGGACCGGGACGGGGGCCCATGAGCGAGGAAGCGAAGCCTGGCGGCCCGCCGCTGACCGCGCGGCAGGAGGAGCGGCGGCGGCGCATCCTGGAGGCCGCCGTCCGGCTGGCCAGCGACGGCGGCTTCGACGCGGTGCAGATGCGTGAGGTCGCCGAGCGGTCCGGGGTCGCGCTCGGCACCCTCTACCGCTACTTCCCCTCCAAGATCCATCTGCTGGTCGCGACCCTGCGGGGCGAGCTGGGCCGGCTGCACGAGACGCTGCGCGAACGCCCGCCGGAGGATCCCGACCCGGCGGCCCGGGTGACGGGGACGCTGCTGCGGGCCTTCGGTGCCATGCGCCGCGAGCCGCGGCTCGCGGACGCCATGATGCGGGCCCTCACCTTCGCCGACCGGTCGGTGACGGACGAGGTCGACGCGGTGTCCCGGCTGACGACCGCCATCATCCTGGACGCGGTCGGGCTCGACGGGCCGCCCACGGCCGAGCAGCTCTCCGCGGTGCGGGTGGTCGAGTACACCTGGCACGCCACCGTCGTCGGCCGGCTGTCCGGCCGCGTCTCCGAGGACCGGGTGCGCACGGACCTGGAGACGGCGGGACGGCTCATCGCCCGTACGGTTCCCGCCGGGAGCCGCGCCGACAACCGCGCCGGGAGCGCGCCGGGCGCGGAGGACGGCGCTCGGCGCCGACTACAGCGCCGGGCGTAGCGCAGTTGCGCTTCGAAGACGGTGAGGAACCAGTTCCCTTACTCCTGTGACGGGCACCCGTTCATGTGAAGGTCCGACAGTTCTGCGAACAAGCGGTGTGGATCCGTTTGGAGGAATTGGAGAAAGTGATCCGGGTACTTCTCGTCCACGACACCGGCCTGCTGAGATCCGCGCTGGCCGCGCTGCTGGGTAAAGAGGGGGATTTCGACGTGGCTTCCGCCACCTGGGAAACGATCGCACTGTGGGCCCGGTCCCTGCGGCCGGAAGTCTTCGTGGTCGACGCGGACGATCCGTCGCCGGGCGGCGCGCCGCCGGCCGAAGAGCGCGTCGGCACTCTGAAGGGAGCCGTCCGGAACGCCGCGTGCGGCGCGTCGCTGCTCGCCCTGGTCAGCCCCGGCTGCCCGGGGCTCCGTCGCGCCTTCGACGCGGGGGCGCTGGGCTTCGTCAACAAGAACTCGACCCCGCAGCGATTAGTCGAGGGCGTGCGCAAGGTCTCCCGGGGCGAGCGGTTCGTGGACGAATCGCTCGCCTTCGGTTTTCTCGAGGCCGCGAAGATGCCGTTGACGCCGCGTGAGCTGAGCGTTCTCTCGCTCGCCGCCGGCGGCGCGCCGATCTCCGAGATCGCGGAGAATCTGCACCTGTGCAAGGGGACGGTGCGGAACTACATGGCAGCGGTGATCCGCAAGACGGGAGCGCGCAACCGGGTCGACGCCATCCGGATCTCCCAGGGGGCCGGCTGGGTGTAGGGGGGACGAGGACTTCGGGGAGGGGCA
>NZ_WHPN01000351.1:25748-103855 GCF_009735685.1 Streptomyces lycii | reverse complement strand
CTCACCGCAGCCGGGCTCACCGCAGCAGCCGGTACAGCCGGGGCCCGGGAGGCCGGGCCGCCCGCCGCGCCCGAGCCGCGGGTATCCTCCCGCCGGGCGCGTCAGGCGGCGACCGCGTGCGGGGCGGTGGCCTTGGCCCAGCGTTCGAGGGCGGCCTCCGCCGCGCCGCTGTCGACGGCCTCCGCCGCCTCCGTCACTCCGGCCGCCAGCCGCTCGGTCACCGGCCGGTCCACCGGCGCCAGGGCGGCCAGCCCCGCGGCGGCGGACAGCAGCACCGCGTCCCGCACCGGACCCCGCTCGCCCGCGAAGACCCGCCGCGCCACCGCGGCGTTGTGCGCCTTGTCGCCGCCGCGCAGCGCCGCCGCGGAGGAGCGCGGGATGCCGATGTCGGTGGGGTCGAAGGTCTCCCTGCGCACCTCGCCGCCGGTCACCGACCAGACGGTGGACGTGGAGGTGACGGTCAGTTCGTCCATTCCGTCGTCCCCGCGGAACACCAGCGCGGAGACCCCGCGCCGTGCCAGGACCTCGGCCATCAGCGGCGCCATCAGCGGGTCGGCGACGCCGACCGCCTGGGCGGTGGGGGCGGCCGGGTTGGTGAGCGGGCCGAGCACGTTGAAGACCGTACGGATGCCCAGCTCCCGGCGGACGGTGGCCGCGTGCCGCATGGCCGGGTGGAAGGCCGGGGCGAAGCAGAAGACGATGCCGGTCTCCTCCAGCAGGGCGGGCAGCAGTTCGGCCGGGACGTCCAGGGACACACCGAGTTCCTGGAGCACGTCGGCGGAGCCGCAGGCGGACGACGCGGCCCGGTTGCCGTGCTTCACCACCCGGGCGCCCGCCGCGGCCGCCACCACGGCCGACATGGTGGAGATGTTCACGCTGTTCGAGCCGTCGCCGCCGGTGCCCACGATGTCCAGGGTCGGGCCGGGGACCGTGAGCGGTACGGCGTGCCAGGACATGGCGCGCACCAGGCCCTCGATCTCCTCCGACGTCTCGCCCTTGGCGCGCAGCGCGACCAGCAGCCCGGCGAGCCGGGCCGGACCGGCCTGGCCCGTCATCACCTGGTCCATCGCCCAGGCGGTTTCGTTCCCGCCCAGGTCGCGGCCCTTCAGCAGCGACTCGACGAGCTCGGCCCAGGAACGGCGCTTCGGCTGCGGAACCGTGGGTGAAGCCATGGGAATTCCCCCCTCGAACGACGACCGGGTGCTGTCCGGTTCATTCTCGGTGCGGCCGCACACGGCTTCCAGACCAGAAGGACCGAGAAAGAGCAGTCCAATTCTCAGAAGAAGGGAGACGGCATGTCCCTGCATATGCCGGTCCGTGTCGCCAGGGATTCCGACGAGTCACTCACTTCGCAGATCCAGAGCTTCATCAAACGAGAGATAACCGAGGGAATTCTCCACCCCGGGACGCGCCTTCCGTCCAGCCGCGCGCTTTCCGGCGATCTGGACGTCTCGCGCAGCGTCGTCGTGGAGGCGTACGAGCAGCTGATCGCCGAGGGTTATCTGGAGGCGGTCCGGGGCTCGGGCACCCGCGTGGTGCGTCATCTGCCCGGCCGGCCCGGCCCGTCCGCGCTGCTGGACATCGGCGGCGGCGCGGACGACGCGGAGCGGACCCCGGCGGGCGTGCGGTGGGATCTGCGCACCGGCGGCAGGAACGTCCCCGCCTTCCCGCGCCGCGCCTGGCTCACCTGCTACCAGCGGGTCCTGGAGTCGGCCGGCTCCCGCGCGCACGGCTATCCGCCGCTGCTCGGCGAGGAGCCGCTGCGCGTCGAACTGGCCCAGTACCTGGGCCGGCTGCGCGGGGTGCACACCGAGCCGGGCCGGCTGATGGTGGTCTCGGGATTCGCGCAGGCGCTGGCGCTGCTGTGCACCGTGCTGGCGCGCACCGGGTCGCGGGAGCTGGCCCTGGAGGACCCCGGCCACCCCGGGCAGCGGCGGTTCATCCGGGAGAGCGGGGTGCGGCCGGTGCCGGTGCCGGTCGACGAGGAGGGGCTGGACGTGGACGCGCTGGCCGCGACCGGCGTACGGGCCGTGCTGGTCACGCCCGGGCACCAGTTCCCCACCGGTGTCGTGCTCTCGGCCCGCCGCCGGGAGGCGCTGGTGCGCTGGGCCCGGGACACCGGCGGCTGGATCGTCGAGGACGACTACGACGGCGGGCTCTGGTACGACCGGGCGCCGCAGCCCCTGGCCCTCCAGCGGCTCGCCCCGGACCGGGTCGTCTACGCCGGAACGGCCAGCAAGACCCTCGCGCCCGGGCTCCGGCTCGGCTGGCTGTCGGCCCCACGGCCGGTGCTGGACGCCCTGGAGCGGGTCCGCGGGCGATTCGACCTCGGCACCGACGCGTACACCCAGCTGGCCTTCGCCGAACTGCTCGGCAGCGGCCTGCTCGACCGGCATCTGCGACGGCTGCGGGAGCACACCCGGGACCGCCGGGAGGCGCTGGACCAGGCGGTGGCCCGCCATCTGCCCGGCGCGGAGGTGACCGGGCCCGCGGCCGGGCTGCACGCCTTCGTGCGGCTGCCCCGGCACACCGACGAGACGTCGCTGGCGGCCGGGGCGCTGCTCGGGTCGGTGCTCGTGCGCGGCGCGGAGCCCTTCCGGTTCCGGCCGCGCGGCGACGGGCCGGCCCTGGTGGTCGGCCACGCCCATCTGCCGCGCGGCGGGGTGGCGGAGGCGGTCCGGGTGCTCGGTGCGGCCGGCCGGTGGTGAGCGGCGGTCAGCCGGCCGCGACCGGCGCGCCCCGGCGGGCGGTGACCAGGAAGTTCTCCATCATCTGCAAGCCGCCGGTGCTCATCACCGACTCGGGGTGGAACTGCACGCCCTCCACCGGCAGCGTCCGGTGCCGCAGGCCCATCACATAGCCGTGGTCGGTGGAGTGGGCGGTGGCGGCCAGCTCGCCGGGGAGCGGTTCCGCGACGATCAGCGAGTGGTAGCGGGTGGCCTCCACGGTGTTGCCGAGCCCCTGGAAGACGCCCGCGCCGTCGTGCCGGACGGTGCTGGTGCGCCCGTGCATCAGCTGCCCCGCGACCTCGACGCGGCCGCCGTACGCCAGCGCGATCGCCTGGTGCCCCAGGCACACCCCGAGCAGCGGGGTCCGTCCCGCGAAGTGGTGCACCAGCTCGACGTGGCCCGAGTCGGCCGGGTGGCCCGGCCCCGGTCCGAGCACGACGGCGTCCGGCTCCAGCGCCGCCAGCTGCTCCGGCGTGCGGGTGCGGGAGCGCACCACCAGGGTCCGCGCGCCCAGGGTGCGCAGATACTGGTCGATGATGTGGACGAAGCTGTCGTACGCGTCCAGCAGCAGGACCTTGGTTCCGTCCCCGGTCATCCCGTCAACTCCTCACCGGTGAGCGCCCAGTAGGCCGCCCCCATCTTGACCAGCGTCTCCTGCCACTCGGCGGCGGGCTGCGACTGCGCGACCATGCCCGCCGAGCTCTGGGTGGTGTAGCGCTCCCCGTCGTACTCCACGGTGCGGATGCACAGCGCGAGTTCGCTCCAGCCGCGTACGTCGACCAGCCCGACGGCGCCCGCGTAGTGTCCGCGCGACTCGCGCTCCAGGCCGTCGATGATCTCCATGGCCCGGACCTTGGGCGCGCCCGTCATCGTCCCGGCCGGGAAGGTGGCCCGCACGGCCTGCCAGGGGTCCACGCCCTCCTCCAGCCGGCCGGTGACCGTCGAGACGAGGTGGAAGACGTGGGAGAAGGCCTCCACCGCCATCAGCCGGTCCACCGGCTGGGTGCTGGGCCGGCTGATCCGGCCGATGTCGTTGCGGCACAGGTCGACCAGCATGACGTGCTCGGCCTGCTCCTTCTCCGACTCCCGCAGCTCCTTGACGCGCAGTTCGTTCTCCGCCTCGTCGGAGCAGCGGCGGGCGGTGCCCGCGATGGGCCGCATCACGATCTCGCCGCCCTCGGTGCGGAAGAACAGCTCGGGGCTCGCCCCGATCAGTGCTCCCTCGCCGGAGCCGCCCGCGCGGGGCAGCAGGTACATGTGCGGCGAGGGGTTGCGGCTGCGCAGCCGCCGGTAGACGTCGACCGGGCTGAGCGCGCTGTCCACCTCGATCCGGTGCCCGATCTGGATCTGGTAGAGATCGCCGACCCCGATGTGCTCCAGGCAGCGGTCGGCCCAGCCCAGGAAGGTCTCCCGGTCCACCGAGTCGCGCACGGACCGCGGCGCCGGCGCCGCGGGCACCGTGCCGGTTCCGGCGGCGGCCGCCCGCCGGGCGAGCGCGGCGCAGTCCGGCCCGGCCGGCCGGGCGGGGAAGTGGTCGCTCTCCGCCGTCAGCAGTCCGGCCTCGCCGGAGTCCCGGTCGTACCAGGCCGTGTCGCGGAAGAGGGTGAGCGTGATGTCCGGGGTGCCGGAACTCCCGTCGCGCGGCGGCAGATCCTCCATGTGCCAGGCCGACTCGTAGGCGAAGGCGGCCAGGAAGCCGAAGGCGTACGCCGTGCCGGGCACCGAGGTCTCGACGGCGAACAGCTGTTGCGCCGCCGCGAGCAGCCCCCAGACCTGGGAGGAGTCGCCGAACCCCAGGCCGTCGGAGAATCCCGCCGCCCGGGCCCGCCCGGCCAGCGCGGCGGTGAGCGCCGGGGCGCCGTCGATCTCCACATGGCGGGCGTACACCCGGATCTGGCAGAGCCGGCCGTGGCCGACGACCGCCGTGCGGCGGCCCTGATCCGGGTCGCCCGCGTTCTCGAAGAGGAAGACCTCACCGGCCGGTGAGGTACGGCGCAGCCGCTCGTAGAGCTCCAGAGGGTCGTGTGAAGGGAGTGCGGTCCTGCTGACGCGTACCCCGATCGGTCTGTTGCCCGGCATGGATCCTCCCTGTGGCGCGGCTTCGGTTACTGGATGCGGAACTGCACACGACAGAAGCGAAACAGCCGGCCGCCGGTCACTGCCAGACCAGTCCGCCCGTGTTTTCCCGGTCCAATCCCCGAATTGCCGCGCACCGGCCCGACCTGCGGAATTCACTGGTCGCTTAAGCAGCTGGATGGAGGCCGGACAGCGCAAATAAAATCGCTCCACTGCGGTGATGAAGAGAGAGGGTGATCAGCGATGTTCGGTGATGGCGGGCGACGCGAAACGAAGGAATTTCCTCCCACGCTCAGCTGTGAAGTGCCCGGTGTGGACGCCCCGGAATGGGTGGCGGAGCACCGCCCGGCCGTCGAGTCGCTCCTGCACGAGCACGGCGCGGTGCTGCTCCGCGGCCTGCGGGTGCAGGACGCCGACACCTTCCAGGCGGTGGCCGGCTCGCTGGTCGGCACGCTCTACGGGGACTACGGCGACCTGCCGCACGAGAAGGACGCCGACCGGGTCTACAAGTCCACGCCCTACCCCAACCACCAGTCGATCCTCTTCCACCACGAGAGTTCGCACATGCCGCAGTGGCCGAGCCGGCAGTTCTTCTGCTGCGTCCAGCCCTCGGCGGAGGGCGGCTGCACCCCGATCGTCGACGGCCGCGAGGTGTACGCCGCGCTGCCGGAGGACATCCGCGAGCGCTTCGAGACCGCCGGCATCCGCTACGTCCGCAACTTCGTGGAGGGCCTGGACGTCGGCTGGCAGGAGATGTTCGGCACCGACGACCGGGACGAGGTGGTGCGGCGCTGCGCCGCCCAGGACGTCGAGTGCGAGTGGCTGCCGAACGGCACGCTGCGCACCACGCAGTGGGCGCCGGCCGTCATCCGCCATCCGCGCAGCGGCGAACCGGTCTTCTTCAACCAGCTCTTCCTGCACCACACCGCCTGTCTGGAGCCGTCGGTGCGGGAACTCCTGGTCTCCCTCTTCGGCGAGAACGAGGCCGACTTCCCGCGCAGCGCCTGCTACGGGGACGGCACCCCGATCCCGGCCGACACGGTCGAGCTGCTGCGCGGCCTCTACGACAGCCTCGCCCACCGCTTCACCTGGCAGAAGGGTGATGTGGTGGTGATCGACAACATGCTCGTCTCGCACGGCCGCGACCCCTTCGAGGGAGAGCGCAAGATCATGGTCGCGATGGGCGACATGGTCACCCGCGGCGAGCTGAGCAAGGGGCCGGTGGCCGTCTGAGGCCACGCCCGACGGCGGCCCGCAGCGCGGCGGGCCGGCGACACGGAACGGGCCCGCGCCGGGCCGGACGGAGAAGCGGACAACAGGAGTGGCCATGACCTCGTCGGTGCAGCTACCGGGTCCGGTGCGCGGTGAAGAGCACGCGGCCGCGGCCGAGACGGTGATCCACCTGGTGCGGGAGCACGCCCGGCTGCGGCCGGACGCGGTCGCCGTGGAGAGCGGCGAGACGCTCCTGACGTACGCCGCGCTGTGGCGCCGGGTGCTGGTGATCGCGGCCGCTCTCGACGAGGCCGGCGCCGGGCCCGGTGACCGCGTCGTCGTACGGGCCGACCGCAGCGCCGGAGTCGTCGCCGCCGCGCTCGCCGTCATGGCGCTGCGCGCGGTGTACGTCCCCGTCGACCCGGCCCACCCGGTGGAGCGGACCGCCGCCGTCGTCTCCGGCGCCGACCCGGTCGCCGTCGTCCACGACGGCACCGGCTTCCCCGAGGCGCCGGCCGGGCGCGTGCTCCCGGTCCTCGACGTGGCGGCGCTCCCGGACCCGCCCGGCGGCACCGCGCCGCCGGAGCGTGAACTGCCGCGGGCCGGCGACGCCGCGTACGTCGTCTTCACCTCCGGGTCCACCGGCAAGCCGAAGGGCGTCGTCGTCGAGCACGGCTCGCTGGTCAACTACGTCGGCTGGTGCGGCTCGCTGGTCGGCCGGTCCGGCGACGGCAGCCCGCTGTTCGCCAGCCTCGGCTTCGACCTCGCCATGACGTCGCTGTGGGTGCCGCTCGCGCAGGGCCGCCGGGTCGTGACCGTCGCCGGCATGTGGGACCAGGCGGCGCTGTTCCGGGCACGCGACCCGCGCTACACCTTCCTCAAGCTGACGCCCTCGCACGCCCGCTTCTTCGACGTGCTGGCCGAGCCGCCGCGCTACGCCCGGGCCACCCGCACCCTGATGTTCGGCGGCGAGGGCCTGGACCCGGCGCTGGTGCGCACCCTCGCGCCGCGGCTGGGCGGGGTCCGGCTGATCAACCACTACGGGCCGACGGAGACCACCATCGGCTGCTGCGCCCATGTGTTCGACCGCGGCACCGAGATCGGCACGCCGACCGTGCCGATCGGCACCCCGGCCTGGAACACCCGGGCCCATGTCGTCGACGAGCAGCTGCGCCCGGTGCCGCCCGGCACCGCCGGCGAACTGGTGATCGCGGGCCGCGCGGTCGCCGCGGGCTACCTCGGCCGCCCGGCCGACGAGCGGTTCGTCGACGAGAGCGAGCTGGGCGGCCCGTCCGGCCGCGCCTACCGCACCGGGGACATGGTCGAACGGCTCGACAGCGGCGCCCTGCTCTACCTCGGGCGCCGCGACGACCAGCTGAAGGTGAGCGGGCACCGGGTCGAGCTGGGCGAGCTGCGCCACCACGTGCTGTCGGTTCCCGGGGTGGCGGACACCGCCTTCGAGGTGGTCCGCGGACCGGTCGACACGCTGGCCGCCTTCGTCGTGCCCACGCAGCCCCGGACGGGCGCCGACGCCAAGGACTTCGGCGAGCTGGTACGGAGCGTGCTCGCCGGCGTGCTGCCCTCGGTGCTCGTACCGGGCGAGGTGCACGTGGTGTCCCGGCTGGTGGTCAACGCCAACGGGAAGTGCGACGTCCGGGCCACCCGGGAGCGCCTGCGGGAACTGGCCGGGTAGTCCCGTGCACGCCCTCGCCGCCCGGCACCGGGTCACCGTCGTGGTCACTCCGACGTCCGGGCTGGGCGACCGGGCGTCCCGCGACCGGGTGCTGGCGGCCGCGGCCCGCGTCACCGGTGCCGGGCCCGGGCGGCTCCGCATCGGCCACGAGCCGGGCGGCCGCCCCGTGCTGTCCGGGCTCGGCCCCGGCGTCCATGTGAGCCTCAGTCACGGACGGGGCTTCGCGGCACTCGCGCTCACCGGACTCGGCCCGCTCGGCGTCGACGTCGAGGTGGAGCGCCCGGTGCACGCGCGGCGCATGGCCGAGCGCTGGTTCACCGCGGCGGAGTCGCGCTGGCTGCGCGAGCGTCCCGAGGAGGAACGCCGGGCCGCCTTCTTCTGGCTGTGGACCCACAAGGAGGCCATGGGCAAGGCGTACGGCACCGGTCTCGACGACGGCGGGCTGCTGCGCCCCGCGCCGCTGCCGGAGGGCCGGCCGCCGCGCGGCGCCGGGCGCCCGCCGCTGCTGCTGCCCGCCCCCGCGGACGGGGAACTCTCCGTCGCCGCTCCGTTCGTACGGCCCGGGGTCGCGCTGGCCGTCGCGGTGCTCGGCCGGCACGCCCGGAGCGCGCCCGTGGACGTACGGCTGTGCCTGCCGGAGGCGGCCGGGCCGCCCCCTTGAGCCGTTTCGGTTGACACCGCTCATGACACCTGTCAGATTTGAATTACAGGTGGAGTGAAGGGGGTGAGTGTTCTGACGAGCGAAGAGCTGCTGGCTCTGCTCGCCGCCGTGGGACATGCCCAGCGGCTGCGGATCGTCGGAGAGCTGGCCCAGGGGCGGTTGCACGTCAGCGAGCTGGCCCGCCGGCTCGGACTGTCACGGCCCCTGCTCTACATGCACTTGGAGCGGCTGGAGAAGGCGGGACTCGTCGCCGGTGCGCTGGAGTTGTCCGCCGACGGCAAGGCGATGAAGTTCTTCGAGCTTCTCCCCTTCGACATCCATGTGACGGTCGACACCGTCCTCACCGCGCTGCGGGAGGACCAGGCACTGGCCGCAGGAGCGGAACGCGGCACAGCAGAGAAGGGAAAGCGCACATGAATGGCGGCATCATCGCCATCCTCATCACCTTGACCGTCATCGGCGGAGTGAGTGTGAGCACGGTCGCCTACTTCACGCTGCAGCGGCACCGCGCCGACGCGGTGGCGATGGCCGGCTACCGGAAACTGGCCGAAGAGGCCGTGGCCAACCAGGAGGCGCTGCGCGCCGAGCTGGAGGCCGTGACGGCCCGGCTGACCGCTGTCGAAGAACTGCTGCGAAGCGTCGACGCATGACCGGCACACCGCCCGCGTCCACGCCGGCCGCCCGGACGAGAGGCGGCGGCCTCCGGCAGGCGTCCGCCCCGCGCCCGGTCGCCGCCTCCCTGCGGCTGCTCCGCGGCGCGGCACCCTGGAAGGCCACCGCCTATCTCGCGGGCCATGTGCTGCTGGGCCCGCCCATGTTCGCCTTGTGCACGGTCACGCTCGTGGTGACCTTCGCCCTCAACATCACCATGCTGGGACTGCCGCTGCTGCTCGTCGCCGCGGCCGTGCTGCGCGGCTGCGCGCACATCGAGCGGATGCGCGTCCGGCTCGTCGCCGAGCCCGTGCAGGCGGCGTACCGGACCGTCGAACCGACCGGGCTGCTGGCCGCCGTCAAGGCCCGCTGGTCGGATCCCGCCACCCTGCGCGACGTCGCCTGCCTGGTCGTCCTCTTCGTACCGCTGCTGCTGCTGGACGCCCTCGCCCTCGCGCTCTGGGTCACGACGCTCGCCCTGATCCTGGTGCCCACCTGGTACTGGGCGGTGCCCGACGGCAGCGCCATCGTCGTCCTGCGGGTCGACACCCTGCCCGCCGCCTGCCTGGCAGCCCTCGCGGCCTGCCTGCTGGCGCTCGTCACTGTCCACGCGGTGGTCGGCGCGGCCAAGCTGCACTCCACCGTGGTCCGTTACGTTCTCGGCCCACGGGCCGATCCACTGGCCGAGGCCAAGCGCCTGCTGGCCGAACCCGGACCGCTCGCCCGGCCGGGCTTATCCGAGAGCACGACCAGCCACCCAGGGGGATGAATCCATGAACACCGCACCGGTGCGCGGCGCCGGCACCGACGACGTCGTACGGATGACGAAGGTCCTGCGCACCTACGGCAACGACCGCAACCGCGTGGTCGCGCTCGACGAGGTCTCGATCTCCTTTCCCCGCGGCACCTTCACGGCCGTGATGGGACCGTCCGGATCGGGCAAGACCACGCTCCTGCAGTGCGCCGCGGGGCTGGACCGGCCCACCGGCGGCTCCGTCCTCCTCGACGGCCAGGAGCTGACCGGGCTCGACGAGAAGGACCTGACCCGGCTGCGGCGGGAGCGGATCGGCTTCGTCTTCCAGGCGTTCAACCTGCTGCCCGCGCTGGACGTCGCCGAGAACGTCGCGCTGCCGCTGCGGCTGGCCGGGCGCAAGCCCGAGCGCGGCGCGGTCGACGCGGTGCTGGACCGGGTCGGTCTCGGGGACCGCAAGAGCCACCACCCGGGGGAGCTGTCCGGCGGCCAGCAGCAGCGCGTGGCGATCGCCCGCGCCCTCATCACCAAGCCCGCGGTGATCTTCGGTGACGAGCCGACGGGCGCGCTGGACACCCGTACCGCGCTGGAAGTCCTGTGGCTGCTGCGGGAGACCGTGCACCAGGGTGGCCAGACGGCCATCATCGTCACCCACGACCCGGTGGCCGCCTCGCACGCGGACCGGGTCGTCTTCCTCGCCGACGGGCAGATCGTCGACGAGGTGTACGGAGCCTCCGCCGACCGGATCGCCGAGCGGATGACGCACCTGGGCGCCTGGGGCGACCGGCGCACCGCCGGCTATGCCGAAGGGGCCGTGTGATGTTCCATCTCGCCCTGCAGACCCTGAAGTTCCGCAAAGGCAGCTTCCTGGCGTCCTTCGTGGCGCTGTTCTTCGGCGCCACCATCCTGGTGGCCTGCGGCTCCCTGATGGAGACCGGCATCCGCAGCGTCGTGCCGCCCCAGCGGCTCGCCGCCGCACCCGTGGTGGTCACCGGCGACCAGTCCTTCGACCACGACGTGCTGCCCGAGCGGTCCCGCCTCGAAGGCTCCCTGGTGGAGCGGATCGAGGCGCTCCCCGGTGTGGAACGCGCCGTCCCCGACGTCTCCTTCCCCGTCACCGTCCTCGGTGACGGCGGACCCGCCGACGGCGGCGAGGACCTCGCGGGCCACGGCTGGTCGTCGGCGGCGCTGGGCGGCGCCCGCCTCGCCGAGGGGGAACAGCCCCGCGGCCGCGGCGAGGCCGTCCTCGACGCGCGGCTGGCCGAGCGGCTCGGTGTCGGCCCCGGCGACCGGCTCCCGTTCGCCGCAGGCGGCGGCGCGGAGGAGGCCCGGGTCACCGGTGTCGTCGAGTCCGCCCGCGGCCCCGCCGGGACCCTGTACTTCACGGACGAGGAGGCCGGGCGGCTGCTCGGCCGGCCCGCCCAGGTCGACTCCATCGGCGTACTGCCCGAACAGGGCGTGTCCGTGTCCGAGCTGGAGAAGACCGTCGACGGTGTGCTCGAGGAGATGTCCGCGGTCACCCTCACCGGTGACGACCGCGGAACCGCCGAGTTCCCCGAGGCCCTCCAGGCGTCCACCCGGCTGATCTCCATGTCCGCGGTGTTCGGCGGCATCGCCGTGATGGTCGCCGTCTTCGTGGTCGGCTCCACGCTCGCCCTGCTCGTCCAGCAGCGGCTGCGGGAAATGGCCCTGCTGCGCGCCATCGGCTCGATGCCCGGGCAGATCCGCCGCATGATCGTCGGCGAGACCCTGGTCATCGCCCTCGGCGCGATCGTGCTCTCGCTGCTGCCCGGCCGTCTCGTCGGCGACTGGATGCTGGCCCGGCTCGCCGGCGGGGGAGTGGTCGCGCCCGAGATCGTCTACCACTCCGGCTGGGTCCCGATGGTCGTGGCCGCCGCCGCGTCGGCCGGCTCCGCGGTGGCCGCCGCCTTCATCGCCTCGCGCCGCGCGGCGCTGGCACGCCCCGCCGACGCGCTCGCCGAGTCCGGGCTCCAGCGCCACTGGATCAGCGGACCGCGGCTGGTCTTCGCCATCCTCTGCTTCGTCGGCGGAACGGTGCTGGCGTTCGTCACCGCCACCGTGATGGAGGGCACCGTCGCGGCCAGCACCGCCGGGCCGTCCGCGATGCTGTGGGCCGGCGGCATCGCGCTGATCAGCCCCGGGGTGACCCGGGTGCTGACGGCGCTGCTGCGCTGGCCGCTGCGCGCCGTCTCCGGCTTCGCCGGCCGGCTGGCCCTGACCAACGCCCGGGCCCGGCGGATCCGGATGGCCGGGGCCGTCACCCCGGTGATGCTGGCCACCGGGCTCGCCACGGCTCTGATCTACCTCCAGACGTCCCAGGCCGAGGCGTCCACGGAGGCCGCCTCCGAGCTGATCGCCGCCGACGCGGTCATCACCTCCGCGGTCGGCGGGATGGAGTCGGGGCTCGTCGACGAGGCCGGGCAGGTCCCGGGGGTCGACGCGGCCACCGCGTACACCTCCGGCACGGCGTACATCATCAAGCCGCTCTCCGCCGAGGAGAAGGAGGAGGGCGACGAACCGGACAACACCGAACTGGTCGTGCAGGGCGTGTCCTCCGGCGGAGCCGCGAAGAACCTCGCGGTGTCGCCGGAGGAGGGCTCCTTCGAGGAACTGCAGGGCGAGACCGTCGTCCTGCCCACGTCCCTCACGGGGGAGAAGGGCCAGGCGGTCGGCGACACCGTGCAGATGCTGCTCGGTGACGGCACGCAGCTGCCGGTGAAGGTCGTGGGCTCGTACGAGGCCCGGGCCGGCTTCGAGACCGCGTTCCTGCCCGCCGAACTGATGCTGGAGCACTCCACCACCGGCCTCGTCCCGCAGATCCTGGTGTCCGGCGAGGACGGCACCTCCACGGCCCAGCTCGTCGAGTCGCTGCGGGCGCTGGGCGAGGACCGGCCGGGGCTCCAGGTCGCCGAACGGGCGGAGGTCGAGGCGGCGGCGCAGGACAGCGCCACCAGCGCCTGGATCAACTACCTGCTGGCCGGCACCATCATCGGCTACGCGGTGATCTCCCTGGTGAACACCCTGATCGTGTCCGCGGCCGAGCGCCGCCGCGAGTTCGCGCTCCAGCGGCTCGTGGGCGCCACCCCGGGCCAGGTCCTGCGGATGATGACCGTGGAGTCGATCCTGGTCGCCGTGATGGGCATCGTGCTGGGCACCGGTGTCGCCCTCGCCACCCTGGCGCCGTTCGGCATCGCGCTGGGCGGCTCCTGGATGCCTCAGGGGCCGGTCTGGATCTATCTCCTCGTCATCGGCTTCGCCGGCCTGCTGACCCTGGGCGCCAGCCTGCTGTCGACGCGTCGCGCCATGCGCGTCCGGCCCGCCGAGGCCGTCGCCGTGACCTGACGCGTCCCCACGGGACCCGTTGTCCCGCCCTGGCCGCCGCTGCGGCCGGTCTCCCCCGGGCCGGCCGCAGCGGCTTTTTGCGCCCCTTTCGCAGGCCCGCACCCGCCCGCCGCCGGTCAATTCACCTGCGTTTTTCGCCCGGTACTTAAGAATATGTTTTCGCCGGTGCGGGCTGCCTAGCCTTGTTTGAGTTCGGAACCGCGGGCTTACTGCATCGGAGGCAGGCATGCTCAACAGAGTTGTCATCGTGGGTGGCGGTACGGCGGGATGGATGACGGCCTCGTATTTCAAGGCCGCGTTCGGCGACCGGATCGACATAACCCTTGTCGAGTCCGGAAACGTCGGCGCCGTCGGCGTGGGGGAGGCGACCTTCAGCGACATCCGCCACTTCTTCGAGTTCCTGGGACTCAAGGAGAAGGACTGGATGCCGGCCTGCAACGCCACGTACAAGCTGGCGGTGCGCTTCGAGAACTGGCGGGAGCAGGGCCACTACTACTACCACCCCTTCGAGCAGATGCGGTCGGTCAACGGCTTCGCGCTGACCGACTGGTGGCTGAAGGAGAAGCCCACCGAGCGGTTCGACAAGGACTGCTTCGTGATGTCCTCCGTCATCGACGCCGGCCTGAGCCCGCGCCATCTCGACGGCTCGCTGATCGACCAGCCCTTCGACGAGGGCGCGGAAGAGATGCACGGCCTGACGATGTCCGAGCACCAGGGCAAGACCCAGTTCCCCTACGCCTACCACTTCGAAGCCGCCCTGCTGGCCAAGTACCTGACGCAGTACTCGGTGGACCGCGGCGTCAAGCACATCATCGACGACGTCAGCCACGTCGACCTCGACGAGCGGGGCTGGATCACCGGCGTCCGCACCGGCGAGCACGGCGACCTCACCGGTGACCTGTTCATCGACTGCACCGGTTTCCGGGGGCTGCTGCTGAACAAGGCCCTGGAGGAGCCGTTCATCTCCTACCAGGACACCCTGCCCAACGACAGCGCCGTCGCCCTCCAGGTGCCGATGGACATGGAGAAGCGCGGCATCCGGCCCTGCACCACCGCCACCGCCCAGGACGCGGGCTGGATCTGGACGATCCCGCTCATGGGCCGGGTCGGCACCGGATACGTCTACGCCAAGGACTACCTGTCCCCGGACGAGGCGGAGCGCACCCTGCGCGAGTTCGTCGGCCCCGCCGCGGCGGACGTCGAGGCCAACCACATCAAGATGCGCATCGGCCGCAGCCGGAACTCCTGGGTGAAGAACTGCGTCGGAATCGGCCTGGCGAGCGGATTCGTCGAGCCGCTTGAATCCACCGGTATTTTCTTCATTCACCACGCCATCGAGCAGCTCGTCAAGAATTTCCCGGGACCCGACTGGGACGCCACTTACCGGAATCGCTACAACGACGCCGTTTCCCATGTCATGGACGGCGTACGTGAATTCCTGGTGCTGCATTATGTGGCGGCCAAGCGACAGGACAACCAATACTGGAAGGACACGAAGACCCGCGCCGTCCCGGACGGGCTCGCCGAGCGGCTGGAGAAGTGGAAGACCCAGCTGCCGGACAGCGAGACCATCTTCCCGTACTACCACGGGCTGCCGGCGTACTCCTACATGTGCGTGCTGCTCGGCATGGGCGGCATCGACGTGAAGCCGTCGCCCGGCCTGGCGCTCACCGACAGCGCCGCCGCGCAGCGTGAGTTCGCCGACATCCGGGAGAAGACCCGGCAGCTCACGGAGACCCTGCCGAAGGCGTACGACTACTTCTCCCAGTGGCACTGACGGTGTACGTCCTGCATGTGGCCGCAGCGCTCGCGGTGGTGCTCGCCACCGCGGTGCTCGGCCGGCTGACCGCCCGGCTGCTGCGGCAGCCCGAGGTGATCGGGGAGATCGTGGTGGGGCTGCTCGCCGGCCCCGCCGCGATCGCCCTGGCGGGACGTGACTGGTTCACGCTGCTGCTGCCCGAACGGGTGCTGGACGGCCTCGGCGTGATCGCCGAGGCCGGTCTGGTGCTCTTCCTCGTCGGCCTCGCCCACTCGCTGCACCACGGCGACAACGGCGGGCGGTCGGCCCGCCGGGCCACGGCCTGGATCAGTGCGGGGTCCTTCGTGCTGCCGCTGCTGACCGGGCTGCTGCTGGCCGGCTGGATCATCGCGAGGGGAGACCCCGCGGTGCGCGGCACCGCTCCGCTGCCGGCCTTCTGCCTGATGCTGGCGGTGGCGATGTCGATCACCGCGGTGCCGGTGCTCGCGCGGATCCTCACCGACCGCGGCATGAGCGGGACGGCGGCGGGCGGGCTCGCGCTCGGCTCGGCCATCACGATCGACGCCCTCGGCTGGCTGGGCCTGACCGTGGCACTCGGCCTCGGCGCCGGTGACGCGGCCGGAGCCCTCCGTGCGGCGGCGGCCCTGGCGCTGGGCGCGGCGGGCGCCCTGACGGTGCGGTACGCCATGCGCACCCGGGCGGGCCGGCGGCTGCCGGCCCGGCTGCCGCGGACCGCGGCGCTGCTGCTGGCCGCGGTGGCCCTGCTGGTCTCCTTCGGCATGGAACACCTCGGCATGACCGCCGTGCTGGGCGCGGCCATGGTCGGCTTCGCGATCCCGCGCGACAAGCCGGCCCCCTGGGCCGGTGCCGCCGCTTCGGTGGGCCGGGCGGGGCGGGCGCTGGCGCCGGCGTTCTTCGTGGTCACCGGCATCACGGTGCTCGACGAGTCGCTCACCTCGGTGCCCTGGCCGCTGATCGTCGCGGCGGTGGTGCTCGGCTGTCTGGGCAAGGGCGTCGGCGGATACCTCGGGGCACGGCTCGGCGGCTGTTCCTCCTTCGAGTCGCGCCAGATCGGCGTGCTGATGAACAGCCGGGGACTGACCGAACTCATCGTGCTGCAGGCCGGGCTGAGTGCCGGGCTGCTGACCGAGGCACTGGTCCTGGCTCTGATCGTCATGGCGGTGACCACGACGGTGATGACCGGACCGCTCCTGATGCTCCTGGACCGCACAGCGGCACCGGCCCCACGGCGGGTGCCCGTACCCACAGAAAGTGGTGTGTGATGACCGACTCCGCCACCCGGGCGCCGGCGACGGCGACCCCGGACGACTTCCGGACGCTGATGAGCGGTTTCCCGACCGGCGTCAGTGTCGTCACGGCCACCGGTGACGACGAGACGCCGCGCGGGATGACCTGCTCCTCGGTGTGCAGCGTCTCGCTGGACCCCCCGGTACTGCTGGTCTGCCTGCGCGACGGCAGCCCCACCCTCGACGCCGTGGTGGGCTCCGGCTCCTTCGCGGTGAACCTGCTGCACGGGCGTGCCGAGGAGACCGCGAAGCTGTTCGCCTCCGGCAACCCGCACCGCTTCAAGCTGGTGCCCTGGGACGGCGCCGGGGAGGCCGCCGGCCCCCATCTGACCCGGGACGCCCACACGGTGGCCGACTGCGAGGTGCTGCTCACCCAGCGGGTGGGCGACCACGTCGCCGTGTACGGCACCACCAGGCGCGTCACCGAGTGGTCGGACCAGGCCCCGCTGCTCTACGGACGGCGGGAGTTCCGTACCTGGTCCGAGGAGTAGCCCGGCGCGACCGCGCGGGGCGGTGGCAGGCGCCGCGGCCCCGGGCGGTCAGCTCGCGGCGGACTCGGGAACGAGGTCCGCCGCGGGCATCGCCACGGACACCGGCCGCGGCATGCTGGGCAGCCGGCCGCCGAGCAGCGCCATACCGAGGGGAGTCACCGTGTGCAGCACGTTGTTCCGCACCCGCCGCGTCGTGATGAGCCCCGACTGCCGCAGCACCGAGGCGTGCTGGCTGGCACCGGCGGAGGAGATGCCCAGGTGCGCCGCCAGCTGGCTGGTGGTGCAGGTGGCCGTCAGCGCCCGCAGCGCGGCGGCCCGCGTCTGGCCCACCAGCGCGCTGAGCGCCTGCGCGCTGCTGTCGGGCGGACCGCTCCACAGGTCGGCCGCCCGGGTGAAGGTGGCGGGTGTGGCGAAGACCAGGGCGGCCATGCCGGACTCCCGCTCGACCTCCACGACCCGGCCGCTGCGGCCCGGCAGGAAGACCGAGGGGCACAGCAGGAGCCCGCGGCCGTCGAGCCGGACGTCGAGGTCCGGCCCGTCGTGGATCTCCAGCACCGGCGGTTTCCAGAGGATCTTCGGGTGCAGCGTGGCCAGCAGCCGTTCCACGCCGCCGGTCGTGGTGATCCGGCCGCGGGCGTCGCAGTCCGCCCGCAGCCGTTCGTGGATGCGCTCCCAGTACGGGGCCACGCCGACCCGCCACACGTCCAGCGCGAGCCGGGCCGCCTCCGGGCCGGACAGCCCCCTGGTCTCCGCGGCGGTCCGCCGGGGAGACCTTTCCAGCAGGAACAGCAGGTCGTCCGGGCTCCCCACACTGCGCATCAGCTGCGCCCACGTCCTCCCGGGAGAGCCCTGCTGACGCAGCCGGCCGAGTGCCTCGCCGCGCCAGCGGGCGTAGTCGGCATTGCCGGACCGGGCCAGCACGCCGAGCGCGAAGACACCTTCGGCCACCGGGCCGAGGGTGCTCTGCAGTCGGGTGCGGGCCAGGTCGGATGCGGTGAGGTGGATTCTCTGCATGGGTCTCGCCCCTAGGAGTGAAGGTCCGGGGAAGCGCCCTGGGCAGTCGGCGCCTGGCCGGTGAGGTGGAGGAAGACGTCGTCCAGCGTGGGTCTGCGCAGCCCGAACTCCGCGACCCGCACACCGGCGTCGCGGAGGGCCGTGGCCGCGGTGGCGACGTCGTCCAGGCCGTCGGTGACCGCCAGCGCGACGGTGGACCGCTGCTCGTCGACGTGCGCGTCGCCCCCGGTGACCCGGGCCAGCGCGGCCCGGGCCGCGGGCAGGGCCGCCCGGTCGGCGACCGTGAACTCCAGCCGGGCCTGCCCCACCTTGTTCTTCAGCTGGTCCGCGGTGCCGTCCGCGATGACCCGGCCGTCGGCGAGCACCACGATCCGGTCGGCCAGCTGGTCGGCCTCCTCCAGGTACTGCGTGGTGAGCAGGACGGTGACCCCGTCCGCGACCAGGTCCCGCACCGCCTTCCACAGCAGGTTCCGGCTGGCCGGGTCCAGGCCCGTGGTGGGCTCGTCGAGGAACAGCACGGCCGGCCTGACGACGAGGCAGCTCGCCAGGTCCAGCCGGCGCCGCATGCCGCCCGAGTACGTGCCGACGGGCCGGTCGGCGGCGTCCAGGAGCCCGTAACGTGCCAGCAGCTCCTCCGCGCGGCGGCGCGCGCCGGTCCGGCCGAGGTGCAGCATCGTGCCGATGAGCACCAGGTTCTGGCGCCCCGTCAGCAGGGTGTCGACGGCCGCGTACTGACCGGCGAGCGCGATGTTGCGGCGGACGTCGGCGGGCCGCCGCACCACGTCGTGGCCCGCCACCCGGGCCGTCCCGGAGTCGGGTGCCAGCAGGGTCGACAGCACCCGCACCGTGGTGGTCTTGCCGGCCCCGTTCGGGCCGAGCAGGGCCAGCACGCTGCCGGACGGCACCGACAGGTCGATGCCGTCGAGCGCCTGCTTGTCCTTGTGCCGCTTGCGCAGCCCGGTCGCCTCGATCGCCAGTTCCGCGGCCATCGGGTCAGCGGCCCTGGTCGGCGGTGCTCTGCTCGCGCAGGCTCAGCGGGCGCAGATCGGTCCAGTTGTTCTCCACGTAGGCCACCGCGGCCTCCCGCGTGCCGGCCTCCTGGGCGACCGTCCAGCCGTCGGGCACGGCGGCGAACGAGGGCCAGATGCTGTGCTGGCCCTCCCGGTTCACCACGACCAGGAAGAAGCCGTTCTCATCGTCGAAGGGGTTGCTCACAGCGCACGCTCCGTCTCCGTAGCAGGGTGGGTGCGGGGCGCGGCGGGGGCTTCACGCACCGCTCCGCGCCTGCACACCGATGCTGCCGTGAGGTGCTGATCTGCGGCTGACCGCTGCCTGATGCCCGGCTCGAGCCGGGGTACGGCGACGTGTCCCGCCGGCGGCCGGACGGGGGCCCGACGGGGGCTGCCGGCGGCCGGACGGGGCCCCGCCCGGCCGTCGGCCGGACACGGAGGAGCCCGGCCGTGACGGGGGGCACGGCCGGGCTCGGTCGGGGCGGGACCCGGGGCGGATCCCGGAAGGGCTCTCCGGCGGGACGGCTCCCCGGCGGGACGGTTCCGCCGGAGGAGCGGTGTCCTCGGCGCGGGCGGTGCCTAGTTGCCCACGGTGCGGTAGCGGCGCAGTCCGAACACGGTGGTCAGCAGGAACACCGCGCCCAGCGTCAGCGCGATCACGAGCGCCGGGTGCTCGGCGGGGAAGCCGCTGCCGGCGGCCGAGGGGTTGCCCCACAGTTCGCGGCACGCCTGGGCGACGGCGCTGACCGGATTCCACTCCGCGAACGCCCGCAGCCAGGCGGGCAGGTTCTGCGGTGCCAGGAAGGCACTGGAGAGGAAGGGCAGCACGGTCACCACCAGCGGGGTGAGCGAGCTGATGGTCTCCAGGCTGCGGGAGGCGAGACCGAGCAGCACCCCGACCCAGAGCATCACGTAGTTGAACACCGCGATCAGCCCGAAGCCGGCCAGTACGGCCGCCGCGCTGCCGTGCGGCCGCCAGCCCAGCAGCAGCCCGAACCCGGTGACGACCACCAGCGAGCCCAGCCCGACCAGGAAGTCCGCGAGGGTGTGCCCGAAGAGCACCGCCCCCCGGGACACCGGCATCGACCGGAAGCGGTCGATCACCCCGCCCCGCACGTCGGAGGCCACCGCGATGGCGGTCGGGCCGACACCGGCCAGCCCGCCCTGGATCACGGCCCCCGCGAACAGGTACTCCTGATAGCTGCCGTTGCCCGGGATCACCAGCGACTTCTCCAGCAGGAAGCCGAGGACGAGCATGGTCAGCAGCGGATTGAGGGTGATCCCCAGAAACCGGCCCGGGGCCCTGCGCAGGTGGCGCAGCCGCCGGCCGGCGACCGCCAGCGTCTCCGTGAGCGCGGCGGTCCGGGCCGGGGCGCGGGGGGTCCAGGCGGCGGTCGCCACGGCCGTCATGTGGTGCCGCCCGTACGGGTGCTCTGCGCGGCGGCCATGTGCAGCCGCTGGAGCTCGGCCGCGACGGCCGCGCCGACCAGCGCCAGCGGGTCCGGGTGCATCATGTAGTCGTGGCTGCACGGCACCTGGTGGACGACCACGGTCCCGTCCACATGCCGCTCCCACTGCGCGGCGCGCTCCGCGACCTCCGCGTCGGAGGCGTTGGCCGAGGCCACGAAGAGCTGCATCCGCCCGCTGAAGGCGCCCGGGTCGTGCTCGCTCATCAGCCGGGCGTTGTTGCGCATCGTCTCCAGCATCGCCAGCACCCGCTGCTCGCCGAGTCCGGCCAGCGGGCTGTTGCCGCGCCGCAGGACGTCGACGACGTCGGCGGGGGTCAGCTCGCGCCCGGCGAACTCGGACTTGTCGTGCCCGACCAGCTCCACCACCCAGCCGAGCAGCGACTGGTCGTCGCCGACCTCCTCGTCCGCGGTGCGCGGATAGGAGTCGAGGTTCGCCAGCAGGCCGACCTCGTCGCCGCCCTCCTGGAGCCGGGCGGCGATCTCGTAGGCCAGTGAGCCGCCGAAGGACCAGCCCAGCAGGTGGTACGGGCCCTGCGGGCTGACCTTGCGGATCAGCTCCGCGTACTCCGCGGCCATCTCCCGCACGGTGCCCGGCAGCGGGGCGAGTTCGCTGATGCTGGGCGCCTGGATGCCGTAGATGGGGTGCTCGTCGCCGATGTGGCGGGCGAGACCGACGTAGGGAAGGGCGAAGCCCACGCCGCTGTGCAGGCAGAACAGCGGCGGCCGGGAGCCGCCCTGCTTGAGCTGGACGACGGTGCCGAACGGGTCGTTCTCCTCGGGCGAGCCGAGCTGCGCGAAGACCTCGTCGATGACGGAGCCGCGCGGCGGGTCCTGGCGGACCGGGCCCTCCCGGCGGTCGGCCTCGGCCGCCAGGGCCGCGACCGTCTGGTGCGCGAACACGTCCGCGATCTCCAGCTGGGTGCCGGCGGCGCGGGCCTTGGCGACGACCTGCATGGAGCGGATGGAGTCCATGCCGATGGTGAAGAAGTTGTCGTCGACGGTGATCCCGTCCCGGCCCAGGACCTCGGTGAGCACGCCCAGCAGGACCTCCTCCCGCCGGGTGCGGGGGCCGCCGGCGGGCGCGGACTCCGCGGGCCCGGACGCCGTGCCGGCCTCCGCCGGGCCGGCCGTGTCCTCCTCGGGGCGCAGGGCGGTGGGTTCGGCCGGCAGCAGCGTGCCGTCCTCGGCCCAGCGGACCAGCTCGCCGGTGCGGAACATCCGGGAGCCCTCCGGGCCGAACGGGTCGGCGACGAAGAACTCCGCGGTCAGGCCCGGCCGGTGCAGATAGCCGCGCGCCAGCCGGCCGCCCGCGAGGTGCAGCTCGCCGATGGCTCCGGGCGCGACCGGGGCCAGCCGCTCGTCCAGGACGTACGCCCGGGTGTGCCCGGCGGGCCGGCCGCCGTCGAGGATCCCGGCGGGCACCCGGTCGTCGGGCTCCACGGTCCAGGCCGTGCCGGACGGGCCGGAACGGTCGCCGGCCGGTGCGTCCAGCCGTACGGTGCCGCCGGAGACCAGCGGCGCGTACAGCGAGCCGATCGCGTTCTCGTAGCCGAGCGGGGCGGGCAGGACGGCGTCGGAGCCGGGCTCCCGCTCCGCCGCCCAGGCGGTGTGGCCGGCCAGTGCGCGGTGTTCCACGACGGTGCCCAGCAGCCTGCCGTCGGCGTCGGAGGTGTAGACGACGCACGCGGCCGCGGCCGGGCCGCCGCTCCACCGGGGCTCCGGGGCGGTGTCCGGCAGCTCCGCGAGGGAGGCGTCCAGCGCCGCCGAGCCGACGACGACCCGGGCGTACCCCGGCGGCATCCGGCCGGCCGAGCCGGCGGTGGTGAGGATGCACACCGGGCGGGCCTGGCCGGCCAGCGCCTCGATGCGGCCGGCGGGCAGCGCGGCGTCGAACAGGGTGTAGGCGGCGCCGGACTTCAGCACGGCGAGCACCGCCGCGACGAGTTCGGGGGAGCGCGGCAGGGCGATGCCGACGATCCGCTCGGGCCCGGCGCCCTGGGCGAGCAGGTGGTGCGCCAGCCGGTTGGCCCGCGCGTCCAGTTCCCGGTAGCTGAGTGCGGTGTCGCCGGCCACCAGGGCCGGGGCGTCGGGGGTGCGCCGTACGGCGGCCTCGAACTGCTCCGGCAGGGTGGCGGTCACCGTCTCGTGGTCCGTGTCGTTCCAGTCGGTCAGCACGCGCTGCCGTTCCTTTCCGTCGAGGAGGTCGATGGCCGACAGCCGTGCTCCGGGATCGGCGGCGACCGCCCGCAGCAGCCGCTGCAGACGCTCCACCAGGCCCTCGGCCGTCGAGCGCTTGAAGAGATCGGTGGCGTACTCCAGCACCCCGCGCAGCCCGTGCTCCGGGCCGTGCGGCTCGTCGAACTGCAGCCGCAGGTCGAACTTGGTCATCCGCTGGGGCACCGGCTGGCCGCTCAGCTCCAGGCCGGGCAGCACCGGCGGGGCGCCGTCATCGGTGTTCTGGAGCACGAGCATCACCTGGAACAGCGGGTGCCGGGCCAGCGAGCGTTCCGGGTTGAGCGCGTCCACGATGCGGTCGAACGGCAGCTCCTGGTGGGAGTACGCGGAGAGGTTCACCTCCCGCACCCGGGCCAGCAGCTCCTGGAAGGTCGGGTCGCCGGAGGTGTCGGTGCGCAGCACCAGGGTGTTGACGAAGGTGCCGATGAGATCGGACAGGCCCTCGTCGGTACGGCCCGCGACCGGGCTGCCCACCGGGATGTCCGTGCCGGCGCCTGTCTTGGTCAGCAGGGCCGCGAAGGCCGCCTGGAGGACCATGAACAGCGTCGCGCCGGACTGCCGGGCGATGGCGTTCAGTTCGGCGTACAGCTCCGGGCCGAGCAGGAACTCCACGCCGCCGCCGCTGTGGCTGGCGACCGCCGGCCGGGCGTAGTCCCGGGGCAGCCGCAGCTCCTCGGGGAGCCCGGCCAGTGCCCGGGTCCAGTGCTCCAGCTGACGGGACAGCAGGGAGTCCGGGTCCTCGGGGGAGCCCAGCAGGTCCCGCTGCCAGGCCGCGTAGTCGGCGTAGCTCACCGGCAGCGGCTGCCACTGCGGCTCCGCTCCGGCGGCCCGGGCCCGGTAGGCGCGGGTGAGGTCCGCCAGCAGCGGCGCGATGGACCAGCCGTCGAAGGCGATGTGGTGGAACACCAGCAGCAGCACGTACGTCTCGTCGGACTCGGCGAGCGTGAACAGCCGGGCCCGCAGCGGCGGTACGGCCGTCAGGTCGAAGCCCGTCTCGGCCTCCACCGCCAGGGCCTGCGGCAGCTCCTCCTCGGTGACCCGCCGGGCCAGCAGCACGGGATCGCCCGCGGGGGCGTCCAGCACCTGCTGGTACGGCTCGTCGTCACCGGCCGGGAACACCGCGCGCAGCACCTCGTGGCGGCCGGCGAGGTCGTTCAGCGCCGACTGGAGGGCCTGCACGTCGAGCCGGCCGGTGAGGCGGACGGCGAAGGGCACGTTGTAGCTGCCCCGGCCGCCCTGTTCGAGCCGGCCCGCGAACCACAGGCGCCGCTGGGCGTGGGAGAGCGGCGCGCTGCCGTCCCCTTCGGCGGGCGGGCGGTCCGTGCGCGGTGCCAGCTTCGGCGCCGGACGGGCCTGCGCGGCACCGGCGACCCGCTCGGCGAGGCCCGCGGCCGTGCGGGCTTCGAAGAGGGTGCGGATCGGCAGTTCGACGCCCAGCAGGGAACGGGCCCGGCCGACCGCCCGGGTGGCGAGCAGCGAGTGCCCGCCGGCGGCGAAGAAGTCCTCGTCGACACCGATCCGCTCCAGCCCCAGCACATCGGCGAACAGCCCGCAGATGATCTCCTCCACCGGGGTCCGCGGGCCCCGGCCGGCGTCCCGGTCCGTGTGGTCCGGGGCGGGCAGCGCCTTGCGGTCGACCTTGCCCTGCGGGGTGAGCGGCAGGGCGTCCAGCACCACGAAGCCGGACGGCACCATGTGCTGGGGCAGCGCGTCCGCGACCCGCTCGCGCACGGCCGCCGTCAGCGCCGGTGCGTCGGCGGTGCCGGAGGCGTCCGGCACGATGTACCCGACCAGGCGCTTGTCGCCGGAGCCGTCCCCGCGGACGGTGACCACCGCGGTGGCCACGCCCGGGTGGGCGGCGATCACCGACTCGATCTCGCCGAGTTCGATGCGGAAGCCTCGCAGCTGCACCTGGTCGTCGCTGCGGCCGACGTAGTCCAGCTGGCCGTCGGGCAGCCAGCGCACCAGGTCGCCGGTGCGGTACATCCGGGTGCCGGGCGGGCCGTAGGGGTCCGCCAGGAAGCGCTGCGCGGTCAGTCCGGGGCGGCCGGCGTAGCCGCGGGCGAGGCCCCCGGCGACGTACAGCTCGCCGGTGACGCCCGGCAGCGCGGGACGCAGGTCGCGGTCGAGGACGTACACCCGGTGGGCCGTCGTCGGCCGGCCGATGGGCGGCCGGTCGGTGCCGGAGAGCGGACCGCCCACGGTCGAGGCGACGACCGCCTCGGTGGGGCCGTAGCCGTTGAACATCCGCACCCGCGGCGCCCAGCGGGCCATCACCTCCGGCGGGCAGGCCTCGCCCGCGACGGCCATGGTCAGCCCTTCGGGCAGCCGGGCGTCGTCCGGCAGCGCGCCCGCGACGACCGGCGGCAGCCCGGCGAGGGTCACCCCGGAGTCGTTGATCAGGTCGACCAGCGGCCGGCCCGGGTCGCGGCACTCGTCGTCGGCGATGACCAGCGCGCCGCCGTTGAACAGCGCCAGGCCCAGTTCCCACGCGGAGGCGTCGAAGCTGAAGGACGCGAACTGGAGCACCCGCACCGAGGGATCGAGACCGAACCGCTCGGTCAGCGACTCGACCATCGCGGCGAAACCGGAGTGGTCCACCACGACGCCCTTGGGCTTCCCCGTGGAGCCGGAGGTGTAGATGGTGTAGGCGGCGTGCTGCGGGCGGAGCGGTTCCCGGCGGTCCGCGTCGGCGAGGTCCGCGTCCGGCAGCCCGGCGAGGTCCGCCGACACGGCGTCCCCGTCGATCACCAGCACCGGGACCTCGTCCGGCACGCTGAGGTCCAGCGCCAGCTCCGCCGCCGTGAGCAGCGCCACCGGCCGGGCGTCGGCCAGCATGTAGCGGATGCGGTCGGCGGGATAGCCGGCGTCGATCGGCAGATAGGCCGCGCCGGCCTTCAGCACCGCGAGCGCGGCGACGACCATGTCGGGCGTCCGCGGCAGCGCGAGCGCGACCAGGTCCTCGGGGCCGACCCCGCGGCCGGTGAGCAGCCGCGCCAGCCGGTTGGCACGGCTGTTGATCTCGCCGTACGGGATTTCCGCGCCGTCGAAGACCACCGCGGGCGCGCCGGGCGTACGGGCCGCCCAGCCCTCGAACAGCTCCGTGACCGGGGCACCGGCGCCCGCTTCCGCGTGGCCCGCCCAGTCCTCCAGGAGGGTGCGCCGCTCGGCGTCCTCCAGCACGTCCAGGCGCCCGAGCGGAACGTCGGGCTGTTCGACCACGGTGCGCAGCAGCCGCAGGAAGCGGCCGGTGACGGACTCCGCCTCCTCGCGGGGCAGGACGTCCGGGGCGTACTGGACGTGCAGTTGCAGCCGGGGGCCGGGGTAGACGGACAGCGCGAACGGGTACTCGGCGACGACCTTGGCGTGGCTCGCGCCGAAGCGCAGCTCCGGCACCACCCCGTCCAGGCTGGAGACGTCGGCCATCGGGTAGTTGTTGTAGCTGATCACCGTGTCGAAGAGGTCGCCCGTCCCGGCGATCCGCTGCACCTCGGCGAGCCCCAGGTGCTGGTGCTCGGCCATCGCGAACTGCTGTTCCTGGAGTTCGGCGAGCACTTCGGGAAGGGTGCGGCCGGGGGCCGGCCGGACCCGTACCGGCAGGGTGTTCAGGAAGGAGCCGACGATCGACTCCACTCCGGGCAGATCGGCGGGCCGGCCGGAGCCGACCGCGCCGAACACCACGTCGTGGCGCCCCGTCAGCCTGCTCAGCAGCACCGCCCAGACGCCCTGGAACACCGTGTTGACGGTGAGGCCGCGGGCGCGGGCCCAGTCGGCCAGCGCGGCGGACAGGTCCTCGTCCACCTCCCGCAGCAGTTCCCCGGGCAGGCCCGCCGGGCCGGCGGCCCGTGCCGACTGGACGAGCCGGGTCGGCTCCTCGATGCCGTCCAGCACGGACTTCCAGGCCGCGCGGGCCTCCTCCGGGTCGCGTTCGGCCAGCCAGCTCACATACGAGCGGTACGGCACGGCGTCCGGCAGCGACGCGGTGTCCGGGCCCTGCGCGTAGAGGGTGAACAGCTCCTGGGCGAAGATCGCCATCGACCAGCCGTCGACCAGCGCGTGGTGCACCGACCACAGCAGCCGGTGCCGCTCCTCGCCGGTGCGGACCACGGTGAACCGGACCATCGGCGAGCGGTGGATGTCGAACCGGGCGCGCCACTCGGCCTCCGTCAGCCGGGCCAGCTCCGCCTCCCGCTCCTGCTCCGGCAGACCGCTCAGATCGGTCTCCCGCCAGCCGACGGCGGCCTCGGCGGGCACCGCCTGCACCGGGTCGCCGCCGTCCGGCCGCGCCGGGAAGCAGGCGCGGAGGTTGGCGTGCCGGCGCAGCAGGGCCTGCGCCGCGGCGCGCAGCCGCGCCGGGTCCAGCGGGCCCTCGGCGTCCACCCCGATCTGCAGGGTGTACGGGTCCAGGCCCTCGGTGTCGTACTCCGCCGAGAACACCAGCCCCTGCTGGAGCGGTGAGGCGGGCAGCACGTCCGACAGCGGCCCCAGCTCCCGCTCGAACTCCTCGACCTCCTGCTGGGACAGCGACACCAGCGGGAAGTCGGCGGGCGTCCGGCCGCCCGCGTCCGGCGTACGGGCATGGGCGATCAGCGCCCGCAGCGCCCGGAACCAGCCCTGCGCCAGCTCGTCGACGTCCGCCTCGGCCAGCAGTTCACCGGCCCAGGCCCACTCGGCGACCAGCACCGGGCCGCCGTCCCGCTCCTCGGCGACGGAGGACAGCTCGACGACGTGGCGCAGCGGTGTGTCCGGGTGCGCGCCGAGGCCCACCACGGCGTCGGCACCGTCCAGCGACCAGCTGCCGTCCGCCGCCGGGCCGCCGAACCGGCCGAGGTAGTTGAAGCCGATCTGCGGCGGGGCGAGCCGCCCGAGCACGGCCTGCGTCTGCGGGTTGAGATGGCGCAGCAGCCCGAATCCCAGTCCGTGGTCGGGCAGCCCGCGCAGCTGCTCCTTGACCCGCTTGAGCGCGGCTCCCGCGGCCGGGCCGCCGGACCACACCGTGGACCAGTCGACGTCGCCGGGCGCGAGCCGGGCGGGGAAGGAGGTGGTGAACCAGCCGACCGTGCGGGAGACGTCGAGTTCCTCCGCGAACTCCTCGCGGCCGTGCCCCTCGATCTCCACCAGCAGCTCGGAGCCGCTCCCGCCACGCCGTCTGCGCCAGTCGGCGCCGGCCAGGGCCAGCGCGGTCAGCAGCACGTCGTTGATCTCCGCGTGCAGGGCCGCGGGCACCGAGTTCAGCAGCTCCGCCGTCTGTTCGGCGGGCAGCTCGGCGCGCAGCCTGCGGGCGGTCGCGCGGACGTCCTTGGCGCGGTCCAGCGGGCGGCTGCCCAGCGCCGGGTCGTCGCCGGTGAGCTGGCGGCGCCACAGCGGCAGTTCGCTGACCCGGCGGGTGGCCCGGGCGTGCTCGGACAGCTCGCGCGACCAGCGGCGCAGTGAGGTGGGCACCGGCTCCAGTACGGGGGTGCGGCCCGCCGCCGCGGCCTCGTACGCGGACCGCAGGTCCGGCACCAGGATGCGCCAGGAGACACCGTCCACGGCCAGGTGGTGGGCCACCACGACCAGCCGGCCGGGCCGGTCCGCGCCGCGGTCCAGCAGCACGGCGCGGACCACGGTGCCCTGCTCGGGGTCGAGCAGCGCGCGGGCGGCGGCGACCTGCTCGGCCGTCTGCTCGGCGAGCGGCCGGTCGTCGGCGGCGACCCGGCTCAGCACGTCGGCGGCCCGTACGGCGCCGGCCGGCCGGACCTCCAGGGTCCACAGGCCCGGGACGGGGACGGCGAGCCGCAGCCGCAGCGCGTCGTGGTGGTCCAGCAGCGCCTGGAACGCGGTGGTGAGAGCGTCCGCCCCGGCCCCGGCCGGCACCTCGACGGCCACGTACTGGCTGTACTCCCGGACCGGCGCGTCCAGCTCCTCCAGGTCCTCCCGCAGTTGGTGGGCGACGGGCAGCAGCTCCGTCTCGCCGACCCCGTCGTCGGGCACGGCGGTCCGCCGTTCCCGTACGGGTCCGGCGACCGCCGCGACGGCGGCCGGGGTGCGGTGCTCGAAGATCTGGCGCGCGCTGACCGTCAGACCGGCCCGGCGGGCCCGGCTGACGACCTGGATGGCGCTGATGCTGTCGCCGCCCAGCTCGAAGAAGTTGTCGCCGGGGGCGACGGCGGCACGGCCCAGCACGTCCGCCATCACGGCGGTGAGGATGTCCTCGCCCGGGCTGCTCGTGCCGGGGGCGGCGCCGCGGCCGGCGCCCGCGGCGGAGGTGAACTCCGGCTCGGGCAGCGCCTTGCGGTCCACCTTGCCGTGCGGGGTGAGCGGCAGCGCGGGCAGGGTCAAAAACGCGGACGGCACCATGTAGTCGGGCAGCCGGGCGGCCAGCAGCTCGCGGACGGCAGCGACGATGCCGCCGCCGTCGCCGGGCTCGCCGCCGCGGGCCACCAGATAGCCGGTGAGCCGCTTGCCTCCCGCCGGGTCCGTGTGGACGGCGACGGCAGCGTCCGCGAGCTGCGGCAGCTCGCGCAGGGCCGACTCGATCTCGCCCAGCTCGATCCGGTGACCGCGCACCTTGACCTGGTGGTCGCGGCGCTCCAGGAACTCGAACTGCCCGTCGGGACGGAGCACCACCCGGTCCCCGGTGCGGTACATGCGGGTCCCCGGAGGGCCGTACGGGTCGGGCACGAACACCGAGGCGGTGCGCCCCGGATCGCCCAGATAGCCGCGGCCCACGCCCTCGCCGGCCACGTACAGCTCGCCGGGGGTGCCGGCGGGCACCGGCTGGAGTTCGTCACCGAGGACGAACAGCCGGGTGTTGCGCACCGCGCGGCCGATCGGGGCGCTCGCCCGGCCCCTGGGCAGCTCGTCCGCCGTGATGACGGCGTGCGTGACGTCGTCCGAGCACTCGGTCGGCCCGTACGCGTTGACCATCGGGATGCCGGGGAAGCGGGCCGTCCAGCGGGCGCACAGGTCCGCCGGCAGCACCTCACCGGTCACCACGAGCCGGCGCAGCGAGGGCAGCTCGGGGCTCTCCCCGGTCTCGTCCCAGGAGTCGAGCGCGGCCCGCAGCAGCGAGGGCACGACCTCCAACACCGTCACCTGCTCGCGCGCGGTGAGGGGGAACAGCAGCTCGGGGTCGGCCGCGGTGGCCCGGTCGACGACGCGCACCCGGCCGCCGGTGAGCAGCGGCGCGAGCATCTGCCAGACGGAGATGTCGAAGGTCACGGGGGCGTTCTGGACCAGGGTGTCGCCCTCGCACAGGTCGAGGTCCTCGACCTTGGCCAGCAGGTGGTTGGCCATCCCGGCCCGGTGCACCATGGCGCCCTTGGGGCGGCCGGTGGAGCCGGAGGTGAAGATCGTGTAGGCCAGGTCGTCGTCGCAGCCGCGGGGCGGGACGAGTTCGCCGGCCGGGTCCTCGGCACCGTCCAGCTCCACCACCCGGGGAGCGGTGCCGGCCCGGTCGGCGATGTCGTCCGCCAGCTCCCGGTGCGCGGCGTCGGTGACCAGGGTCGCCGCGCCGCTGTCCCGGAGCAGCGAGACCAGCCGGGTCCTGGGGGCGCCGGTGTCCAGCGGCACATAGGAACCGCCCGCGTTGAGCGCGCCCAGCACGGCGGTGACGAAACCGGCGCCGGGCGCCGCGAGCACCGCGGTGGGAGCGGTGTCCAGCCTGCGGGAGAGGGCGCTGGCGCGGGCCACCAGGGCCGAGTAGGACAGCGAGCCGCCGTCCTCGACGACGGCCACGCCGTCGGGGAAGGTGTCGGCGGTCCGGCGCACCCGCTCCACGACGCCCTCGAAGGGGCGGGTGTCCACCGGGCCGGTGCCGGTGCGCAGCAGCTCCGCGACGGCCTTCCCGTCCAGGGTGGCCAGCCGGCCCAGCGGGGTGTCGTCGTCCGCGGCCACGAAGGACCGCAGGAAGTGGGCGAGCCCGGCGGTGTGCCCGGCCAGCTCCTCCCGGGTGTACAGGCCGGCGTTGCCGCTCAGGTGCACCGTCGATCCGCCGTCGGCCGCGTCCACCACGGTGATCTCGAAGTCGTCGATGAGCCCGGTGGAGAGGTTGTTGACGGTCAGCTCGCACGGGCCCAGGCTCAGCCGGGTCTCCTGCGGGAGGATGTTGACCAGCGGGCCGAACGGGCGCCGGTCGTCGCTGCGCAGGCCCATGGCCTGGCGGACCTTGCTGACCCGGTGCCGCTGGTGCTTGAGGATCCGGGTGAACTCCCGGGAGGTGTTCTTCAGCAGTTCCGCGCGGGTGGTCGCGGGCCCGGCCTGGACGTGCAGCGGCAGGGTGTTGGCGACCATGCCGGGAACGGCCCGCATCCGGGCGCCGACCCGGGTGGTGACGGGCACCGTCAGCAGCACGTCCGGCCGGCCGGTACGGCGCTGGGTGTAGGCGGCGACGGCGGCCATCATCACGGTCGGCCAGGTCACCGAGGTCCGCGTCGCCAGCTCGCGCAGGGCGCCGGTGATCTCCTTGCCGAGGGTGAACTCGTCCCGTACGAAGCCGGAGACCGGCTCCGCGTCCTCGTGCGCGGACAGGGTGACCAGCTCCGGGGCCTGCGGGAAGCGGCCCGCCCAGAAGGCGGCGTCCCGGGCGGCCGGGCCGGAGCTGTCGTAACGCTGCTCGGCGGCGATCAGGTCGGCGAGCGGCGGCAGCGCGCCGCGGCCGGTGTCCCGGCCGTCGGCCAGGGCGGCGTAGATCTCCGCCAGCCGGCGCCAGAACACGACCTGGCTGTAGCCGTCGCACAGGAAGTGGTGGATGCACATGTAGAACAGCGAACGGTTCTCGCCGGTCCTGATCAGCGCGAGCCGGAACAGCGGGAAGTCGTCGAGCGTGAAGGGGGTGTCGAGGTCCGCCCGCATCCAGGCCCGCGCGGCCGCGAGCGGGTCCGCCTCCCCGGCGAGGTCGAGCACGGTGTACGGCAGCTCCGCCAGCGGCTCCACCCGCTGCCGCGGCACCCCGCCGGTCTCCACGAACCGGGAGCGGGTGCACTCGGCCTCGTCGACGAGCTGCCGGGCGGCCGCACGGAACAGCTCCGGGTCCAGCGGGCCGTCGATGTCGAGGTAGCCGGCCGTGTTGTACGCGTAACCGGCCCCGGAGAGCTTCTCGTCGAACCAGATGTCGGCCTGCCCCGCGGTCAGCGCGAGGTCCTCGGTGCGGCCGGCGGTGTCGGTCATTGGATCCCCCTGGTCAGTAGGCCCGCGCCGGCGGCAGGCGGCTCCAGCGCGCCCGCCCCGTAGACCTGCTCGACCCACTCGTCGTTGTAGATCGTGTCCAGATAGCGGCCGCCGAGGTCCGGCGCGATCGTCACCGCGGTGAGTTCGTCGGTGGCCGGGTTCTCCGCCAGCCAGCCCAGCGCGCCGCTGACGACCGTTCCGGTGGAGCCGCCGAAGAGGAAGCCGTGGTCGGCCATCCGGCGGCAGGCGCGCAGGGTGTCGGCCTCGGAGACGTGGACGACGTCGTCCACGAAGGACTCGTCGAGCAGGTGCGGCCGGACGCTGGTGCCGAGTCCCGGGATCGAACGCGGCCCGGGCGGGGTGCCGAAGGTGACCGAGCCGACCGTGTCGACGGCCACGATCCGCACCGAGGGCTTGGCCTGGCGCAGATAGCGCGCGCAGCCCATCAGGGTGCCGGTCGTGCCCGCGCCGACGAAGACGACGTCGACCTCGGGAAATATCTTCAGCAGCTCCGGCCCGGTGGTGTGGAAATGGGCCAGCCAGTTCCCGGCGTTGAAATACTGGTTCAGCCACACATAGCTGCGGTTCTCGGTGCAGAGTTTCTTGACGTGCGCGATGCGCGCGCCGAGCAGGCCGTCCTGCGGATGCGGCTGGTCGATGAGGTGCACCTCGGTGCCGAGGGCCTCCATCAGCTGCCGGGCGCCCAGCGTGCAGCGGGAGTCCGTCACACAGGTGAAGCGGTAGCCCTTGCTGCTGGCCAGCAGGCTGATCGCCACGCCCATGTTCCCGGAACTGCTCTCCACGAGCATGTCCCCGGGCTGCAGCTCTCCGCTGCGCTCGGCCATGGCGATCATCTCGGCGGCGGCCTTGAGTTTGATGGATCCGGCGAAGTTGAATCCCTCGCACTTGAGAAAGAGATGGCGACCGAAAATCCACCGGAGGTCGACGTAGAGGTCGTCGACGTTGAATTCCTGCGGAGTGGATATGACTGGCACAGGACGACTCCCACCTACGGCCGACGGGCCGCGGCTCGGCTCTTCCCATAGCGGTCGAGCTCATCGAAGAATCCGTTGACGGCGTGCAGTTCGCCGGCACGGGCGATCTCGTCGTACACGTACGAACCGACGGCGAGGTCGAGGACCCCGAGCCCGAACGGGGAGAACACCAGCGGGCTGCCGCTCTCCGGGCGCAGCTTCCCGGTCAGCACGTCGTACAGGGTCCCGGCCAGGAAGTCCCGGTTGCCGGTGAACTGTTCGGTCAGGTGCACCGAGGTGTTGGCCTTGAGGCAGTGCTCCACGTCGTCGACCACGTTGACGGCCGACAGGACGACCTCCGGCGACAGGTCGCGCAGCGACAGGTTCAGCACCAGCGGCGCGTGCTCGAACCACGCGGGGTCGCTGACGTGCGGCTCCCCGGCGACGGTCGCGAACACCACCAGATCGCTGGAGCGGATCAGGTCCTCCGCGCGGCTGTGCACCACGGTCCGGCCGCCGTGCCCGCTCTCTTGGAGATAGCCTTCGAACCGTCCGGCGTGCCCCGCGTCGAGGTCGTGCAGCCCGATCTCGTCGAACTCGAAACCGGCGGCCGCGAGATAGGTGTGCACGAAGCGGGCGATGAGCCCGGTGCCGACGAAGCCGGCCCTGCGGGGCCGTGTGCCCCGCTCCCGGCCGAGCACCTGGGCCGCGAGCGCCGCCGAACCGGCGGTGCGGGCCGCGCTGATGACCGACGACTCCAGGCACGCGAACGGATAGCCGGTGGCCGGGTCGTTGAGGATCAGCACCGCCGACGCGCGGGGCAGCCCCGAGGTGATGTTGCCGGGAAAGCTGGAAATCCACTTCAGCCCGTCGACGGGCGACTCCCCGCCGAGCGAGGCGGGCAGCGCGATGATCCGCGCGTCCGGCCGGTCCGGGAAGCGCAGGAAGTACGAGGGCGGGTTCACGGTGCTCCCGGCGCCGTGCAGCCGGTAGGCCGCCTCCACGACGTCGATGACATGCTTCTCACGTCCCTGGAGCACGGCGTTCACCTGTGCTCCGGGAACCACCGCGAAGGCGGGCAGCGCCTCGGGTCCGCTCTCCTCCGACTGTGACACCGGCATCTCTTCCACGCTCCCTGGCAAGCCGTTCCGGACACGGCTCATGCTCCGGGGCGGCACTGACGCCCCGCTGACGGCGAACTGACCTGGGGGGGGTGTCGTCCGGATCCCCGCGGCGCCGCGGCGCCGGCACGCCGCGGAGACCCGGGCGGGCACCCGCCGGGCCGGGGCCCGGCCACGGTCAGCGTCGCGTCAGCCGGGCGTCAGCCGTGCTGCCTAGCGTCCGTCGCATGACCTCATTGGTGGCAGTGTCGAGTCATCTGCCGGACACGGTGCCGGTGGACGCCCTCAAGGAACCCCTGGGACTCAACGACCAGCAGGTGCGCAGGTTCACCCGGCTGTACGGGCTGGACCGGATCTGCCAGGCACCGGACCGCTCCGAGAGCGAGCTGCTGCTGGCCGCGGCCGGCAAGCTCGACGGACTGGCCGGCCAGGAGGACCGGGTGCGCTATGTGGTCCGGGCCAAGGGCCTGCGGACCACGGCCCCGTACCCCAACAACCCGCTGCGCGACGTGTGCGACGCGCTGGGCCTGCGCAACGCCACGACCTTCGCGGTCTCGGACCACGGCTGCGCGACCGGGCTGCTCGCGTTCGACGTCGCCGGGATGCTGCTGGAGGCTGACGGCGACCCCGACGCGCTCGCGCTGATCCTGGCCGGCGACAAGACGCTGACGCCCTTCTCGCAGTGGGTCGCCGATGTCTCGATCATGGGCGAGGCCACCGCCGCGGTCCTGGTGGGCCCGGGCGGCGGCCGGGACCGGATGCTCGGCTACGCGGCCCGCATCCGCGGCCGTGAGGACGGCCTGATCGACCTGGTCGGCGACCTCGCGAAGGAAGCCGTACGGATCTACCAGGACGCCCTGGAGGAAGTGGTGCTGGCGGCCACCGAGGAGGCCGGGATCACCGTCGCCGACCTCGACCTGGTCCTGCCGCACAACGTCAACCGGGTCTCCTGGACCGTCGCCGCGAAGAACCTGGGCATCCCCGCCGACAAGATCTATCTCGGCAACATCGGGGCCACGGGGCACTCCTTCTGCGCCGACCCCTACATCAACTACCAGTCCGTGCGCGAGCTGGGCCTGATCAACCCGGGCGACCACTACCTGATGACCTCGGCGGGCCTCGGCCAGTCCTTCGCCGCGATGGTCCTCCAGCACTGACGAGCCACTGACGGCAAGCAGAGAGCCCGGCCCGCCGCAACCGGACATGGACGTGGGAGAAGACATGGACGAATTCCTGCCCGGCTTCACCGGCCGGCTCAAGAGCGCCGTGGCCGGAGCGGCCGGCGCGCCACTCGTGTTCCTCGGGAACTTCGAGGTCGAGGAGGTGTGGGCGCAGGGCGAGCACACCCTGCCCCGCTTCTCCGCGGCGTCGGGCAGCGCCGTGGTGAACCGCATGGACGAGTTCGCCCTGCTGCTGGCGGGCGAGGGCGACCACGTGGTGCTCAAGACCGCGCCCGACGAGGCGTACCTCGCGTATCTGCGCGAACTCGGGCTGGCCCTGCCGACCGTCCATGTCGTCGCCGAGCAGGACGCGCAGCGCAACGTCACCGAGGACATCCTGCGCGACCCCGCACTGCCGGCCGTGCTCACCGGACTCGCCGGGCAGGGCTGCCGGCTGTTCCCGCACGGGGTGTCGGTGCTGGAGGAAGAGCTGTGCCGGCGCACCGGAATGGAGATCGCGGGCTCCCCGGCCGACCTCTGCAAAAGCGTCAACAGCAAGATCTACAGCCGCCGGGTCGCCGACGAGCTGGGACTGCGCCAGCCCGCGGGCTGGGTGTGCGAGACCGTCGACGAGCTGGGCGAAGCGCTCGGCCACGCCAGGAAGCTGCTCGCGCAGGGCCGCCGTACGGTCGTCAAGGAGGCCTTCGGTGTGTCCGGCAAGGGCATCGTGGTGCTGGAGAACGAGCGCTGGATGGACCGGGTGCACCGGATGGTCGGGCAGAAGGTGGCCCGCTCCGGGGAGGACCGCATCGCGTTCACCGTCGAGGAGTGGGTCCCGCACCAGGGCGATCTGAACTACCAGTTCACCGTCGGCCACGACGGTGCGGTGCACTTCGACTTCGTCAAGCGCGCCGTGACCGAGGGCGGCGTGCACAAGGGCCACCGGATCCCGGCCGCGCTCGGGCCGTCCCGGCTCGCCGCGGTCCGGTCCGCCGCCGAGCTGCTGGGCAAGCGGCTGGCCGCGGACGGCTACGCGGGCGTCGTCGGCGTGGACGCGCTGCTGGACGAGGCCGACGGGGTGTGGCCGGTCCTGGAGATCAACGCCCGCAACAACATGTCGACCTACCAGGTGCGCCTCCAGGAGCAGTTCGTGGGCCCCGGCATGACGGCGCTGGCCCGCCACTACCCGGTCCGCCTGGAACGGGAGCTGGACTTCGCCGGCTTCCGCCGGATCCTCGGCGACGCGCTGCTGACCGCGCCCGGCGGGTCCGGCCTGCTCGTCAACAACTTCGCGACCGTCAACGCCGGAGGCCGGGTCCGCCCGGACGAGGCGTACGACGGCCGTCTCTACGGAATCGTGGTGGCCGCTTCGGCCGCCGAGCTGACCGCCCTCGATGAGGACATCACCGCCCGGCTGGTGGCGGAAGGAGTGAGTCATGCCCGCTGAACGCACGGTGCAGGGAATCGGGGTCACGGAGCTGGCGGAGCGGTACGGCACCCCGCTGTACCTCTACGACGGCAACGGGCTGCGGGACCGGATCACGACGGTCCGGGACCGGCTGCACCCCCGCCTGGAGGTCTTCTTCTCCCTCAAGTCGAACCCCAACATCGCCGTCTGCGGCCTGCTGCACGCCCACGGCGCCCGCGCGGAGATCTCCTCGCTGGCCGAGCTGGCCACCGCGCGGCGCGCCGGCGTCGACCCGGCCGACATCCTCTTCCTCGGCCCCGGCAAGAGCCGCGCGGAGCTGGCCGCCTGCCTCGACGAGGGCGTCTACGCGATCATCTGCGAGTCCTTCGGAGAGCTGGCGCTCATCGACGAGCTGGCGCGGGACCGCTCGGTGACGGCACGCGTGGCGCTGCGCGTGAACCCCGAGTTCGCCGTCAAGGGTTCCGGCCTCACGATGGGCGGCAAGCCGCGGCAGTTCGGCATCGACGCCGCGCAGCTGCTCGGCGCGGCGCCGGAGGCGGTGTCGGCGCTGAGCCACGTACGGCTGATGGGCGTGCAGGTCTACATGGGCACCCGGATCCTCAGCGAGGACGCCGTGGTGGAGAACACCGAGCGGATCTTCGACCTCGCGGAGCAGGTCGCGGACGCGCTGGACTTCCCGCTGGAGATGGTCGACATCGGCGGCGGCCTCGGTGTGGCGTACTTCGACAACGAGACCGATCTGGACTTCGACCTGCTGGCCTCGCAGCTCAACCCGGTGATCGACAAGTTCGCCTCGCGCCACCCGGACACCCGGCTGGTGATGGAGCTGGGCCGCTATCTCACGGCACCGTTCGGCCTCTACGTCACCACGGTGCGCTATGTGAAGACGTCCATGGGCGAGAACTTCGCCGTGCTCGACGGCGGCACCAACCACCACATGGCCGCCGTCGGCATCGGGTCGTTCGTCAAGCGCAACTTCCCCATGACGGTGCTCAACCGGACCGACGAGCCCGCCACCGGCCCGTGGAACCTCACCGGCCCGCTCTGCACCCCGAACGACACCCTGGGCAAGAAGGTCCCGCTGCCGGACGTCCGGCCGGGCGACCTGATCGGCGTGGAACGGTCCGGCGCCTACGGGCCCAGCGCCTCCCCGGTCCTCTTCCTCAGCCACGGCCACCCGGCCGAGGCGCTCGTCCTGGACGGCGAGGCGCACCTGGTCCGCGACCGGGACCGTCCCGACGACCTGCTCCGCAAGCAGCACCTCCCCGCGGCCGACGTGCTCTCCCGTACCGCCACGGGCCACTGAACCGACGCTCTCCGAAAGGACTGTCACGCCATGACTGACGCCGCCGCCTCCACAGCGACCGCTGTCGACCGGACCAAGGCCGTGGAGACCATCGCCTCCGCGCTGGCCGAGGTGCTGGGCCACGACCTGCCCGACCTCACCGAGGACTCCCGCCTCTTCGACCAGGTCGGCCTCGACTCCAGCGGGGTGTTCGAACTCCTGATGGCGCTGGAGGAGGCGTTCTCCATCGAGCTGGACACCGACAACCTGGAGATGAGCCACTTCGAATCGGTGCGCACGCTCGCCGATTTCCTGCTCGGCGAGATGGGCGCCTGAGCCGTGTACCGAACGGCCGCGCCCCCGGCGGGCGCACCTCAGGACGCCGCCGGCGGAGTGTTTCCGCTGCGCCTCGAACGCGTCGTGCACCGGGTCTTCCCGCCCGGTGAAAGCCGCATCGACGACGCCTTCTCCGTACGTCACTTCACCGATCTGACCGCGGCCTACGGGACCGAGTTCCGGCCCGGCGCGGTCAGCGGCGGGGCGGGCAACACCTTCGCCGCCATGTCCAAGGAGCTGGTCGGGGCCCTGGGCGCGGAGTCGGAGCCCGTCGGGCTGGCCGTGGTCGCCCACTCCACGCCCGACCTGGACTGCCGCTACGCCGCGGCCACCTACCTCTCGGAGGCGTGGCCGCACGGCCCGCTGTCCTTCGGCGTCTCGGAGCAGGGCAGCTGCACGCCGTTCTCCGCGCTGCGGCTCGCCGCCGGCTACACCGGACGGCACGGGCTGCGCGCGGCCGTGGTGCTGATCCTGGACCAGGCCTCGCTGCCGTACGACACCGGGCCGGCCGAGCTGGGCGGCGACGCGGGGGTGGCCCTGCTGCTGTCCGCGTCACAGCAGGCCGGACCGCGGCCGGATCTGCGGTACCTCACCGGAGTGGCGACCCCGGACGTACGCGAGGTGCTCGCCGGCGAGCTGGCGCGGTACGAGGGCCGGGCGACGGTCGTGGCCGGGCCGGGTGTCGACCCGGCTCGCGACCTGCCGGCCGGGCTCGCCGAGGTCCGCCGGACGGGCAAGGGCTTCCCGTGCACCGGGCTGTGGTCGGCGCTGGCCGGCCCGCGTCCCGCGGACCGGCCGCTGGTGCTGGTCGACCACGACCCGGTGACCCGCTGGCTCGGTCTGTGCGCCGTGGGACCGGTGGAGGCGGAGCGGTGAGCGCGGCCCTGTGGGACGCCTGTCACCGGGCGGCCCGGGACCGGGGGCCGGCGCCCGCGCTGGCCCTGCTGGCCGGGGAACTGCTGCCGGGCATGCTGCCCTGCGGGCCGCACGGCCACGGCGTGGTCGCGCCGGAGACCCTGCTGAAGGCCGAGGAGGTCTGGTACGGCGGACGGCCGTGCCCGCTGGCCCCGGGCGGCCCGGAGGTGCTGTCCCGGACGGAGCTGCCGGGCGGTGAGGTCGTCATGGTGCGGCACGAGGTGCCCTCCGCGGTCGAGTACGGGCCCGGGGACCTCGGGGCGGGCTGGGGGCTGGGGCTGGTGTGGCTGCGGCTCGGCCTGTCCGAGGGGCTGCGCGAGTCGGTGGTGGCGCATCTCGGCGGCCGGACGACGGGCGGCTCCCCGCTGCTGCACCAGCAGCTGGTGAAGTCGGCGGTGGCCGACGCCCTCATCGAGCATCTGGAGGTCCGCGCGGTGCTGGACGGTGCCCGGCCGGCGGAGCTGTCGCCGGCGTTGCTGGGAGACCTCCAGAGGCGGCTGACGGCCACCGACCGCGCCCAGGTGAAGCTGCTGGGCGCGAGCGGCTATCTGCGGACGGGGCCCGGTCAGGTCGGCTATGTCTCGGAGCTGCTCGCCGAGGCGTACGCGTCGGCCGGCAAGAAGGAGGAGCGGGCCGTGGCCCGTACGGCCGTGGCCGGGAGCAGATGCTGGTAGGCACTGGCGCAGCGGGATCGGGCCGGGGTGCGAACGTCGCACCCCGGCCCTTTTCTTCGGCCGCGCGCCGGAGCGTCACCTTCCGGCCAACTCGAAATGAGCCCGCTCCTACAGTTGACGGCTATTCCATTCACCTGTCAGTCTGAACTTACACGAGAAAGCTTGCACCCTCCGATCTGGAACCCAATGGGGAGTCGTGATGGAACAGCGGTTAACCGTCCGAATGGCCATGTGGAGCGCGCGCCACCCGTGGCGCGCGATGATCGGATGGCTGGCCTTGGTGGTGGTGTGCCTGGCCCTCGGCTCGATGGCCGGAACGCGGCAGGCCGACAGCGTGGACTACCGCGTCGGCGAGGCCGGCCGGGCCGAGGCGATCGCGGCCGACGCCGGGATCCTCGACCCGCTCATGGAGCAGGTCGTCATCACCCCGCGCCCCGGCAGTGACACGATCGACCGGGCCGCGGCCACCGCCGCGGCCCAGGAGACCGCCGAGCGGATGGCCGGCGCCCCGTCCGTCGGCGAGGTCGGCGAGACCGAGTGGGCGCCGAACGGCCAGGCCGTCCTGGTCCACCTCGCCATGGAGGGCGAGGACGCGGAGATCTCCGAGGACATCCCGGCCCTGCTGGACATCACCGCCGACGTCCAGAAGGCCCATCCGCAGGTGCAGGTCGCCCAGACCGGCCACTTCTCGATGGGACAGGGCGTCTCGGAGTCGATGGCGGAGGACCTGGCCACGGCCGAGCGCATCACCCTCCCGCTCACCCTCCTCATCCTGATGGTCGTCTTCGGCGCCGTCGTCGCCGCCGGGGTCCCCGTCCTGCTGGCCCTGTCCGCGATCGCCGCGGCGATGGGCCTCTCCCAGCTCTTCTCCCACGTCTTCCCGAGCGTCGGGGCCAACAACAGCCTGATCCTGCTCATGGGCATGGCGGTCGGCGTCGACTACTCCCTGCTGTTCATCAAGCGGGTGCGCGAGGAGAAGGCCCGCTCCGGCGGCCGGCTCAACCAGGAGGCCGCGGTCCTCGTCGCGGCCGCCACCGCGGGTCGCACCGTCATCGTCTCCGGCTGCGCCGTCGTGGTGTCGCTCGCCGCCCTGTTCGTCGTCGGCGACGTGGTCTTCTCCTCGCTGGCCGTCTCCTCCATCAGCGTCGTCGCGATCGTGATGGCCGCCTCGCTGACCGTGCTGCCCGCGATGCTCGTCAAGCTGGGCCGTGCGCTGGACCGCCCCCGGGTCCCGCTCATCGGCCGCATCGCCGGCCGCTCCGCCGCCCAGGACGGCCCGGGCCGCCTCTGGACCACGCTGCTCCGCCCCGGCATGCGGCGGCCGGTGGCCTCGCTGGTCGCGGGACTCGCGCTCATCTGCGGCCTCGGGCTGCCCGCGCTGGGCATGGAGCTGTCCTCCACCGAGGTCAGCACGCTCCCCAAGGTCGAGGCCGTCAAGGCGCGCGACCGGATGGTGGAGCAGTTCCCCTCCCAGGGCGCCGCCTACCTGGTGGTCGTCCGCACCGACGACGCGCACCGCGGCGAACTCCCGGACGCCATGGACGGGCTCGTCCGGGCCGCCGGCCAGGACCCGCTGTTCGGCACCGAGGAGAAGCCGAAGCTGGAGACCGCCGAGGACGGGAGGACGGGCTCGGTCCTGCTCCACACGCCGTACGCCCTCGACTCGGACAAGGCGCAGCAGACCCTGGAGCGGCTGCGCGGCACGCTGGTCCCGGACACCGTCGGCGCGATCCCCGGCGCCGAGACGGCCGTGTCGGGTGACGTCGCCCGCAACGCCGACGTGCTCGACAGCCAGATGGACGCGCTGCCCTGGGTGATCGGCGCGGTGCTGGTGCTGAGCCTGGCGGTCATGTTCGCCGCCTTCCGCTCGGTGCCCATCGCGGTGGTCTCCACCCTGCTCAACGTGGCGTCCGCGGCCGGCGCGCTGGGCCTGCTGGTGCTGGTCTTCCAGTCCGACTGGATGCAGAACCAGCTCGCCTACGACTCCGACGGCTTCATCGTCTCCCGCGTCCCGCTCTTCCTCTTCGTCATCCTCTTCGGGCTCTCCACCGACTACAACGTGTTCATGGTGAGCCGGATCAGGGAGGCGGTGCAGCAGGGCCGCAGCGCCGCCGACGCCGTGCAGGAGGGCATCGCCCGGTCGGCCGGGGTGGTCACCGGCGGAGCGGTGGTCATGGTCTCCGTGTTCGTCAGCTTCATGTTCACGAACCTGCTGGAGATGAAGCAGCTGGGCTTCGGCCTCTGCGTCGCCGTCCTGCTGGACGTCGTCGTCGTCCGGATCCTCATCCTGCCCGCCGCGATGAAGCTGCTGGCGCCGGTGCTCTGGTGGCCCTCGCGCCCCCACTTCGCCCGCCACACGGGCGGTGGCGGAACGGCGGTCCGGGAGGCGCCGCTCACGGCCTCGCAGCCGACGCGCTGACCCCCCGCCGCGCTGTCGCGGCACGCTCCCCCGAGGGCCCCGGCCCGGCGCTCCAGGCGCCGGGCCGGGGCCCTGCCCCTGCCGGCTTCTCGGCAACACGGACCCTCCACCTGCATTACCGCCGGTACTGCACTCGAACTTGAGTACGTGTCGAGTCAGGGGTGGCTCAATGGCCGGGACCAGTCGTCCATTGCGAGGCCTTGTACGGGGAGAAGCTGATGGAAATACAGCTGCTCGGACCTCTGACACTCGTCCACGGAGAGGTGCGCCAACATGTCTGTTCCAAGCGTGTCCGGACCGTGCTGGCGCTGCTGGCGCTGCCACCGGGTACACCTCTCCAGTTCGAACAGCTCATGGAGGAGTTATGGGGGGACCGGGAGCTGGAGAACATGCGCAACGCCCTCCAGGCCAACGTCCTCCGGGCCCGGAAGATCCTGGGCACGCTGACCGGCCGGCGCGGCGACGAGGTCGTGCGCACGGTCAGCGGCGGCTACGTGCTCGACCTGGACCCGCAGTCCGTCGACGCCAACCGCTTCCTGTCCCTGGCCGCGCGCGGCTCGGCGCGGGTGCAGAGCGAGCCCGAGGAGTCCGTACGGCTGCTGGAGCAGGCCCTGAACGAATGGCGCGGACCGGCGCTGTTCGACATCTACGAGGGACCGCGCATCCAGCTGGAGACCGCCCATCTCCAGGAGCAGCGGCTGTGCGCGAGGGAGGACCTGATCGCGGCGAAACTGAGCCTGGGTGACGCGCGTGGAGTCATCCCCGAGCTGCTCCAGCTCATCGCGCAGCACCCCGGCCGGGAGCGCTTCAGCGAGCAGCTGATGCTCGCCCTCTACCGCAACGGCCGGCAGACCGAGGCCCTTGACGTCTTCCACCGCACCCGGCGGTGGATGGTCAAGGAGCTGGGTCTCGAACCCGGCCGCGGTCTGTCGAGGATCTACCAGTCGATCCTGACCCAGGACGCCGCGCTGGGCTGAGGCGCGGGCGGCCGGCTGCGGCCTGCGGCTGCACCTACGCCTGCGGCCTACGCCTGCGGCCTACGGCAGTGCGCCGGACCGGGGCCGGGGGGAGACGCCGGTGTTCCCGCGGCGCCGCCGGCGAGAGCCCCAGCCGCGCTGCGGCCGCTCTTCCCGCGCTCCGCCCCGCTGTCCGCCCCGCCCCCGCGCTCCGCCCCCGCCACCCGCTCCCCGTCTTCCGCCTTCGGCCGGGCGGGAGGGCCTCACCGCACCGCGACGGCTCCTTCCCCCCGCGACGGCTCCCTCCTCCGCCCGCGCCTCCCGCTGCGCCTTGCCGGGCGCGCTCCCGGAAACGGGTCCGGGGGAAGTACGCGCCGGGCGCCGCCCCTCGACCCGCAAGCCGGTCCCCGGGGGATCGGTGCGCGGCGTCGGCGCTCGGCGTCGCTCAGCGTCGCGGGGCGGAGGAGCCGTCCCCGTACCGGTCGTATGCGGGCGGTCCGGCAGCGCGGCGAGGTGCTGCGGCTCCCGTCGTGCGCCGGCCGGGGACCACGCGACGCCCTCAGACCGGGAACGGCTCGTTCCGGTCGAACTTGCTCGACTGGTAGCCCTGGAAGAGGTTGAGCCGCTGCATGTGCCCGGTGCCCTCCAGGAACTCCATCGCCCGCGCGTCCCGGGCCAGCTTGTCCAGCAGCGGATGGTCGAACCGGGCACCGGGCCCGAAGAAGGAGCAGGCCTCCAGCGTCGCGTCCTCCGCGAGCTGCGCCGCCCGCACCTTGGCCGCCGAGGCGAGATGGCCGTTGGCCGTGCGCAGGTCGACCGCCGCGGCGGCCCGGTGCACCAGTTTCCGGGTGGCGTTGATACGGCGCCCCAGCTCGTCCAGCCGGTCCCGTTCGGAGCGGCTGAAGTTCCGCCGGTTGGCGAACACATAGGTGTGCGCGGCGCGGGCGATGCCCACCGCGATCGCGGCCACCCCCGGCCGCAGCCGGTTGAACGTCTGGACGAACGCCCAGGTGCCGCGGCGGCTCGGCGAGAGATGCCGGCCCAGCACGTGCTCCTCGGGCACGGCCACCGAGTCCAGCGAGATGGAGCTGATCATCGCGCCGCGCAGGCCGATCATCGGCAGCGCCTCGGCCCGGAAGCCCGCGGCGGACGATTCGGCGAACACCGCGGTCACGCCCAGCGGGCCGGGCCGGGTGCGGGCGAACACCACACCGATCTGGGCCCGGGCCGCGTTGCCGACGTACCGCTTGGCGCCGCTGAGCAGCAGGCCCCCGCCGGCGCCGTCCGGGGCGGGGGTCAGCGCGGTCGTCATGGCCCCGGCGTCCGAGCCGCGGTCCGGCTCGGTGAGGGCGAAGAACGTCCACAGCGGCTCGGCGGTCATCCGCCCGTAGAACCACTCCTTCTGCCGCTCGTCGGCGAGCAGGTCCACCAGCACACCGGCCAGCAGCGGCCCCGGCGAGGCGACCAGCATGCCCGCGTCGGCGCAGGCCAGCTCCTCCATGATGACGGCGCGCTCCAGGGCGGACTCGCCGTAGTAGCGCCGGCCGGCGATCGGCTCGGGGTCGTTGCCGTACTCCGCCGGGATGCCCATGGTCGCCAGGTGGCGGACGGCGGGCAGATCGAAATAGCGCCGGATCGCCTCCGGGTCGGCGTCCAGTTCCAGGGCGTGCCGGCGGAAGTCGTGGCCCCACTCCTGGAACTGCCGGCGCAAGGCGTTCAGCCGTTCGTCGAGATCGAACATCTGGCCCTCCCAGGGCACATGTGGTGGTCAGCCGCAGCCGCCGGCATGACCGTCGTCGGTGGTGCGGGAGCCGAGCCCGACCGGGCCGGACTCGGGCGCCGGCATCGCCGCGGCGGGAACCGCCCGCTCCCGCAGATGCCCGACGAAGCCGGGCAGCCGGTCCAGTCCCCAGAACCGGGTGAACCCGTGGACGAAGAACGGGACGCCGAAGACCCCGTCCTTGCAGATGTCGAGCAGCAGCCGCACGCCCTCCTCGCGGAGCGCGGGGTCGTCGGCGGCGTCCGCCAGCTCCCGCGGGTCGAGGCCGAGTTCGGTGCCCAGCCCCGCGACGACGTCGCGGTCGCAGATGTCGCGGCCCTCCTCCCAGCGGGTGCGGTAGGCCGCCGCGATGTACTGCTGACCGAGCCCCTCCCGGTCCGCCACCAGATAGGCCAGGTGCGGGATCTCCCACACCGGGTCCCGGTCCACCGGCCAGTTCAGCGGGACGTCCCGCTCCTTGGTGATCCGCCCGATGTCCTGGAGGATGTAGAGGTGCTTGGCCCGCGACATGGGGGTGTACGGGAACGAGCCGCCACGCTCGGTGAGCAGCCGCTCGCTCGTCGCGTCCGGTTCGAAGAACGGCCGCCACTCCACGGCGGCGGCCACGTCCGGGTGCCGCTCCGTCAGCTCCCGGTAGGCCAGCCAGGAGTAGGGGCTGCGCAGCGAGAAGTAGAAGCGCGGTGCGCCGCGGGCCATCAGAGCACCAGCCCGCCGTCGACCCCGAACACCTGCCCGGTGACGTAGGACGCGCGGTCCGACACCAGGAAGGACACCATGTCGGCGACCTCCTCGGGCCGGCCGAAGCGGCCCAGCGGAATGCGCTCGGCCAGCTTCCCGCCGGTCTCGCCGGAGAGGCCCGAGGTCATGTCGGTGTCGATGAAGCCGGGCGCCACCGCGTTGACCCGGATGCCGCGCGGGGCGACCTCCTTGGCCAGCGCCTTGGAGAAGCCGATGATCCCGGCCTTGGACGCCGAGTAGTTGGTCTGGGTCGCGTTGCCGTACACCCCGGCGACCGAGGACAGGGTCACCAGTGTGCCCGCCCGCCGCTTCATCATCGAGAACACGGCCGCGCGGCACACGTTGTAGGTGCCGTCCAGATTGACCCGCAGCACGTCCTGCCAGTTCTGCTCGGACAGCATGATCAGCGGGTTGTCGCGGATGATGCCGGCGGAGGACACCACGGCGTGCACCGGGCCCAGTTCCTTCTCGGCCGCCCGTACGAACTGCTCGACCTCGCTCTGCTGCGCCACGTCCACGCGCCGGGCGAGCACCGCGGCTCCCGCGGCCTCCGCCTCCTTGGCCGTGGCCTCGGCCGCCTCGTGGTCGCGCTGGTAGCAGAACGCCACGTCGTAGCCGTCGGCGGCGAGCCGGGCGACCACGCTGCGGCCGATGCCGCGGGAGCCTCCCGTCACCAGCGCGACCCGCCGGTTCTCCTCGGACATCATGACCTCTTCTCCGTGTTCTCCGTGACTGTTCCGGTGGCTTCCGCGGTGACCGCGCCGGTGGGTCCGGCGGTCGTTCCCGCGGGTGCGGGCGCCAGGGTCCCGGCGCCGCGCAGCGCCAGGGTGAGCTGCCCCATCTCCAGGACCGGGCGGCCGGCCACGGTGCTGCGGCCGGTGGTGATGACGGTGTCGCCGAGGTCGCGGAGCACCCGCACCTCGTGCTCGAGGACCGAGCCCGCCCGCACCGGCGCCAGGGCGCGCGCGTCGCGCACCCCGGCCAGCAGCGCCACCTGGCCGGCCAGCACGTCCGGATTGGGTTTCTCCCAGCACGCGAGCAGCACCGCGGCCTGCGCCCAGGACTCCAGCAGCAGGCCGAGCGGGTACGCGTACTCGGCCCCGGCCGGGCCCGATCCCGTCCCGGTGCCGCGCCGGCCGGCGGGCAGGCGGACGTCCGTGACCGCGACCAGCCGCCGCCCGGGTTCCACCTCGGTGACCCGGTCGACGAGCAGGGCCGGGGGACGGTGCGGGATGACCGAGGCGATGCGGTCGGCGTCGGCGCCTGTACTGGTGCCGGTGCCGGTGCCGGGCCCGGCCGCGGTCCCGGTTTCTGTGCCTGTCACAAGTTCTCCTGTGGATGGTCGAGCCGGATCTCCGCGGCCGGCCGCGCGTTCGCGGAGACCGTCGCGGTGGTGTGGACGCCCTTCGCGTCGCGGCCGACGCGGGCCTCGATGACGATCTCCTCACCCGGCCGCACCGGGCTCAGGAAGCGGGCCTTCCGCACCACCGCGGGATTCTCCGGCGGCACCGCGGCCGCGCCGGTCACCAGGTCGTGGACGTACTGGACCAGACTGAAGCCGGGCACGAGGGGGAAGCCCGGGTAGTGCCCGGCGAGGAACGGGTCCCCGGCGTCGACCGTGACGGTGCCCCGTACGACGGTCTCCTCGCTGTCCTCCGGCGCGCCGTCCGTCCGGTCCGGTCCGGCCGGCACCTCGGCGATGGCCAGAGCTTGTTCGAGCATCATGGGCTGTCCTCCTCTCGCCCCGGGCCGGCCCGGCGTACGGCCCCGCCGCGGCAGCGGGAGGAGACGTACGCCGGGGCCCGGAGGCCGTCGTCGTCGGTCGGAGCCTTCAGCGGGCCAGCACCGCGCAGCCCACCGTTCCGTCCCGGTCGATGCCGGTGACCAGCGACAGCTCTCCCGCCGCGGGACGTCCGTCACCCGCGGCGGCCAGCACGGCCGCCAGCTGGAAACCGGTGGCCGCCGCCGACGCGTCGCCCAGCAGGGGACGGCAGCGGATCCACTCCGGGTCGCTGCCGGCCGGCAGCGCCCGCAGCACCGCGTACTCCTCGCCGGGGGCGCCGAGCGGCGCGACCAGGCGCACCGCGCCGCCGGAGACCCCGGCCTCCGCCAGCGCGCCGCGGACGCACTCGGTCAGCGCCGGGCCCGCGTCCTGCGGCCGGTGGTAGGCGCGGAAGCGCGTGGTCAGCAGCCGGGCCAGCGGCTCCCGGCCGGCGGCGCGCGCCTCGTCCCCGGGCTCCAGCAGCCAGGCCGCACCGCCCTCGCCGAGCGGCGGCCGGGCGGCTTCCTCCGCCGCGTGCCACTCCAGCCAGGCGCGCTGCACCGAGAACTCCTCGGCGGCACCGCACAGCACCCGGTCGCAGTGCCCGCCGCGGTGCAGCCGAGCGGCGTAGCCGAGCGCGAGCAGCCCGGTCAGCCAGCCGCCCGCGATGGTGGTGTTCGGCCCCTTGATGCCGTGCCAGATGGCGCTCTGCCCGGCCGCCCGGTTCATCACCGTGTTCGGGAACCTGGCCGGGTCCACCAGATACGGGCGGTCCCCGGTCAGCGAGTCACGGGTGAAGTCCATGATGCTCTGCACGCTGCCGGACCCGGTGCCCAGCACCAGGCCGACCCGTTCGGGCCGCTCCAGCAGACTGCTCCCGCAGCGCTCCAGCAGTTCTCCGACGGTGGACACGGCGAGCGCCGTGACCCGGTCCATGGTGCGGGTGCCCTTCTTGCCCAGGGCGGCCGCGGCGCTGAAGCCGTCGACCAGCCCGGCCCGCTCGTACGGGCCCGGGTACGCCTCGGGGTCGAGAGCGCCGACGGCGCTCGTCGCGCTCCGCAGGCCCGCGCTGTACGCCTCCGCGCCCGTACCGAACGGGGAGACCGCCGACCAGGCGGAGAACACCAGCTCGCCGGTGGAACCGGGCCCACTCCCGGCCGGTCCCGCCGCGTCCAGGGTGGCGGCGGACGTCACGCCGTCCCCCGGGCCGTGATCTTGCCCGCCTTGCCGTTCAGGCCGTTGACGAGGCGGTCGTCGAAGTCGACCAGGCTCCAGTCGCGCCGGTTCTCGATCACGGCCCAGCCGTGGGTGATCCGGCCGGTGGCGGTCGGCACGAGCACGCCGTCGCGCAGGACGTAGGTGTCCATGCGCGCCGTGTAGGTGAAGCGCTTGAAGACGTTCTCCACGGTGAAGACGGTGTAGAGCGTCTCCTCCATGTTGGCCTCGTCCAGGATGGTGATCTTCGAGTGCGGGACCACCGGGATCCAGTCCTGCTCGTCCAGCAGGGTCTTGATGGAGACGCCGCGGTCCTCCAGGAACAGGTCGACGACCTCCTCCATCTGCCGCAGGTAGCCGGACATCTGCATGCGCTCGGTGAAGTGGCAGTAGAAGTACGGGATCCGCCAGGTCCAGGCGAAGGCGTTCTTGCCCGCCGTCAGCAGGTCCGCCGGGTCCGTGCCGGGCTCCACCCGGATCGGCTCCGCGCCGGCACCGAGCCGGTCGGTGACGTGCCCGGCCAGCTCGGCGGGCGGCTCCTCGGCCGGGTGGCCGTGCGGGTCGAGCCGGAACTGCACCGCGACCTTCGAGGTGACGGCCTTCACCGTCTCGCCCTCGCGCTCGACGGTCATCTCCACGGTGAAGCGGCGTCCGTCGCCCTTGTCGGCGGCCGGGGTCACGGTCGCCGTCGCCAGGTCGTCGATGTGGAAGGCCGTACGGATCTTGGTGTCGATATCGGTGATGTCGACACCCAGGCCGTGCCGCTCGTACAGCTTCCCGGCCGGGAGGCCGAGCTGCCGCAGGTGGTCGTAGACGGCCTCTTCGACCATGTAGTTGACGTGCTTGAAGCCGATCCAGGTGCAGATGTTCGAACCCTCGTAGCGAGGCCGGATCTCCGTCTGGGTCGCGCCGTCCACGGCGGTGGTGCTCTTGCTCATGACATCTCCAATTCGGACAGGAAGGACGAGGGCGAGGGCCGGGACGCCGCCGCGCCGCACCGCTGCGGACGTCCGGCACCGGCGAGGAAGTCGCACACCAGCCGGGTGACGAGATCGGGGCGCTCCACCATCGGGAAGTGACCGCAGCCGGCCAGGAGTTCGTAGCGCGCGTCCGGGATCCCGGCCGCGAGGGCGCGGCCGTCCCCGGGGCGCGCCGCGATGTCCTTCTCCCCGGACAGCACGAGCAGCGGCGACCGGACGGCGCCCCGGTCGATGAACGGGGACCGCAGATAGGCCTCGAAGAACCGCATCCAGCCGTACGGCCCGATCTGGTCGCGCAGCCGCAGCGCCATCCAGTCGCGGTGTGCCTTGCCGAACCGGCCGGTCTCGCCGACCTCCAGCGCCTCCTCGAAGACGCGGTGGAAGTCGTTGAGGTAGTACGAGATCACCGACCAGTCGAAGTCCTGCGGGCTGGACCGGTAGAACGGGCTGATCAGCACGGTGGGCCGGGGCGCGATCCGGTCCTCCGCCATCGCTTCGGTGAGCAGGTTCGCCGCGTAGGAATGGGCGAGCACCGCGTCGAACCGGCCGGTGTCCTCACCCACCAGGTCGACGAGGAACTGCGCCGGGTCGGGCAGCGTGCCCCAGCTCTCGCTGCCCGCCATGGCACGCCAGGGCAGCTCCACGTCCCAGAGCTCCAGCGTCCGGTCGGCGCGGTCCGCCAGCCGGTCCCACACGGTGGTCTTGCCGCCGAGTCCGTGCAGCATGAGGACCCGCAGCGGGTCGTCGGTGCCGGACGGGCGGCGCAACCGCGGCTCCGCCACGCTCATGCCGCGCCCTGTCCGGCGGCGGGCCGGCCGGCCGAGCCGACGGGCTCCGGGCCTTCGTAGCGCCCCAGGATCAGTACGGCGTTGTTCCCGGCGAAGGCCAGCGCGTTGTTCTGCACGATGCGGACATCGGCGGTGCGCGCCTCGTTGGGCACCGGGTCCAGACCGCACTCCGGGTCGGTCTGCCGGTGGTTGATGGTCGGCGGGATGAAGCCCTCGGTGATGGACAGCGCGCAGGCGGCCGAGGCCAGCGCGCTGGCGGCGCCCATGGTGTGGCCGAGCATGGACTTCACCGAGACGGTCGGCGGCGGGTCGGGGAAGACCTGCCGGATCGCCCCGGCCTCGGTGACGTCGTTGGCCTTGGTGCCGGTGCCGTGCGCCGAGATGAAGTCGATGTCCCCCGGCTTCACACCGGCGTTGCGGTGGGCCACCTCGATACAGGCGGCGAGGCTGTCCCGGTCCGGGGCGACCGCGTGGTGGGCGTCGCAGTTCAGCCCGTACCCGAGGACCTCGGCGTAGATCCGGGCGCCGCGGGCCAGGGCGGAGTCCAGGCTCTCCATGAACAGGATGCCCGCGCCCTCCCCGGTGAGGATGCCCTTGCGGTCGGTGTCGAAGGGCTGGCTCACCTCGGGCGCGATGGTGCCGAGCCGGTAGAAGCCGGTGAAGGTCTTGCGGCAGACCGCGTCGGCCCCTCCGGACAGCGCCGCCTCGACCTCGCCGGCGCGGATGGCGTCGTAGCCCGAGCCGATGGCGTAGTTGCCCGCCGCGCAGGCGGTGGGAATGGTGACGGCCTCGACGTCGGTCAGCTCCAGCTCGCGCACCACGCTGCTGGAGAGCAGCCCGGCGGCGGAGCGGCGGGCCACGCCCGGGTCCAGGGACTCGGGGCCGGCCTCCAGCTGGCGGCCCATCAGGGTGTCCAGATCGTGCGACTCCCCGTCGGTGGTGCCGACGGACACCAGGACCCGGCGCCGCCGCAGTTCCTCGTGCTCCATTCCCGCGTCGGTCACGGCCATCCGCGCCGCGGCGACGGAAAACTGGCTGGCCCGGCCGAGTTCGTCCGGGTCGATGTTCTCGATCCACTCGGCCGGGTCGAAATCGTCTATCTCGCAGCCGTTGGCGTGCGCGTAGCCGGCCGTGTCGAAGGAAGTGATCGGCTTGACGCCACTGCGGCCGGTGCGGAGGCCGGAAAGAAATTCCGCCGCCCCGGTGCCGATACTGGTGACCACACCCAGACCCGTGATGACGACCCGGCGTGGTGTCCGGTGTTCGCTGTTCACCGCTGCCTCTTCTCTCTCAACGCCCGGCGTTACGCGGACTACTTGGCCAGGGCCTCTTCGACGACCTGGACGACCCCGTCGAGGTTGACCATCCGGGTCAGCTCCGCCTGGTCGATCTCGGCGTTGAAGGTGCGCTCCAGCGAGGAGAGAATTTCGATGGCACCCAGGGAATCGGCGTTGTGGTCCTCCTTGAAAAGGCTGGTGTCCGTCACGTCGGCAGGCTCGATCTCAAGGATGTCGCACACGATTTCCTTGATCTGGGCGCGCTGCTCGGCATTGATGACGACGGTGCTGGGCATTTTGCCTCCCGGTGAAGTGTCCGGCGGATACCCGGAATTCTTGACCGTGGCACTGACGGGCAACTGACCGCGGGCTGACGGCCGGGAGGAGGCGGCGGCGCGGACGGGCGTCCGGCCCTGTCACCGGCCGAGGGCCGCCTCCATCACCCGCCGCGCCACCGGTGCCGCGTTGCCGCCGCCGCTGATGTCGGCCCGGTCCGCCTCCGCGTCCTCGACGACGACCGCCACGGCCACCGCCGGATCGTCCGCGCCCTCCGCCTTTGCCCAGGAGATGAACCAGGCGTACGGAATCCCCTCGTTCTCCACCCCGTGCTGCGCCGTACCGGTCTTCCCGCCGACCTCCGCGCCGGGCACCGCGGCGTTCGTCCCGGTGCCGTCGGTGACGACCCCGCGCATCAGCTCCGCCAGGCTCCGGGCCGTCGAGGAGTCCATGACCCGCTCGTACGTCCGCGGCCGGGTGGTGGCGATCCGGTCACCGCCGGCGTCGGTGAGATGGTCGACCAGATACGGTCGGCGCAGCTCACCGTCGTTCGCCACGGCCGACGCGACCATCGCCATCTGGAGCGGGGTCGCGGCGGTGTTGTACTGGCCGATGGCCGACAGGGCGAGCTGCGAGTCGTTCATGTCCGTGTCGAAGACGCTCTCCGCGACCCGGGACGGAATCCGCAGGCCGTCGTCGTTGAAGCCGGACTTCTCCGCGGTGTCCACCATGGTGCCGAGCCCGGCCCGTACGCCCAGCCGGGCGAAGACGGTGTTGCAGGACACCTCGAAGGCGTGCCGCAGCGTCGCGTCCTCGCAGCCCGCCGCCTCGTTCGTCAGCTCGGTCGAGGTGCCGGGCAGGGTGTACGGGGCGGGGGAGTCCGTCGGCTCGTCGAGATCCCGCACGAGCCCGGAGTCCAGCGCGGCCGCCGCCGTGACGACCTTGAAGGTGGAACCCGGCGGATAGGTCTGGCGGAGCGCCCGGTTGAGCATCGGGCGGTTCTCGGCGGCGTTGAGCCGCTGCCACGCCCGGGCCGCCGCGGACCCGGATCCGGAGAACCGCTCCGGGTCGTACGACGGGCTGCTGACCAGCGCCAGGATCTTCCCGGTGGACGGCTCGACGGCCGCGACCGCGCCGCGCGCCGAGCCCAGGGCCCCGGCGGCGGCGCGCTGCACGGCGGGGTCGATGGTGGTGTGGACGTCGCCGGGCGGCTGCTGCTCGCGGGTGAGGGAGGTCCAGAGCGGGAAGCGGGACAGCCGGCCGTCGGTGCCGGAGAGCAGGTCGTCCTCCGCGTTCTCCAGCAGCGAGGTGCCGTACGCCTGCGAGGCGTAGCCGGTGACCGGCGCGTACAAGGGTCCGTTCGTGTACGTGCGTTCGTACGCCAGCCGCTCACCGGTGTCGCGGGAGCCGGTCACCGGTTCGCCGCCGACGTGGATGTCACCGCGTGGCTGGCTGTAACGGGCGACGGCCTGCCGCCGGTTGGCCTCGTTCTCCTCGTAGCGCTCGGAGTCGAGGACCTGGATCCGGGAGGCGGTGGCCAGCAGCGCGATCAGCAGGAGCAGCAGGAAGGCGGCGAGATGGCGGGTCTGGCGGATCACGGTCGCTCGTCCTCCTGACGCGGGTCTCGGGGCTGGCCGTCGCCGGACGGGGTGTTGCCGGGGCGGCCGCGGTCCGGGCGGCCGCCGTCCGGCCGGGCCCCGTGCGCCCGGTCCCGGTCCGGCGGGGCCGTGTCGGGGCGGCCGCCGTCCGGCCGGGAGCCACCGCCGGGGCTGTCGGGCACGGCCGCGATCACGCCCGTCTCCGCCCGCTGGGGACGCGGCCGGCGGGCGGAGTCGCTCATGCGGATCAGCAGCGCCACGATGATCCAGTTGGTCACCACCGACGAACCGCCCTGCGCCAGGAACGGCATCGCCATCCCGGTCAGCGGAATCAGCCCGGTCACACCGCCCGCGATCACGAAGACCTGGAGCGCGACGAGCGAGGCGAGACCGATGGCCAGCAGCCGGCCGAAGGAGTCGCGCAGTGCCAGCCCGGCACGCAGGCCGCGGGCGGACAGCAGGGTGTAGAGCAGGAAGACGGCGGCGAGACCGGCGAGCCCCAGTTCCTCCCCGGCGGTGGCGAGGATGAAGTCGGACTTGGCCGCGAAGCCGATGAGGACGGAATGGCCCTGGCCCAGCCCGGTGCCGAGCGCGCCGCCCGAGGCGAAGGCGAACAGGCACTGCGCGAGCTGGCCCGGGCCCTCCCCGGCCTCGATGCTCGCGAAGGGGTGCAGCCAGGCCTCGACCCTGCTGTGCACATGCGGTTCGAGCGAGCCGACGACGACCGCGCCGACGCCCGCCAGCAGCAGCCCCACCGCGATCCAGCCGAGCCGCCCGGTGGCCACGTACAGCAGCACCACGAACAGCCCGAAGAAGAGCAGTGACGTCCCCAGATCCCGCTCCAGGACCAGCACGCCCACACTGACCAGCCAGATCGCCACGATCGGCCCCAGCACCCGGCCGGTGGGGAACTGGAGCTTCCCCAGCCGCCGTCCGGTGTACGCCAGGGCGTGCCGGTTCGCCGCCAGATAGGCGGCGAAGAAGACGGCCAGCAGGATCTTGGCGAACTCGCCGGGCTGGAACGAGAAGCCCGCGAACCGGATCCAGATCTTGGCCCCGTTCACCGCCGGGAAGAAGATCGGAACGACCATCAGCACCAGCGCGACGGCGACACCGAGATACGCGTACCGCTGGAGCACCCGGTGGTCGCGCAGCAGCACCACCACGGCGGTGAAGAGGAGCACGCCGAGCGCCGACCAGACCAGCTGGGTCGGCGCGGCCTCGTCGTCCGGGGTGGCCAGGTCGAGCCGGTAGATGAAGACCAGCCCCAGGCCGTTGAGGAGTACGGCGATGGGCAGCAGCAGCGGATCGGCGTACGCGGCGCGCAGCCGCACCGCGACGTGCGCGAGCAGCGCGAGCGCCCCGAGCCCGGCACCGTACCCCGCGGCCCCCGGCGGGACCGTCCCGCTGGTGGCGAGGCCGACCTCGACATAGCCGTAGACGGGGATCAGGACGGCGGCGACGAGCATGGCCAGCTCGGCACCCCGCCGCTTCGGGAACCGGAGCGCGGGCGGCGGGGCGTCCCGCCGGTCCCGGTCCGCCGTTCCGGCGGTCGATGCGGTCATGACACAAGACGCTAGCAAGCGAGACGCCTTATGTCTGTTATGCGGATATCGGCCCGGAGGGGCGCGCGACAGGCCCGTGCCGGCACGGGAAGCGTCCGGTCCGGCCGTCCGGAAGCGTCCGGTCCGATCGCTCGGAAGCGTCCCGTCCGGCCGCCCGGGGGCCGGTCGGGCACGCCGGGCGGGCGGCGGAACGGTCTCCCTCCGACGCCCGGCGGCCCACGGCTCAGAGGGGCAGCCGCGTCCCCTCCGGCAGCTCTATGCCGAAGTCCTCCGCGAGCACCCGCAGCAGCTCGCCGTCCTCCACCAGCTTCCGCTCGCTGCGCGTCCCGTCGCCCAGCTCCTCGGCGAGCACCCGCCCGTCGACGCTCAACTGCCGGTCCACACCGACACGGCGGGCTATCAGGCCCGTCCGGAACGGGGAGCGCGGATAGGTCGCCACATACCAGTTCGCCATCTGCACATCGGCCGGCTCGAACGGCTCCAGGGTGAAGTCGTACAGATCCGTCCAGGTGCCGTCGGCCGCCTTGCCCCGGCGCTGGAGCACCCACACGTCGGCCGGGCCGTGCTCCCGCGGCTCCCGGACGAGCCGCAGCTCCCAGCCGCCGCGGTCGGTCACGGCATCCGCGACCAGCGGAACCGCCTCCAGCAGTCCGCTGGTACCGAACCCGACGTCGGCCAGATACGGCCCCGGCTCCCCGGGCACCCGCACCAGCGACAGCAGGTGCGTACGCGGCCGGACGGCTCCGTCGCCGCCCCCGAGCCGGACCCGGGCGCCGAGCCCGGTCACCTCGAAGCCGAAGCCGCGCAGCGCCGCCGCGAACAGCGTGTTGTGCTCGAAGCAGTAACCGCCGCGCCGGCTGCCGACCAGCTTCCGCTCCAGATCGGCGAGGGCGAGCGACGGGGCCGAGCCGAGCAGCGACTCGACGTTCTCGAACGGGACGGACAGCACATGCGCCCGGTGCAGCGCGCGCAGGGTGTCCGCGTCGGCCCCGCCTGTCTCCGGCCGGCCGATGCGGGCCAGATAGCGGTCGATGTCGAGCCCTTCGGTCATGGTCTCCCCCTGTGACGTGTCTGCCGGGCCTGCGGTGTCGTGGTCCGGACACGACCGTATCCGCCGGCTCGGACAACCACCTCGGACCCGCGTCCCGACCGGGATCGGCCGCCGGTCGTACGCCCGCGGACCGAAGCCGCCCGGTCGGTTCGGCCGACGCGGGGAGGCCGGGAGTCCGGGGGCAGCGATGGAGCGGGAGCGCCGGGAGCGCGGGAGCCCGGTAGCACGGGGTCGGGAGCGCGGGAGGCCGGGGGACACGGACAACTCGGGAGCGCGGGAACACCGATGGCGCCGGGAGCGCCGGGATCCCGACAGCCCGATGGACCGGAGCCCGAGCCGGGGAGCCCGATGGACCGGAGCCCGAGCCCGGGAGCCCGACAGCCCGGTGGGCCGGTGGTCCGGGAGCGCCGGTGGTCCGGGAGCGCCGGTGGTCCGGGAATGCCGGTGGTCCGGGAATGCCGGTGGTCGGGGAACGCGGGCAGGGAGCGTGAGCGGGGGCGGAAGGGGGCGGCGAGGGCGACCGGGGCGGCAGGTGTTCAGCTGCCGTCGCGGAGGTCCCCGGGCGCCCCCGGCGCGAAGGTGATCCCGGTGAAGCCGGCCGTGCAGCCCTTGCCGAGCGGCGACTGCGCGAGGAAACCGACCGACACCGGCTCGGCGCCGTCCCGTTCCCCGTGCTCGCCGAGCGAGAAGTACCGCAGCAGCCGCCACGGGGCGTCCTCGCCGGTGGCCGCGTGGAAGGCCCAGGCGGCTCCCGCGCGGGTGATCCGCAGCCACAGGGCCCGCTCGTCCGTCTCGAAGGAGTTGCAGTCGTCGGAGGTGCCGCGGGTGACGACGGTGACGGCCGTCGGGCGCTGCTGCGGCGAGAACTCGAAGGCGAGCTTGGCCCAGCGCCGCTCGGAGGCGTGGAGGAGCAGAGCCCCGGCGTCGTAGACGTCGGTGAAGTCCACGCCGACGCGGGCCGACAGGGTGAAGTCCCCGGCGGGCGGCACGCCGGTCAGCCGCCCGGCGTCGGGCAGCGGATCAGTGCTTCCGGCGGGATCGGCGAACAGATCGGTCCCGCCCCGGCCGGTCAGCCGCAGCGACCCGTCCGGCGACACCTCGGCGGCGCACGGGGGCGAGCCCTCCGGAACGAGCGGGAACGGTAAGCCGGGAACGGTCAGCGAGGTCATCGCCGCAGTCTCGCGGGACCCCGCACCGATGCGCAAGGGCGGTGCGGCCGGCGGGAGGGCGGGTCACCGGGGTGTTTCGTTACGGGTGGCCGGGTGGCCGGGTGGCCGGGTGGCCGGGGTGCCGGGTTACGGGGTTGCGGGGCTACGGGGCGCCGGGACAGCGGGACGCCGCCTTGCGGACGGCGCGTCACCGGGCCGGCGCGTACCGGGGCGGGCGCGTCACCGGGACGGAGCGGGGGCACCGGGCATCGGACGTCGGGACGGAGCGGGGCACCGGGACGCGGAGCCCGGTGACCCGCCGCCGTCCTCACTCGGTGACGTTCTCGATCTCCAGGGTCTGGATCTGCCCCGCGGCGAACGGCACGGCCACGGAGGTCCCCGTCAGCCGCAGATCGGCCCGGCGCGTGTACAGGTCGCCGCCGCCGGACGTGTGCGTGGACCAGCGCGTGACGAGACCGCCCTCGCCGCCGTCCGCCCGGCCGAACCGCGACAGGTCGAAGGTCAGGGTCTGCGCGTCCCCGGCGTTGACGGCCACGATCACCAGCCGGCGCGCCTCCGGGTCGTACGCCGCGATGCTGTCGCCCGCGTTCGTCCCCAGGATGTGCATGCCCGGCCGGATGTGCCGGGTGAACTGCGCGAGCACGTAGTACTTCGTCTGCACGGCACCCGCCTGCAGGGTGTCCGGGTCGTACGCGATCAGGGCCCAGCCGGGGCTCGGGTCCATGACCTGCCAGTAGCACCAGGCGCTGGGGCGCAGCCACCGGAAGTCCAGGAAGAGGTTCGTCGCCATGGACAGTCCGGTCGCGTCGTTCTGCCCGGTCTCGGAGTTCCACAGCGCCTTGCCGGCGCCGGTCACCTCGTCGTGCAGCAGGTCGCGGCGCCCGCCGGAGCCCTGGTAGCCGTGCACGTTGACGCGCCCGACCAGCGCGCGGGTGTCGGCTCCGAACGCCGCCCAGGTGGTCCGGGCCAGGTCGTAACTGGTCTCGTCGGAGGCCGCGAGGGTGGTGCCGGACAGGCCCACACGGCCCATCTCGTCGGCGAGGTGGCCGAGCACGACGGCCTGCACACCGGAGTCGATGTGACAGCCCTCCTGCTTGCCGTCGGCCTTCCACCAGTCCGAGGACGGCTCGTTGAACGGCTCCACGGAGACGAACGGAACGCCCCAGTCGTCCCGCGAACGGCGGGCGGTCTCCGCGAGATACGTGGCGAACTGCCGCTGGTTCCACGACTGGAGGTTGTTCCCGCCGTCCGCCGCCCCGGACGGGTTGTGGTTGGAACACATCCACCACATCGGCGAGTTCGAGAACAGCTCGGCCTGCGCCCCGCGCCGGTGCGCGCGCAGCAGGGCGCCCCGCTGCGCGGCGTCGGCGCTCCAGTTCCAGCCGGCCGGGTCGGTGTCGCGCCAGTCCTGCCAGAAGCCCTCGATCTGCTTGAACCGGGGGATGTTGGGGGACTCGACCATCGACTCGCCGTCGACGCTGTTCCAGCTGCACGCGCCGAGGTTGTAGCGGGCGATGTTCATGCCCAGGCCGGGCAGCGTGCGTCCGCCGTACGGCACGTCGTCGAGGGTGAAGAAGGCGTCGGCGAAGTCGTCCCGCTCACCGAACACGTTGGCCCACCAGGCCAGCGAGGTTCCCCAGCCGTCCCAGGGGCCGTTGTCCGTGCCCGGCTCGACGCGCACCATGGCGTCCGCGTGCGCCGTACCGGACGCCACGACGGAGCCGAGCAGGGCTCCGCCGGCCGCCGTTAACAAAGTCCTGCGCCTCACAAGCGTTTTCCTTCCGTCGGTTCCGCGCCCCGCCTGTGCAAGGGGCGCGGCGGAACCGCCGGACTGTCGAGACCGCAGAGAGCGTTTTCTACGGTTCTCGGGGCCGGTTGTGAGGCCGGCTGCGGGTGGCGCGCACAGCAGGGAGCGGCCGGCGCGTGGTCACGCCGGCCGCTCCGGTCGGTTCGGTCGGTTCAGCCGGTTCGGTCGGTTCGGTTCGGTCGGTTCTGAGGTGACCCGCGGATCCGGCTCTGGCGGCTCTGGCGGCATCGACGTGCTCGAGGACGGGACGCCGGGTGCCGTCACAGCACTCGTACGGCTCAGGGGTCCACGGGCATGGCCGGGATCCCGCTCTCGATGACGCAGCCGTCACCCGGAGGGAGCGTGTGCGAGGTGCTGTCCCCGGGGGCGCCGGAGGAGGGCTCCGGGGAGTCCGCCGGGCCGGTGGTCCCGGGCGAGCCGCCGTCCGACGGCTGCTCGGGGGCCTGGGACCGGGGACACGGAGTCCTGCCGTCGCCCGGTTTCCCGTCGCCGCCCTCCGAGGGCGGCGACGGCCGTGCGGGCCCGCTCTCCGCGGCACAGCCGAGCAGCACGCAGGCGAGCGCCAGCACGACGACGCAAAGCCTGGCAGGTGCCGCAGTGGACCCCGTCATGGGAAAACGCCTCACCCTCGAAGAGCGCCCGGTCGGTTGAGAGCCCGGTCGGTCGAGCGCCCGGTCAGTTGTCGGAGTATTCGTTGAACGCGTCTCCGACCCAGGTCGCGAAATAGGGGGAACGCATCTCGGTGGGAGCGTCCCGGTCCTCGACGTTGCTGTTCACACCATTGACATAGCCACTGTAGTAGACGCTGTCGTCCTTGCCGTAGATCCACGGGCCTCCGCTGGAACCGCCGGTCATGTTGCACGGCATCTTGATCTGGTCGGGGACGCCGGAGCTGCGCTGCGAGGTGGTGGCCTGGCAGAAGTACTGCCATTCGCCGTCGAACTGTCCGGACGCCGGATAGCCCATGGCGATCATCGCGCGCGCCTTCTCATAGTTCCACTGGACCCCGAGGCCGCCGACCGCGTCGACCAGCTCCGTACCGGAGGAATTCGGGTACGTGATCACGATGCCGAGGTCGTAGCCGAAGTTGCCGTTCTCGATCCAGCCGTTGAAGGCCACCAGCGTCTCGGCGCTCCAGGTGCCGTACGGGCGGCTGCCGTGGTCGTAGTACGGCACGAACTGCCAGTTGGACGCCCAGGACTCGCCGGGGCCGCCGTGGACGCAGTGCCCGGCGGTGAACACCATGTTCTTGCCCGTGCTGTTGACCGCCGACGCGGAGCAGACGTAGTCGAGCCCGTCGGAGGCGGTGAAGAAGACCTTGCCGACGACCTGGGTCGCGGTGACGGCGGCGCGGTGGAGGGAGTCGCCGGTGGTGGGCGCGGCCGGCTCGGAACCGGTCGTCGGGGCCCCGGCGGGGGCCTGCGGCGCGTCGGGGCCGGGCGCGTTCCCCGAGGCGGCGCGCTCGGCGGCCTCCTCGGCGAGTTCGGTCGTCTCCACGGGTATCGCGGAGGCCATGCGTTGGGTGGTCCAGTAGTCGGCGGCAGTGGCTCGGGCGTTGCGAGCGGAAACGGAAGCGGAATGGGAGACCGTTTCTCCCGGTGCTTTCGCCTCGTCGGCGTGTGCGTTGACGGCGGTCGGGGCGAGAAAGAGGGAGACGGTGGTGCCGATGACGAGCAGGAATCTGTGGCGTGTACCCAGCATGTGCGGACACCTCGATTGGTCCGGCGACATTGGCGGATTGAGTCTCGCCCTGCCCAAAATTCCCGTCAACGGCTGCCTGTCGGGCGGAGGGAATACACCTGGCCGGAGTTCGCGGTACAGCGGTCCCCGATCGGGAATGAGTCCCGCACAGCGGAGGTGCGCGCCTTGCGGCAGGTCACCCGACAATGGCGAGAACTGGCGGCACGGCGAGGCGGTCGCCCGGGAACTGGTCCAACGGTTCGCCCGGGCGGTCGTCCGGGCGGTGGTTCAGGGGGTTCGCCCGGGCGGTGGTTCAGAGGCTCGCCCGGGCGGTCGTCCAAGCGGTGGTTCAGTCGGTGGTTCAAGGGCTCGCCCGGGCGGTCGTTCAGGACTTGCCCCGGCAGTCGTCCCGGGGTTCGTCTGTGCAGTCGTCCAGGGTCGCCCGCGCGGTCGTCCAGGGGCTCGCCCGGGTGGCCGCTCAGGCGGGCGGGAAGCGGGCCACCCAGGCGCGCTGCCACGGGGTCTCGACCGCCCGCCGGTGGTAGTTCTCGCGGGCCCAGTCCACCGCCTGCCCGGCAGGCAGCCCGGCGAGGATTGCCAGGCAGGCGACGACCGTGCCGGTACGGCCGACGCCCCCGCCGCAGGCGACCTCGGCCCGCCGCCCGGCGGCTGCCCGCTCGTAGAGGGTGCGGATGCCGTCCACGGCGTCGTCCCGGTCGCGGGGGAGGAGGAAGTCGGGCCAGTCCACCCAGCGGTGCTCCCAGTCGAGCCCGCTGTCGTGCCGGCGCCGGAGCCGGGCGCTGCCGAGGTAGAGGCCGTACTCGGGCTCCGCCCCGCCGGGGAGCGGATCGCGCAGGCCCCGTCCGCGTACGGGGGTGCCGTCGGGAAGCTTGATAGCGGCGGTGAGCCGGGTGTCGGTCATGCCCCGGATTCTGCCCGGCCGGGACAGGGATGGGGAGCGGATTCCGGGCCTGCCGCGCGGCGCGGGCCAAGAACGGAGGAAAGCCGGAGGGGTCGCGTGCGGAAATCCGGAGGGGCGGCGTACGGAAAGCCGGAGGGCGAAGGGAGGAGGTCCGGAAGGGAATTGGAGGAAAGCTGGAGGAATGCCGCGGGAGTGCCGGAGGGGGGCGGTGCCGGACGGTTGCCGGCGGCCCGGGGTCACCGCGGCGGCCGGACGGGGGCCGGCCCTGGCGGGGGCCGGCGGAGTGGCCGGTGGTTCAGAAGTTCTTGGTGGCCACCGTCCAGGGGGCCTGGGAGGCGAGGCCGCCGGGGTCGAGGATGTAGTCCCGCGCCGTCTCGTTGCCGTTGAGCACCATGTCGAGGAACGAGACGGCCGCTGTCATGCCCTCGGCCAGCTGGCTGCCGGTGATGAACCCCACGTGGCCGGCCTGCGGTTGCGAGGCGAGCACGGCGGGGACGGTGACGAGGCCGTAGTTGGCCTGGGAGTTGGCGTAGGCGGTGTCGGCGGAGCCGCCGTCCATGAACATCACCGGCGTGTGGAGCTTCTGCAGCTCGGAGCGCGGGTAGCCCAAGGAGCCGTCCTCGAAGAACCCGCTGTTCAGCGAGACCACGGCGGACACCCGGTCGTCCTGGGCGGCGACGAGTGCCTCCAGTCCGCCGCACGAGTGGCCCGCGGTGGCCACCTTCGTGAGGTCGAGCTGCTGGGACAGCGGCGAGTCCGGGCGGTTCTGTTCCTGCTCGGCCCATGTGATCGCGTCGGTCAGCAGGGACGGAATGGGCCGGCCGCTCGGCACGCCGTTGGACGAGCCGTCCGCGGACCCGGTGTCCACCACGACGAATCCCTTCGACGCGATGAACGTCAACGCCTGGGTGACCTCGCTGTTGTCGGTGTGTGCGCAGGCGCCGTTGCCGAAGGCCAGCACGGGCAGCGGATGCCCGGCGGCCTGCGGGTCCGTGGGGCGGAACACCGTGTAGCGGTTGTCGCCGTGCGCCCCTTCCCGGGTGACGGGGAAGTCGTTGTCCACGGCAGGGGGGTCCGTGGGCGCCTGCGGTGACGGCGTCGACGTGCTCGTGGCCTGCGTGGCGGCGGGCGCGGACGGGGCGCCGGTCGTGACCGCCGCTGCCGCGGCCAGCAGCAGTGTGACGAGGACCGTGGCCGCCCGCCGGGCGAGGGGTGGTGTCTTGTGCAAGGGGCTCATTCTCCTTCGGGCTCGGCCGGCTCCCACCCGGTGCCGGGCCGTGACCGACGCGGTGCCGGGGAGGCTCCGGCGGCCGGGAGGAAGCGGCGTGACCGGTGGGCCGCCCTGTACGGACAACACTGGTGACCGGGGGCTCACCGGAACGGAACGACTGGTTCGCTTGCCGTGGTGCCGTGGTGCCGTGGTGCGGTGGTGCGGTGGTGCGGTGGTGCGGTGGTGCGGTGGTGCGGTGGTGCGGTGGTGCGGTGGGAGGGCCGTGGCATGGCCGCAGGGTGCCCCCACACCGAATACGTTCGTGATTTCGAACGCTGGCCGGTTTTTCAGACGCGAGTGTAGGGCGCCGGGTTCGGCACGGCCAGACCGCGACCTCGACACACGGAGCGTGCCGTTCCGGGAGCCGGAGCCTGCCGTTCCGGGGGCTGTAGCGTGCCGTTCCGGCCCGGTCGTGCCGTCGAGGAGGGTGCCGGTCGGTCGGTGGATTTCCGCCTGTCGCGGCTTGGCCCGGGTCCGTACCGGGGTTCGGGTTCCGGGCTGGGTTCCGGGCCGGTTCCGGTGAACGGCCGTGCCGGCGAACGGCCGTGCCGGGTGCATGCGGTTCGAACCGGCACGGATTGTCCGTGTCCGTTCAGCCGTGCGGAGATTTCAGCCGTGCGGATTCCTGAACAATCCTCAGGGGAGCCGGATCGCACGGCGTTCCCAGTGCCCGGCGGCAGATTCTCCGCACCCCGCAGCGATGCCGTACCAGCGTCTCTGGAAGGGAAATCGGGCGTTTCCTGTCCCGTGCGGGAAACACCCGTTCCATCCGCAAAGCACGGCAAGGCCGCCCGGAGCATTCAGCGCGACCGGTCGGCGAGCCCTTGGCCATGTCCCCGACCGTTCACGGGTCCACGGGTCCGCGGCGGGAGGCGCGCTCCGCACCGCACGCGCCACCGCTGAAGCCGATCACGGGCGGCCGTGTACCCCACCGCATGGAGCCGCCCCGTACCGCACCCACGGAGCCGCCCCGTACCGCACCGGACGGAGCCGCCCCGTACCGCGAAGCCGCCGGGGCCGCGGGTCACCCCGTACCGCAGAGCGCGTGATCGATCAGGTCGGCCGCCTCGTCCCCGGCCGGCGCGGTGACGCCGGGCTTCGGCACCATGCTGTCGGTGTTGAGCGACACCACGACGCTGCGGCTGCCGTCCGGGGTGACGCCGTTGCGCGTCTTGTAGCCGGGGATGTCGCCGCCGTGTGACCAGGAGCCGCCGCAGGAGTTCGGCACCCACATCAGTCCCAGGCCGTAACGGGCCCCGGGCCACGGCCCGTCGAACTTGTCGGCGCGCACCGTCTTCTTCATCTCCGCCAGCTCGGCGGGGCGGAGCACCTCGCCGCCCAGCAGAGCGCGCAGGAACCGGTTCGCGTCCTCGGCGGTGCTGATCATCTCGCCCGCGGCGCCGCCCCATGACGGGTTCTGGACCGTCACGTCGACGGCCTCGCCGTACCGGGGGTCCTCGGGGTCGGCCTCCAGGCCCTTCTCGGCGAACCGCTGGTAGCCGACGGCGTGCGGTCCGGGTATGAAGGGGAACGTGTCCGGCGCGTAGGTGTGGCGCAGGCCCAGCGGCTCGATGATGCGCTCGCGGACCTCGTGCTGCCAGCTGTGCCCGGCGGCCCTCTCGATGATCATGCCGATGAGCGCGTAGTTGGTGTTGGAGTAGCTCCACTCGCCGGGTGAGGTGTCCTGGTCCTCCGGGTCCAGCCGGAGGCCGGTCCGGACGGCTTCCCCGGCCGTCACCGTCTCGAAGCGCCTGGCCTCGAACTCCTCTTCCAGGAACAGATGCGGCAGTCCCGCGACGTAGTCGGGCAGCCCGCTGGTGTGCTGGAGCAGCATGCGCACGGTGATCGCGTCCGCGTCGTGGCCGTGCCCCCTGACGAGCCCGGGCAGCCAGTCCTCGACGGTGTCGTCGAGGGACAGCTTCCCCTCGCCGGCCAGGTGCAGCACGGTCGCGGCCACGAAGGTCTTGGTGTAACTGCCGATACGGAACCGAGCGTTCCAGGGGACCGGGGTCTTCCGGTCCACGTTGCCGTAGCCGCTGCGCACGGTGATGTCGCGGCCCGGCGTGTCCAGCGCGACCAGCACGCCGGGCGCGCCGAGGTCGAGGAGGGCGTCGGCGTCGTGTTGCAGGGTGGCCCGGCTCACGGGGCCGGCGTCCCGGCCGGCGTCACCGGGGGAGCGGTCGGCGGCGGTCGCGGTAGCGCCGGCGGCGATGCCGAGGGCCGCGGTGATCGCGGTCAGGGTTACGAAGGTTCGTCGCATGGCCATGACGCTAGGGACGCGGAAGGGGCGATCCATCGGGCCGGATGAGGACTTCGGCGGGGCACGGCAGGGGGCCGGAGGGACGAGGGCGGGCGCCGCCTCCGACGCGGGCACGAGCCCGGAAGCAGGAGACCTTTCCCCGGAGGGCACCGGGTGAAACGCCGAAACGGCAGGCGTTTATCATTTGAGCACCCTCTAGCTCGAAAGATGAGTGTGACTGCCACCGTGGACACGTTCACCAACTGGAAGAACCGCGAGGAAACCGCGGAGTCGATGATCCCGATCATCGGGAAGCTGCAGCGGGAGAGGGACGTCACCGTCCTGCTCCACAGCCGCTCCCTGGTGAACAAGTCGGTGGTCGGCATCCTCAAGACCCACCGCTTCGCCCGGCAGATCGCCGGCGCGGAACTGTCCGTCACCGAGACGATGCCCTTCCTCCAGGCCCTCACCACCCTCGACCTGGGCCCTTCGCAGATCGACCTCGGGATGCTCGCCGCGGCGTACCGCGCGGACGACCGCGGACTGCCGGTGGCGGAGTTCACCGCCGAGGCCGTCGCGGGTGCCACGGGTGCCGGCAAGATCGAGCGCCGGGAGCCGCGCGACGTCGTGCTCTACGGATTCGGCCGCATCGGCCGCCTGCTGGCACGCCTGCTCATCGAGAAGGCCGGCTCGGGCAACGGCCTGCGGCTGCGGGCGATCGTGGTCCGCAAGGGCGCGGGCCAGGACATCGTCAAGCGCGCGTCGCTGCTGCGCCGCGACTCGATCCACGGCCAGTTCCAGGGCACGATCACCGTCGACGAGGCGAACAGCACGATCATCGCCAACGGCAACGAGATCAAGGTGATCTACTCCGACGATCCGGCGTCGCCGGACTACACGGCGTACGGCATCAAGGACGCCATCCTCATCGACAACACGGGCCGGTGGCGCGACCGCGAAGGGCTGTCGCAGCACCTGCGGCCCGGCGTCGATAAGGTCGTCCTGACCGCGCCGGGCAAGGGGGACGTGCCGAACGTCGTGCACGGCGTCAACCACGACATGATCAAGCCGGACGAGCAGATCCTGTCCTGCGCGTCCTGCACGACGAACGCGATCGTGCCGCCGCTGAAGGCGATGGCGGACGAGTTCGGGGTGCTGCGCGGGCACGTGGAGACGGTCCACTCGTTCACCAACGACCAGAACCTGCTGGACAATTACCACAAGTCCGACCGCAGGGGCCGCTCGGCGCCGCTCAACATGGTCATCACCGAGACCGGCGCCGCGTCGGCCGTGGCCAAGGCGCTGCCCGACCTGAACGCACGGATCACGGGCAGCTCGATCCGGGTCCCGGTCCCGGACGTGTCGATCGCGATCCTCAGCCTGCGCCTCGCCCGCGAGACGACCCGCCAGGAGGTCCTGGAGCACCTGAGGGACGTATCGCTGAACTCGCCGCTGAAGCGGCAGATCGACTACACCAGCGCGCCGGACGCGGTGTCGAGCGACTTCATCGGCTCGCGGCACGCGTCGATCGTGGACGCGGGCGCGACGAAGGTCGAGGGCGACGACGCGATCCTGTACCTGTGGTACGACAACGAGTTCGGCTACTCCTGCCAGGTGATCCGGGTCGTGCAGCACGTGTCCGGGGTGGAGTACCCGACGTATCCGGCGGCGCCGGCGCCGGTGGTCTGAGGCCGGTGATCCGGGCCCGGTGACCCGAGCCCGGTCATCTGGGCCCGGTGACCTGAGGCCGGTGTCCTGAGGCCGGAGGCCGGGTGCGCGGCCGGGGCGGCTCCCGCAAGGCGGTGTCGGCCCCGGCTGCGCACCCGGCAGCGTCACCGGCTGCGTCACCGGCCGGGGGCGGCCCGCACCGGCCCGCGGCCTCCGCCGAGCCGAGCCGGATTACGTGGACGGACCCCTCAGAGCCGCAGCGTCATGAACGTACTGTTCGGGTCCGGCCGGTAGTCCGCGAACGGTTCGCAATACCGGAAGCCGAACTTCTCGTACAGCCTCCGGGCGGGCACGAAGAACTCGGCCGCGCCCGTCTCCAGGCTCAGCCGCTCGTAACCCGTGCGCCGCGCCTCGGCCACGATGTGTCCCAGCAGCCGGGACGCGACTCCGCTCCGCTGCCGTGCCGGCCGGGTGCGCAGGGACTTCAGTTCCGCGTGGCGCGCGTCCAGCCGCTTGAGAGCACCGCAGCCCACCAGGTCGCCGCCGTCCGTGACCGACCAGAACGTGATGTCCGGCTTCCGGAGACTGTCGAGATCCAGGGCGTGCTTGCTGTCCACGGGGGTCAGCGAGCGCATCTGCTGTACGTGTTCCTCGAGAAACCCGGCGATCTCCGGCCCGGACAGATCGTCCAGCGCGATCCTCAACGTACTCACCTTTCCCCTCCCCTCCCGTGCCCTCCCCGCGGCGCCGCCCGGGGGAGCCGCGGTGCCGGCGGCCCTGGAAGAGAGGCGCCGACCTGCGGCGGTCCAGATTACGTCGGCCCGTCGAGGTGCGCGGGAGCCGGCCTTCGGCCCGGGCGCTGCCCGGCGTGAAGGCCTTTCGTCCGCCGGGGAACGGGAGGGTGGGACGCACGTCACACCCGGTCCCGTCACATCACGCCGGGCTGCTCCGTCAGGGAGGTGTAGTCACCGATAACGGCACAGGGAGTGAACCATGGATGCTCGCTTGAACCTCTTCGGCAGCCCGCTCGCAGCCAAGCTCATGAAGCACATGAACGCGACGGGGAAGGTGATCTCGGAGTCGGAGCTGCCGGCCGCGACGCAGGAACTGGTGAAGATCCGTGCCAGCCAGATCAACGGCTGCGGCTTCTGCACCGACATGCACACCAAGGAGGCCGCGGCGGCGGGGGAGACCTCGACGCGCCTCAACCTGATCGCGGCCTGGCGGGAGGCCACGGTGTTCACGGACGCCGAGCGCGCCGCGCTGGAACTGACGGAGCAGGGCACCCGCATCGCGGACGCGGCCGGCGGCGTCACGGACGAGGCCTGGGCGAACGCCGCCAAGCACTACGACGAGGAGCAGCTCACCGCCCTGGCGGCCCTCATCGCGGTCATCAACGCGTACAACCGGCTGAACGTCCTCGTCCAGCAGCCGGCGGGCGACTACCAGGTCGGCCAGTTCGGCTGATACACGTCGGCAGCCCGGGTGCGGCGCCGGCTCGGAGGCCGTGGTCCCCGAGCCGGTGCGGTGCTCCGGCCCGCGGACCGGGTCGGACAGCGAGGCCGTTCGGACCGCGGGCGCTTCGCGCCACCCGTGCCGGGGCGGCGAGCGCGGCAGACCGGACCTCCGAGGTTTCCTGAGCGTGGCTGCCTCTGGGAAGGAATCCGCCGCCGGGGGCCCTCGCGGGAGGCTCCGTTCGGGGAGCATCCGCGACGAGTGTGGTGGTTGCGCCCCTTGAGGTGTGACGTTTCAGCAGCTCACGGCGCTGCTCACAGCAGGGCCCTGCCGGACAGGCGGGCCGCGAAACGAACTTTTCGAGGGGTGGGGCAGTGAGCCCGCGCACAACACACGCATACAGACCGCTCAGTCCGAGACGAAGAGCCTGGCTGACTCTGGGGGCCCTGGTACTCGGGGGTGGAGGCGTCGTCACCTACGCCGTCGCCGGCCCTAACGAGGACCGGGCCGGGGCGGGCGGCAAGACCAAGCGCCCGGTCGCGGTGCACGACATCGCGCTGAAGAACACCGGCAAGGGCAAGCGGGAACTCCAGCGCACGGGCACGGAGCCCTTCTCCCTGCTCGGAGTCACCTGGACCGGCGCCGCGAAGAAGCTCGACGGCAGCGCGCAGGTGCGCACCCGCAGCAGCGACGACGGGAAGTGGGGGCCCTGGAGGGACCTGGAGGCGGACGAGTCGCATCCGCCGGAGACCGCGGAACCAGGTGTTCGCGGCGGCTCGGAGCCGCTGTGGGTCGGTCCGTCGGACGGCGTCGAGGTGCAGGTCGTGGCCGGGGACGGAACCACCTCCGCCGGGCTGCCCAAGGGGATGAAGATCAGCCTGGTCGACCCGGGTGTCACGGCGGCCGAGGCGGAGGACAGCAGCTCCGAGCTCGACCCGGTGGCCTTCGCGGCCGAGGAGACGCCGCCGGGAAGCCCCTCGCCCGGCGTGACCTCCGACGGGACCGCCGGACCCGGCGAGTCCGCGACGGCCACCCCGACCAGCAGCGCTGCCCCGACCGGGAGCGACGCCCCCACCGGCTCGGGTACACCCAGCTCGGGTACGCCCACCGGCTCGGCGCCGGCCTCTCCGTCCCCCACGGCGACCGTGCCGACGGCCCCGCCGTCCACCGTCACGCAGCCGCCCGTCATCAGCCGGGCCGGGTGGGGCGCGGACGAGTCGATGGTGGAGGAACCGCCCACGTACATCGACAGGGTGGACGCGGCGTTCGTCCACCACACGGTCGGCAGCAACAGCTACAGCTGCGCCGAGTCGCCCGCCCTGGTGCGCGGCATCATGGCCTACCACGTTCAGTCCGAGGGCTGGAACGACCTCGGCTACAACTTCCTGGTCGACAAGTGCGGCCAGATCTTCGAGGGCCGCGGCGGCGGGATCGACCTGCCGGTGACGGGTGCCCACACCTACGGTTTCAACAGCTACTCCACCGGCATCGCGGTCCTGGGCGACTTCCACGGCGATCCCGCGAAGGGCATCGCACCGGGCGAACCGACCCGGGCAGCGCTGGAGTCCGTGGCACGCGTCGCGGCCTGGAAGCTCGGGCAGTACGGGGGCGATCCGGCCGGTGAGGTCACCCTGACCGCCAAGGGCGACACGGGCGTCTGGGAGACGGACGAAGAGGCCACGATCCACCGGATCTCCGGCCACCGCGACGGCTTCGCGACCGCCTGCCCCGGCACCACCCTCTACGCGAAGCTCGGCGAGATCCGCCGCTTCGCCGCCTCCCCGGGCGCGGACTCGGCCGTACCCACCTCCGACACGGACCGCGACGGGATCGCCGACCTGGTGGCAGGTACGCCCAAGACGTCGAGCGGCGCGGGCTCGCTGACCGTCGTGCCCGGCGGCACGGAGGGGCCGGTGGCGGAGGCCGGTCGCACCCTGACGCAGAACAGCGCCGGTGTGCCCGGCGGCTCCGAGTCCGGTGACTCCTTCGGTGCCGCCACGGCCTGGGGCGACCTCAACGGCGACGGGTACGCGGACCTCGCGGTCGGCGCGCCCGGCGAGAACCTGTCCGCGACCGACCAGGGCGCGGTCACGGTGCTGTACGGGCCCGGGCTGGACTCCGGGTCGATGTACACCACCACGGGGGTCACGGCGTCCGGCGCCAAGCTGGGCTCGGCCGTCACCATCGGCGACTTCGACGCCGACGGCAAGGCGGACCTCTTCTCCGCCGGCACCGGCGGGGGCGGCAACTGGAACGTGCGGCACACGGACGGCGGCACGAAGTACGGCACGCTGACGAGCGCGACCGGCTCCGTCGCGTACATGGACGCCACCACCGGTGACTTCAACCGCGACGGCTACGCGGACGTGGCGCTCAACTACCGCGACACGGGCGGCACCGGCCGGGTCACCTGGTTCGAGGGATCGTCCTCGGGCCTCGTGAAGGTCGGCAACCTGTCCGTGCGGGGCGGCCGCTCGGTCGACGCGGGTGATGTCAACGGCAACGGCTACGACGACCTCGTGATCGGCCAGGCGTACACGGCCGAGTCCAACGCGAAGGCCGGCGGCCAGGTGACCGTGGTACCCGGAACCTCGACCGGCTTCACGACGACCGGTATGAAAACCATCCACCAGGACACCTCCGGCGTCCCGGGCGCCGCCGAGGCGGGCGACGCGCTGGGCTGGTCCGTCTCGGTGGGCGACTACGACCTCGACGGTTACGCCGACGTTCTGGCCGGCCTGCCCAACGAGGACCTGACCCGCAGCGGCACCAGCCGGAAGAACGCGGGCGCCACGCTGCTGCTGCGCGGCACTTCCGCCGGCCTGACGGGTTCCGGGGCCCGCGCCCTCTCCCAGGACACGTCCGGAGTGCCGGGCGTCAGCGAGTCCGGCGACCAGGTCGGCTCGTCGGTGGTCCTGCAGGACCTCTCGGGCTGGGGCCGCGCCGATCTCGCCATCGGGGCCCAGGGCGAGGACAGCGGCAACGGGACGATCCTGCAACTGGACAGCGGCAGTGCGGGCGTGTCCACCACCGGCGCCGTCTACTACGGCCGCGGGGCACTGGGGCTTCCCTCGGGCGCCGCGATCGGCCGGACGCTGACGCCGTAGCGCCGCGCGCGTCCGGCCACCGGATCGGTCGTCATGCGTACGAAGTCGTCATGCGTACGCACAGGACGTACGCAGCGGAAGTCGCGGTGCGGCTCGCTGTGGACGAGACTGGCGGGCATGGCGACCGATCCGGGACAGGCGCGTTCTGCGGGAGGACCGCGGGGCGGGGCCGTGCGTGTGCTGGTCACGTATGCCGGTGTCCACGGTTCGACCCGGAGCATCGCCGAACGCATCGCCACCCGTTCGGGGGAGCTGGGTGTCGCGGCCGATGTCCTGCCGGCCGGGGCGGTGGACGACCTTCGCGGGTATGACGCCTACGTCCTGGGCAGTGCGGTCCACGACATGGCGTGGCTGCCCGAGGCTCTCGCCCTCGTGCACCGGGACGCGGAGCTGCTGGCCCGGCGCGGCGTGTGGATCTTCAGCGTGGGGATGCCGTCCGCTCTGCGAGGGCCGTGGAAAGCACTCGTGAGCAGGGAAGAAGGACAGGTGACCGGCGATCTCACCGAGGAACTGCGGCCGCGTGGTCACCGCCTGTTCTCAGGCGTCATCCGGCCCGAGCACCTGTCGCGGGCCGGGCGGCTGAGACTGCGGGCGATGGGACTGCGCTACGGCGACTACCGGGACTGGCCCGACGTCGACGCATGGGCCCGAGCCATCGGCAGCGACCTGCTGGGAAGCAGCGCTGAGCACCCCGCGTGATCACGGCGGGGCGGCGTGGCGGGGCGGCGCGGCGGCCGGGTACGGGCCCCTGGCGCTGCTGCGGGCGCAGGCTCCGCGCCGGGGGGTACGGGCGCGGAGCGGCACGGCCCGGTGAGGCGTAACCGCTGCGGCCTGGCGAGATGCACCGCTGCGCGGCCGGGTCGACGCAGCCGCTGTGGCCCGGTGAGACGTGCCGCTGCGCCCTGGCTGACGTACTGCTCCGGTTCCTGGCGGGACGCACGGCTCCGGCTCGGCGAGGCGCACAGCCCCGGCCCCGCAAGACGCACCGCTGAGGCCCGGCCGGCCTCCGGCCCGCCCGGGCGCACCGCTCCGGCGGCGGAAACGAGCTGCCTGCCGCTGCGGACGGCGGCGGTCGGAGGCAGGCTGTGGGACGAGGGCACTCCGTCCCGGGACGGCCGCCAAGTGATGTCCCCCTGTCGTCGGTCTGTCGTCGGCGCCGGTGGCTGGTGGTTACCGGGGACGGCGGATGGCCCGTCCTGCACCTCGAAGACCTCTGGCACAAGAACGTGACGATCACCACCGGCTTGGTCGACACGTACTCCACGCCCACGCTGCTGCGCATGCTGAACGCCGGCCGTCTGTCCGCGGGGTCCATGTCACCCACACCTTCTCCCTGGACGCCATGGAGGAGGCGTACGACGTCTTCTCACGGGCCGCCGACACCGGTGCGCGCAAGGTCGTCCTCGGCGGGCAGCCGCACGACACCCTGCAACTCCGCGAACCCTGAGCGGGAAAGGACAAGGGCAGGGCCGCCCCCCTCCGGCGCCGATCCCGCCGATTCCGCCGATCCCGCCGACCCCTCCGACCCTGCCGGCCAGGCCCGTGCCGGCGGACGCCGCGTCAGCTCTCGGCCGGGGGGACGCGACACGGAGCAATGACAGCGGCGGGGCAGCCTCCGAGGGTGATCACCGAGTACGCCGCCGCGCAATGGGACCTCGAACTGGACGATCTCTTCCTGACCATCGGGCACCGCTTCGGCCGATTCGAGCTCCGCCGTCGCATGCGTGACTACGTACGCGGGCTGCTCGCCCCGGTGGCCCGCAAGAACAGCTGGCAGCTGGCCGAACAGGTCGGCCACCCCACGCCCGACGGCCTGCAGCACCTCCTTGCCGGATCGAAGTGGGAGCTCGATGACATCCGCGACGACCTGCGCATACATCGCCGACAAGCTCGGCGAGGCCGACGGCATCCTGATCGTCGACGACACCGGGGTCGTCAAGAAGGGCACCACCTCAGCCGGGGTCCAGCGCCAGTACTCCGGAACCGCCGGCCGGACCGAGAACTGCCAGATCGGCGTCTTCACCGCATACGCCTCCGCCCGCGGCCGGGCCCTGGTCGACCGCGAGCTCTACCTCCCGAAGTCCTGGACCGAGGACCGGGAACGCTGCCGCACCGCAAGGGTCCCCGACGAGCGGGAGTTCGCCACCAAGGGCGAACTGGCCCGGCATATGGTGCTGCGGGCCGTCGCCTCGCCGCTGCCCATTGCCTGGGTCACCGCGGATTCCGCCTACGGTCAGGAGAACCGATTCCGCCGGCTGCTGGAACAGTCGGGTGTCGGCTACGTGCTGGCCGTCCCCAAGTCCCGGTTCTGCGTGAGCTGTTCGCGGATCGAGGTTCTGTTCGCGCAAGCCCCGGACGAAGCGTGGGAGAAGATCTCATGCGGCAACGGCGCGAAGGGGCCCCCGCGTCTACCACTGGACAGCGGTGCGGCTGCCGGCCGTCGCCGAGTTCGACTATCAGGGCGAGGTCCCTCACCGGATGCGGTGGGCACTGGCCCGGCGCAGCATCAACAAGCCCGACGAGATCGCCTACTACCTCGCCTACACCCCCTTCAGGTCACCGTCCAGGAGCTGGCGCGGGTCGCCGGGGCACGCTGGGCGATCGAGGAATGCGAACAGGTGGGACAGCCGGGACCATCGAGCTCACAGTGGCGGAGGTTCGGCGACTCCTGGCAGCTAGTCGTGCCCGGCCCCCGCACCTGAGCGGACACCGAGCACGACACCACGCGCTGAGCTGGTCGAACTGGCGCCGCCGACGCCAAGCAGTCGCCCGCCGCTGTCACTACCTGCGGCGTTGTCGCACGATCGAGGGGCGGTCTCCGTGAGACCGCCCCCGCACGATCGAAGTCCCGCTACACTCCAGCCGCCCAGCGGAACCCGCAGGTCAGACAGCAAAGTCCTGCTGGAGTACTAACCGGCGTATCGAGGACCTCTTGCGCGAGTACGAGTGAAACATCCTGCACCCCATCGAGGCCCCGGGCATCCTGTCCGGGGCCTCTCTTGTTTCATAGCCCGCCAGCCTTGCTCCGCGCATCGCTTGCCCTGGGAGGGGACCAATGTTGTGCTGTGGGCGTCAGGCCGACGAGCAATTCAGTTTCTGCCCGTATTGCGGAACGGGGGTTGACGATTCTGTCGAGTCCCGGGCGGAGCGAAGTGTGGCGCCTGTCGGCTCTCTGTGTCGTACGCTTCGAGACTGTGCGAAGGAGACGTTCGAGGATCTCGCGATGGACCATGTTCATGGGTCTCCTGCGAGCGAGGAGGAATTCACCAAGAAAAACTTGCGGAGATTTCGTCGATTGCACGGAGGCCGTGTGCAGATCCGGGAGTTCCATCGATCCGAAGAAGCTCGAAACGGCGCGGACTGGGAGTGGTGGTTCCACTCTGGAAAGCGGGGGTTTGGTATGCGGGTACAAGCGAAGCGCATGAAGCCTGGTGGTAGCTACCAGTTGAAGTACACCGTACGAGGTCGCCTGCAAAGCGAACTGCTCGTGGAAGATGCACAAGCGTCGGGCTGTCTACCCGCCTATGTGTTCTACAACCACCGAAACTGGACCCCCTACTCTCCGGGCCACGCCGTCTTCGACTGCCCTCACGGTTCCGGTGAACAAGCCCATCTTGGTTGCACCATTGTCTCCGCTCATACGGTGAGAGCTGCGATTCTTGATCCCAAGTTGGGGCCAAGGTATGCCAGGCAGCAGAGCATGCCGTGGCACACAATCCTTTGTGACGATTCAGATCAGAGTCCGGGCGACCTGGAGGGCGCCTATGCAGTAGTCAACTTCATGCATCGCGCTGGTCTTGTCCACTTCGCATGGGCGGAGAATTCTGTCGCTTTTAGAGCGGAGCGGCCTGAGCGCGATACTGTGAAGGGTGACAAGTGGTCATCTGCATCAGGCAAGCATGTTGACCTTCCGCCAGTAACTCATCCCGTAGCCCATGCCGATTCCCTTGTCTTGCCTAGCGGTATCTCTCGACGCTTGGCCTTGCGTGACGCTAACGATCAGCCGCTCCCTGAGTTGCCTGAACGTGTTGTTGCCATGATTGCGGGACGTGACGTCCAGTCCCCTGACCCTCGGCTCAAGATGTCGGTGTTGATCGATCTGGCGACTTGACAAGCAGGTCATGACAGTGACGTAGGCGTAGGCGGTGCGGACGGAGATGCCAAGGCCCGCCGCGAGCTGGATCAAGGTGTGGCATCAGCGCAGGTGCACCAAGCTGACCAGGTCACGCTGGCGTAGGCTCTCACCCTCTCACGGGCCACCTGCGGCGATGCTTCAGGATCCCGTCCACGCCTCGCCCACAGGCCTCGACATACGGCCGCTCCGAGCGGCATACGGCTGCACAAACGCGAAGACCCCGGCCTCAGCGTTTCCGCTGGTGACGGGGTCTTTGGGCACCTTAATCGATGGTGCCCCCGGCAGGATTCGAACCTGCGCACACGGCTCCGGAGGCCGTTGCTCTATCCCCTGAGCTACGGGGGCGTGTCTGCCGCTCTCGCGGCGACGGGTAGAACACTACCAGCTCTGCGGGGGTGTCCATGAACACCATTTGCCGCAGCCCCGGGAGGCGGCCGCCGGGCCGCCGGGGCAGGTGGCGGAGGCTGGGGTTCCGGGGGCTTCGTGCGGCTGTGCGGGGCGGCGCCGGTCTCGGTCGGGCGGGCTTGAATGCGTCGGTCGTCCCCACGGCCGGTGCTGATGCCGCCGAGGCGTGGGGGAGGGGCGGGGCCCGGGGGAGGAGGGGCGCCGTAGCGCATGTGGCGGCTTCCCCGCACGTAGTCGCTGAAAGGTCCCTCGCAGGTGGTGGAAGTGGGCAAAAGCGGGACGCGGCCGGAGTTCTCGACCTACTCTCGAAACGTGCCCGACTCGTCCGCACGGGTCCTTGTCGTCGATGACAACAAGGTGATCCGGCAGCTGATCAGGGTCAACCTCGAGCTTGAAGGGTTCGAGGTCGTGACCGCGGCCGATGGTGCCGAGTGTCTGGATGTCGTCCATGACGTGCGTCCCGACGTCGTCACCCTGGATGTAGTGATGCCCCGACTCGACGGGTTACGTACGGCTGCCCGTTTGCACGAGGATCCGCGCACCCGTGAACTGCCCATAGCCATCGTCAGTGCCTGCACGCGCAGCGAGATCGACAGCGCCCAGGCCGCCGGTGTCGACGCCTTCGTCGCCAAGCCCTTCGAACCGGTCCAGCTCGTACGGGTCGTACGTCAGCTGCTGCACGGAGGCAAGCGGGCTCCGCTCGGTTCCTCCGCCGCGGACGACTGGCCCGGCGGGGGCACCGCTCCGTTCGCGCACCCGGCGGGCTGAGCCCGTCCGTACCCCTGGGCCGCCGGGCCCCGGGGGTGCGATGCGATGGCGTCGTGCCCCCGGCGGGCCCGCGCCGAGCGGCTGGGTGACCTTTCCGGACCTGGCCGAGCGAGGCTGCCGCGCCTGCCCGGGGCCCGGCTCGACAGTGGGCCGGCCCGGGCAGCCGCCGCGCCTGCCCCCGGCCGGGCTCGGCCGCCCGTTTCGTACCGCCCCGTTTCGTGCCGCCCACTCGCCGTCCGGGACCTCGTCCTCCTGCCACGTCCGCGACCCTCGCCCTCCTGCCGTCCGCGACCGCGTCTCTCACCACTGCCCGCGAACCGCGTCCTCCCGCCGCCCGCGGCCTACGCCCTCCGCTGTTCGCAGCACCGTCCTTCCCGGAGTCCGTGAGCCGTGCCACGACGCGCCACGGCGCGCCACGGCGCGCCACGCCACGGGCACGGCATGAGCCACGTCACGGCACGCCATGGCGACATGAGCCAGGCCACGCCACGGCACACGTCCTGCCACGCGACGACAGAGCCGAGATCCCTGCGCCGGCGCGGTCCTTCCGCGTTCCCCGGCCCCCGGTCGAGGCCCGGCCCGGCGTATCGGTGCGCCCCGCCCGGCGTATCGGTCCGTGAAACCGGTTCGCGGACCCACCCCCTTCCTCCCATACGCTTGCTGCGTGACCCCCGCCCAGCTCTCCGGCACCGTGCTGAGCACGGTGCGCCGTGCCGTCCAGGACGGTGAGCTGCGCGTGCCCGTTCCCGGCCGGGTGGTCGTCAAGCCCGCCGCGCGCCCCGGGCTCGGGGACTACGCCACCGCCGTCGCCCTGCAGCTCGCCGGGCCCTCCGGGCTTCCCGCACGCCGCGTCGCCGAGATCCTGCGGCCCCGGCTCGCCGGCGCCCCCGGCATCCGGCGCGTCGACATCGCCGGCCCCGGGTTCCTGAACATCACCCTCGCCGACGACACCGCCACCCTGCTGGTGCGCGACATCCTCGCCGCCGGTCTCCGCTACGGCCACAGTTCCGTCCTCGCCGGTGAGGTTCACCAGCTGCACTGCCCGTACGAGCTCCGCGCCGTCGTCACCACCGACACCCTCGCCCGTCTCCTGCGGTCCCAGGGCGCCGCCGTCCGCACCAGCTGCGAGCAGGTTCCCGACCCGGCCTGGGCCGCGCCCCTCGGCGTACGGCTCGACGCGCACGGAACTCCACCGGTCCCGCTGCCCACCGTCCGCCCCGTGCCCGCGCCCCCGCTCTCTTCCGCGCCCGGGTCCGTACCGGCCGAAGATCCCGCCGTGCCCGGGTCCGTGCCGGCCGAAGACTCCGCCGTGCCCGGGTCCGTACGGGCCGACGTCCCGGCCGTGCCCGGGTCCGTACGGGCCGACGTCCCGGCCGTGCCCGAGTCCGTACCGGCCGACGACCTGGCAGTGCCCGAGTCCGTACCGGCCGACGACCTGGCAGTGACCGAGTCCGTACGGGCCGACGATCCGGCCCCGGACCGGCTGCCCACCCCGGACCGGCTGCCCACCCCGGACCGGCCCACCCCTGCCCGGCCGGCCCCGGCCCCAACCCCGGCCCCGACCACGACCCCGGCCCCCGCGGACGGAGCGTCCGGCGACCCGGCCGGCGGG
>NZ_WHPN01000351.1:0-25691 GCF_009735685.1 Streptomyces lycii | reverse complement strand
CAGGACACGAGACCGGCAGCGCGCCCGGCGACGACCCCGCCGCCCTCCTCCACCTCCTCGGCCCCGACGCCCTCCGCTGGGCGCTCCTCCGGCCCGCCGCGCACGACCGGCCCCGGCTCACCGGTGATCTCCTCGTACAGCGCGAGTCCAACCCCCTCTTCCGGGTCCGGTACGCACACGCCCGCGCCCGTGCCCTCGTACGCAACGCCGCCGACCTGGGAATACAGCCCGAACCCGGCGCGCTGAACCATCCGCGTACCACCCCGGATCCAGGCCCTGCCCCGGATCCAGGCCCCGGCCCACTCAACCACCCGGGCCCCGCCCCGGAGCCGGACCTCGCCCCCGAACCGGGCCCCGGCGCACTCAACCAGCCAGCCCCCGACCCCGCGGAGCCTCACCCCTTCCCCGAGGAAGCCCAGCCCCTCCCCGAGGAGCCCCAGCCCCTCCCCGAGGAGCCCCACCCCCTCCCCGAGAACTCCCGCGCCCTCCCCGCCCACCCCCGTGACGAGGCCCGCCGCCTCCTAGCCGTGCTCGCCGAGCACCCCGCCGTGCTGGCCTCCGCCGCCCGGCACCGTGCCCCCGACCGGCTCGCCCGGCACCTGGAAGACCTCGCCGACGCGTTCTTCCGCTTCCACGACGGCTGCCCGGTGCTGCCACGCGGTGACGAGAAACCCTCGGCCGCCCACCGGGCCCGGACCGCCCTCGCCGAGGCGGCCGGGACGGTGCTCGCGGGCGGCCTGCACCTGCTCGGCGTCCACGCACCCGAACATCTGTAGAAGCATCTGAGGAGCTCCAGAGCACCATGAGCCGTTCCGCACACCCCGCCGGGCCCCGTCACGCCGACGTGCTCCCCGAGGGTCACTACACCGCCCCGCCCACCGACCTGAACGAGCTGGACCCGCGCGTCTGGTCCCGTACGGTCGCCCGCGACGCCGACGGCGCCGCCACCGTGGGCGGCATCCCCGTCACCCGGCTCGCGGAGGAGTTCGGCACCCCCGCCTACTTCCTCGACGAGGACGACTTCCGGGCCCGCTGCCGCGCCTGGCACGACGCCTTCGGCGGCGAGGCCGACGTCTTCTACGCGGGCAAGGCCTTCCTCTCCCGCGCCGTGGTCCGCTGGCTGTACGAGGAGGGCCTCAATCTCGACGTCTGCTCCGGCGGCGAGCTGGCCACCGCCCTCGCGGCCGGCATGCCCGCCGAGCGCATCGCGTTGCACGGCAACAACAAGAGCGAGGCCGAGATCGAGCGCGCCGTGCGCGAGGGCGTCGGCCGGATCGTTCTCGACTCCTTCCAGGAGATCGTCCGCGTCGCCCACATCGCGGAAAAGCTCGGAAAGCGCCAGCGGGTGCAGATCCGGGTCACCGTCGGTGTCGAGGCGCACACCCACGAATTCATCGCGACCGCGCACGAGGACCAGAAGTTCGGAATTGCGCTGGCCGACGGGCAGGCGGCGGAAGCGGTACGCCGCGTACTGAAGCTGGACAGCCTGGAACTCGCCGGAATCCACTCGCACATCGGCTCGCAGATCTTCGACATGGCCGGCTTCGAGGTGTCCGCCCGCCGCGTCGTCGGCCTGCTCGCGGAGATCCGCGACGAGCACGGCACGGAACTCCCCGAGATCGACCTCGGCGGCGGCCTCGGCATCGCCTACACCTCCGAGGACGACCCGCGAGAGCCGCACGAGATCGCGAAGTCGCTCTCCGACATCGTCACCCGCGAGTGCGCGGCCGCCGGGCTGGCCGTCCCCCGGATCTCCGTCGAGCCGGGCCGCGCGATCGTCGGCCCCACCGCCTTCACCCTGTACGAGGTGGGCACCGTCAAGGAACTGTCGGGCCTGCGGACGTACGTCAGCGTGGACGGCGGCATGTCCGACAACATCCGCACCGCGCTCTACGACGCCGAGTACACCGTGGCCCTGGTCTCCCGGACCTCCACCGCCGGGCCGATGCTCTCCCGGGTCGTCGGCAAGCACTGCGAGTCCGGCGACATCGTCGTACGGGACGCCTTCCTGCCCGCCGACCTCGCCACCGGCGACCTGCTCGCCGTCCCCGCCACCGGCGCCTACTGCCGTTCCATGGCGAGCAACTACAACCACGCCCTGCGCCCGCCTGTGGTGGCGGTCAAGGACGGCGAGGCCCGCGTCATCATGCGCCGGGAGACGGAGGAGGACCTGCTGCGGCTCGACGTCGGATGAGACCGTGCGGGCGGCGGAATTGCCCCGCCCGCGCGGGACGGCCGTCTCTCCCTGATCCCCGGAAAGTCTCGGGATCCGGACACCGGGCGGGAATTCCCGTCCGGTGCGTGAGACTGGTGCATAACCAAGATAATCGGCGGGGCCGCCCGGACGGCGGCCCTGAGGAAATGTCGCTGAGAGACGAGGTCGGATGATGCGTACGCGTCCGCTGAAAGTGGCGCTGCTGGGCTGTGGAGTGGTCGGCTCAGAGGTGGCGCGCATCATGACGACGCACGCGGACGACCTCGCGGCGCGCATCGGCGCCCCCGTCGAACTGGCCGGGATCGCGGTGCGCCGCCCCGACCGGGTCCGCGAGGGCGTCCCCGCCGAGCTGGTCACCACCGACGCCACCGCGCTGGTCAAACGCGGCGACATCGACGTCGTGGTCGAGGTCATCGGCGGCATCGAGCCCGCGCGCACCCTGATCACCACGGCCTTCGAGCACGGCGCGAGCGTCGTGTCCGCCAACAAGGCCCTCGTCGCCCAGGACGGCGCCGCGCTGCACGCCGCCGCCGAGGAGCAGGGCGCGGACCTCTACTACGAGGCGGCCGTCGCGGGCGCCATCCCGCTGGTGCGGCCGCTGCGCGAGTCCCTCGTGGGCGACAAGGTCAACCGCGTCCTCGGCATCGTCAACGGCACCACCAACTTCATCCTCGACCGCATGGACTCCAGCGGAGCGGGATATTCCGAGGCGCTCGACGAGGCCACCGCCCTCGGCTACGCGGAGGCCGACCCGACCGCCGACGTCGAGGGCTTCGACGCCGCCGCCAAGGCCGCGATCCTGGCCGGCATCGCCTTCCACACCCGGGTGCGGCTGGACGACGTGCACCGCGAGGGCCTGACCGAGGTTACCGCCGCCGACATCGCCTCCGCCAAACGCATGGGCTGCACCGTGAAGCTGCTCGCCATCTGCGAGCGGGCCGCCGACGGACTGTCGGTCACCGCCCGTGTGCATCCCGCGATGATCCCGCTGAGCCACCCGCTCGCCTCGGTCCGCGAGGCGTACAACGCGGTCTTCGTCGAGGCCGACGCCGCCGGGCAGCTGATGTTCTACGGGCCCGGCGCGGGCGGCTCGCCGACCGCCTCCGCGGTCCTCGGCGATCTGGTCGCGGCCTGCCGCAACAAGCTCAACGGCGGCAGGGGGCCCGGCGAGTCCGCGTACACGCGGCTGCCGGTCGGCCCGATGGGCGAGGTGGTCACGCGCTACCACATCAGCCTGGACGTCGCCGACAAGCCGGGTGTCCTCGCCCAGGTCGCCACGGTCTTCGCGGAACACGGCGTGTCGATCGACACCGTCCGCCAGACGGGCAAGGACGGGCACGGCGCCGCCACGGGCGTCTCCGCCGACGGCGGGGGCGGGGCGTCGCTCGTCGTGGTCACCCACCGCGCGTCGGACGCCGCCCTCTCGGCGACCGTCGAGACGCTGCGGCAGCTGGACACCGTGCGCGGTGTCGCCAGCATCATGCGGGTCGAAGGGGAGTAAGGAAACCATGTCTGCTGCAACCATCCCGGGCGGCCGCCAGGCCGGCGCCGGCCACCAGTGGCGCGGTGTGATCGAGGAGTACCGCGACCGGCTGCCGGTCGGCCCGGACACCGAGGTCGTCACCCTCCGCGAGGGCGGTACGCCGCTGGTGCCCGCGCAGGTGCTGTCCGAGCGCACCGGCTGCGAGGTGCACCTCAAGGTCGAGGGCGCCAACCCCACCGGGTCCTTCAAGGACCGGGGCATGACGATGGCCATCACCCGGGCCAAGGAGGAGGGCGCGCAGGCCGTCATCTGCGCCTCCACCGGGAACACCTCCGCCTCGGCGGCGGCCTACGCGGTACGGGCCGGGATGGTCTGCGCGGTGCTGGTGCCGCAGGGGAAGATCGCGCTGGGCAAGATGGGCCAGGCACTGGTGCACGGCGCGAAGATCCTCCAGGTCGACGGGAACTTCGACGACTGCCTCACCCTCGCCCGCGGCCTGTCGGAGAAGTACCCGGTGGCGCTGGTGAATTCGGTCAACCCGGTCCGTATCGAGGGCCAGAAGACCGCCGCGTTCGAGATCGTGGACATGCTGGGCGACGCCCCCGACGTGCACGTCCTGCCGGTCGGCAACGCGGGCAACATCACCGCCTACTGGCGCGGTTACGGCGAGTACGCCGCGGACGGGACCGCCGCCCGCCGGCCGCGGATGTGGGGCTTCCAGGCCTCCGGCTCCGCGCCGATCGTGCGCGGTGAGCCGGTGAAGGACCCGCACACCATCGCGACCGCGATCCGCATCGGCAACCCGGCCTCGTGGGAGTTCGCGGAGGCGGCCCGGGACGAGTCGGGCGGCTTCATCGACGAAGTGACGGACCGTCAGATCCTGGCGGCCTACCGGCTGCTGGCCTCCCGGGAGGGCGTCTTCGTCGAGCCGGCCTCCGCCGCGAGCGTCGCCGGACTGCTGAAGGCCGCCGAACAGGGCAAGGTCGACCCGGGCCAGCGCATCGTCTGCACGGTGACGGGCAACGGCCTCAAGGACCCGGACTGGGCGGTGGCCGGTGCGCCGCAGCCCGTGACCGTGCCGGTGGACGCCGACGCGGCCGCCGAGCGGCTCGGCCTGGCGTAGGGTTCCGGACGCCGCGGCCCGGGCGGGCACCGCACCGGGCCGGGCGGCGCCCGGCCGCACGGGGACCTGTACGGTTCTTGCGCGGCGTGCACGGACGTACGCGGTGTGTGCGGTTGTACGCGACGTGAGCGGCGTGCTCCGCGTCCGGGGGCACACACCCCGGACGACACGCATCGTGCGCCTCCTGTGCGCCCTATGTCGCGACAGAACCTTCCTTCGATAGGCTGGAAGTCGAACCCCGCCAGTCCACCCCGACAGACCGCAGAATGCCGGACGCATATGCGCGACGGGCGCGGCACGGCACGGCCGTCGTCGCCGGGCGGGGGGTCCCCCAGGGGGGAAGACCCGCAGTTCCACAACAAGGAGAGTCATCGAGCGATGGCCGGCCCCGCCTTCCGCGCCGCCGCCGTACGGGTGCGTGTCCCCGCGACCAGCGCCAATCTCGGCCCCGGCTTCGACGCCCTCGGCCTCGCCCTGGGCCTGTACGACGACGTGGTCGTGCGCGTCGCCGACTCCGGGCTGCACATCGACATCGCGGGCGAGGGCGCCGACACCCTCCCCCGGGACGAGAAGCACCTGCTCGTACGCTCCCTGCGGACGGCCTTCGACGTGCTCGGCGGGCAGCCCCGCGGGCTCGAGGTCGTCTGCGCCAACCGCATCCCGCACGGCCGCGGGCTCGGCTCCTCCTCCGCGGCCATCTGCGCCGGCATCACCGCCGCCCGCGCGGTGACCATAGGCGGCGGCGAGAAGCTGGACGACACGGCACTGCTGGAGCTGGCCACCGAGATCGAGGGCCACCCGGACAACGTCGCCGCCTGCCTGCTCGGCGGTTTCACCCTCGCCTGGACCGAGGCCGGAGCCGCCCGCGCGGTGCGCATGGAGGCCGCCGCTTCCGTCGTCCCCGTCGTCTTCGTACCCTCGAACCCGGTGCTCACCGAGACCGCCCGCGGCCTGCTGCCGCGCAGCGTGCCGCACGTCGACGCGGCGGCCAACGCCGGGCGCGCCGCCCTGCTGGTCGAGGCCATGACCCGGCGCCCCGAACTGCTGCTGGCCGCGACCGAGGACCGGATCCACCAGGAGTACCGGGCCCCGGCCATGCCCGAGAGCACGGCCCTGGTCGGCAGGCTCCGCGCGGACGGCGTCCCCGCGGTCATCTCCGGCGCGGGCCCGACGGTCCTCGCGCTGGCCGAGGACAGCACGGCCGACAAGGTCGCGCAGCTGGCCGGGGACGGCTGGGCAGCCAACCGGCTGGCCCTGGACACCTCCGGCGCCGGGGTGCTGCCGCTCACGGCGGCGCAGAGCGGGCTGCCCGGGGGAGCCCCGGGAGCCCCCCGGGGGGCATAGAACGATTGCCGGTCTTGGAGAGGGGGAATGTTTGTTGGATCCGGTAGTGTTAACCTCAAGTCAGCACTTGGCACCCGAGCGGTGCGGTGCTTTGCGTCCCCCTTCGGGACCACTTCTTCCGGGAGCCTCCTCACCTGCCTGAGCAGCCTGCCTGAGCAGTAGCGAGCACGCTCCGGAATCGGCGTGGCGGGACATGAGTGACAGTCTCCCCGCCGGACCCTTTCAATGATCTTTCCGCCGCCATGGCGGACCACCGCACCGGCCCGGTCCGCACCACGAGGACCGCAGCCGGACAGCACAACCGGTCGCCGAGCCAGACAGGCCGACGCCCGCTCCAGGGAAGGACCCTTCGTGAGCGACACCACCGTTTCGATGGGCGTGACTGCCGACAACAACGTCGGCGCAGCCTCCGCGCCCGCCACGGACGCTTCTGCCGCGCCTGCCACCGGTGCTGCCTCCAGTGCCCCCAAGCGCCGCCGCTCCGGCACCGGCCTCGAGGGCATGGTCCTGGCCGAGCTGCAGCAGGTTGCCTCCTCGCTCGGCATCAAGGGCACCGCGCGGATGCGCAAGAGCCAGCTGATCGACGTCATCAAGGAGAAGCAGGCCGGGGGAGCCGCACCCGACCGCGCCGACGCCGCGCCGGCCGAGACCAAGCCGAAGCGCCGCGCCACCTCCAAGGCCCGTACGGGCGACTCCGCCGCCGCCGAGGCCCCGGCGGAGGCCCCGGCCGAGGACAAGTCCGAGAGCCGGGCGGCCCGCACCGCGGACCAGGGCTCCGACCAGGGCGACGGCCGGCAGATCGAGATCCCCGGCCAGGGCGCCGGCGACGAGCAGCCGGCCGGCGAGCGCCGCCGGCGCCGCGCCACCGCCCAGGCGGGCAGCCCGGAGGCCGCCGACGGCGCGGTCGCGACCAAGACCGAGACCCGCACGGAGTCCCGTACGGACACCGCCCAGGAGTCCGGCGAGGGCAAGCAGCACAAGGGCGGTGACCGCCAGGCCGGCGGCGACCGCCAGAACGACCGCCAGGGCGGCGGCCAGGGCGGCGGCCAGGGCGGAAACAAGAACGACCGCCGTGACCGCGGCAACCGCCGCAACAAGAACGACGACGGCGGCGGCAGCCAGGGCGGCAACCGCCAGCGCGACAACCGCGGGGGCGGCGGCCAGCAGCGGGACGACGACGACGGCGACTTCGAGGGCGGCCGCCGCGGCCGCCGGGGCCGGTACCGCGACCGCCGCGGACGCCGCGGCCGCGAGGAGTTCGGCGGCGAGCCGCAGGTCTCCGAGGACGACGTGCTGATCCCCGTCGCGGGCATCCTCGACATCCTCGACAACTACGCGTTCATCCGCACCTCCGGTTACCTCCCGGGCCCGAACGACGTCTACGTCTCCCTGGCGCAGGTCCGCAAGAACGGCCTCCGCAAGGGCGACCACGTCACCGGCGCCGTGCGCCAGCCGCGCGAGGGCGAGCGCCGAGAGAAGTTCAACGCGCTGGTCCGCCTGGACTCGGTCAACGGCATGGCGCCCGAGACCGGCCGCGGCCGGCCCGACTTCGGCAAGCTCACCCCGCTGTACCCGCAGGAGCGGCTGCGCCTGGAGCACGAGCCGGCCCAGATGACGACCCGGATCATCGACCTGGTCGCGCCGATCGGCAAGGGCCAGCGCGGTCTGATCGTGGCCCCGCCGAAGACCGGCAAGACCATGATCATGCAGGCGGTCGCGAACGCGATCACCCGCAACAACCCCGAGTGCCACCTGATGGTCGTCCTGGTGGACGAGCGTCCGGAAGAGGTCACCGACATGCAGCGGTCGGTGAAGGGCGAGGTCATCTCCTCGACCTTCGACCGCCCCGCCGAGGACCACACCACCGTCGCCGAGCTGGCCATCGAGCGCGCCAAGCGCCTCGTCGAGCTGGGTCACGACGTGGTCGTCCTGCTGGACTCGATCACCCGTCTGGGCCGCGCGTACAACCTCGCCGCCCCGGCCTCGGGCCGGATCCTCTCCGGCGGTGTCGACTCGACCGCGCTGTACCCGCCGAAGCGCTTCTTCGGTGCCGCGCGGAACATCGAGGACGGCGGCTCGCTGACCATCCTGGCCACCGCGCTGGTCGACACCGGCTCCCGGATGGACGAGGTGATCTTCGAGGAGTTCAAGGGCACCGGCAACCTGGAGCTCAAGCTCGACCGCAAGCTCTCCGACAAGCGGATCTTCCCGGCGGTGGACGTGGACGCGTCCGGCACCCGCAAGGAGGAGATCCTGCTCGGCAGCGACGAGCTGGCGATCACCTGGAAGCTCCGCCGGGTGCTGCACGCCCTGGACTCGCAGCAGGCCATCGAGCTGCTCCTGGACAAGCTCAAGGAGACCCAGAGCAACGCGGAGTTCCTGCTCCAGATCCAGAAGACGACCCCGTCCCCGGGCAACGGCAACGACTGACCCGGCTCCACGGCGCCACCAGGGCCTCTCCGCTCCGTGCGGGGAGGCCCTGCGGCGTTCCCGGGCGGCCCGCCCGCCGCTTCCCGCGCCGCTGCTCCCCGCAGCAGCTCCCAGCCGGACGCTCCCCGCTCCCCGCTGCCGCTCCCGCGGGCGGGGGCCCGGGGCGCCCCGGCGGGCTCCGTGTGCTCCATACGGACGCGCCCGGGAACCCCGGGAGCGCTGCCGGCCGTCACCGGGGGTAGGACTACAGGACGGGACGGACCTGAGGAGCACATGGCGGACGAGGGCGTGGACGAGACGGGCACCGGCGCCGGCGGGCACCGCCGCGCGCTGCGGGGCCTCGCCTGGCTGCTGGCCGGGGTGCTGCTCCTCGGCGGTGCCGCGTTCGGCTGGGTCTGGTTCCGGCTCGACGGCAATCTGCGGAGCATCGACATCGACGCGGCCCTGGGCACCGACCGCCCCGAGGACATCGACAACGGCTCGATGGACATCCTCGTCCTGGGCTCCGACTCCCGGGAGGGCGCCAACCGGCGGTACGGCAGCTCCGGCCAGAGCGGCGCCCGCTCCGACACCGCCATGGTGGTGCACGTCCACGAGGGCCACGAGAAGGCCACCGTCGTCAGCATCCCGCGCGACACCCTTGTCGAGCGCCCGGCCTGCGAGCGCGACGACGGCAAGGGCACCGCCCCGCCGGCCGCCCGCGCCATGTTCAACGAGTCGTACAAGATCGGCGGACCGGCCTGCGCGGTGGCCACCGTCGAGGCGATGTCGGGCATCCGCATGGACCACTACCTGGAAGTCGACTTCACCGGCTTCAAGAAGCTCGTCGACGAGCTGGGCGGGGTGGAGATCACCACCCGGGTGCCGCTCCGGGACCGGGAGAGCCGCCTCGACCTGCCCGCCGGCACACACACCCTCGACGGCGAGCAGTCCCTCGGCCTGGTCCGCACCCGGCACGCCGTCGGCAACGGCAGCGACCTCGGCCGGATACAGCTCCAGCAGGCCTTCGTGCGCGCCCTCACGGACCAGGTCGGCGAGGTCGGCCTGTTCAGCGACCCGGGCAAGCTCTACGACCTCGCGGACACGGCGACCAGGGCGGTCACCACCGACTCCGCGCTGGCGGGCGTCAACGAGCTGCTCGGCTTCGCCAGGAACCTGCGGAACATCGAGTCCCGCGACATGACCATGATCACCCTGCCCGTGGAGTACGACAGCGCCGACCCCAACCGGGTGCTGCCGCTGGAGCACAAGACCCGGATGGTCTGGGACGCGCTCCGGCAGGACCTCCCGGTCCCGCGGTCCGCGACCGACAGCCCCGCCGCCGACGAGGCCCGCGAGGACACCTCGGGCGTGGTCGGCCACGGGACGCGCCGGGAATAGTCCGGCCCCGCCCCCGGTTTTGGGAGATGCGGCCAGTCCTGGCAGACTGGTACGTCGGCCCCGGTTCACGCCCAGGCAAGCCCGCCCGAGCGACCCGGCGCCCTCCCGAACCTAGGAGCATCCCTTGAAGCGCGACATTCACCCCGAGTACGTCGAGACCCAGGTCAGCTGCACCTGCGGAGCCTCGTTCACCACGCGGAGCACCGTGACGGAAGGCGCGATCCGCGCCGACATCTGCTCCGAGTGCCACCCGTTCTACACGGGCAAGCAGAAGATCCTCGACACCGGTGGCCGCGTGGCCCGCTTCGAGGCCCGCTTCGGCAAGAACGCCGCCTCCGGCAAGAAGAAGTAGCGACCCGCACGGCGCCGGTCCTCGGCCGCCCCTCCAGGCGAGGGACGGCCGGACCGGCGCTTTGTCGTCCCACAGCCGCGCCCCGCGGCCCCCGCCGGGGCAGGCCCCACGGCACCGCAGATCCGCACGCGCGCCCCGCGTGCCCTCTTTCAAGGAACGAGTCCCGATGTTCGAGGCGGTCGAGGAACTGGTCGGCGAGCACGCCGGCCTCGAGAAGCGGCTGGCCGACCCCGCTGTCCACGGCGACCAGCGCGAGGCGATGCGCCTCAACAAGCGCTACGCCGAGCTGACCCCGATCATCACCGCGTACGGCGCCTGGAAGCGGACCGGCGACGACATCGAGACCGCCCGCGAGTTCGCCGCCGACGACCCGGACTTCGCCGAGGAGCTCAAGGAGCTGGAGAAGCAGCGCGAGGAGCTGACCGAGCGGCTCCGGCTGCTGCTCGTGCCGCGCGACCCCAGCGACGACAAGGACGTCATCCTCGAGGTCAAGGCCGGCGAGGGCGGCGAGGAGTCCGCGCTGTTCGCGGGCGACCTGCTGCGGATGTATCTGCGCTACGCGGAGCGCATCGGCTGGAAGACCGAGATCCTCGAGGCCAACGAGTCCGACCTCGGCGGCTACAAGGACGTCCAGGTCGCCGTGAAGACCAAGGGCGGCGGGGCCGGCGAACCCGGCCAGGGCGTCTGGGCGCGGCTGAAGTACGAGGGCGGGGTGCACCGCGTGCAGCGGGTGCCCGCGACCGAGTCCCAGGGCCGTATCCACACCTCCGCGGCCGGGGTGCTCGTCACCCCGGAGGCCGAGGAGGTCGAGGTCGAGATCGGGCCCAACGATCTGCGGATCGACGTGTACCGCTCGTCCGGCCCCGGCGGCCAGTCCGTCAACACCACCGACTCGGCGGTGCGCATCACCCACCTGCCGACCGGTATCGTCGTCTCCTGCCAGAACGAGAAGAGCCAGCTCCAGAACAAGGAGCAGGCGCTGCGCATCCTGCGCTCCCGGCTGCTGGCCGCGGCTCAGGAGGAGGCCGAGCGGGAGGCTTCGGACGCCCGTCGCAGCCAGGTCCGTACGGTCGACCGCTCCGAGCGGATCCGCACGTACAACTTCCCGGAGAACCGCATCTCCGACCACCGTGTGGGCTTCAAGGCGTACAACTTGGACCAGGTGCTCGACGGAGAGCTGGATCCCGTGATCCAGGCCTGCGTCGACGCCGACTCGGCCGCCAAGCTGGCCGCCGCCCAGTAAGCCCCCGCGACAACCGGCTGGAGGATCAGCGTGCCGACCTCTTCCGGGGGACGCCCCCCGCAACAGACCCCGACGACGCCGCCCGGGGTCCGTGCGCCCCGTCCCCGGTCCCTGCTGCTCGCCGAGGTGGCCCAGGCCACCCAGCGGCTGGCCGATGCCGGCGTGCCCTCGCCGCGCTTCGACGCCGAGGAACTGGCCGCCTTCGTGCACGGCGTCAAGCGGAGTGAGCTGCACGCGGTGGCCGACCGGGACTTCGACGCGCGCTACTGGGAGGCGGTCGCCCGCCGCGAGGCCCGCGAGCCGCTCCAGCACATCACCGGCCGCGCCTTCTTCCGCTATCTGGAACTCCAGGTCGGGCCCGGCGTCTTCGTGCCCCGCCCGGAGACCGAGTCGGTCGTCGGCTGGGCCATAGACGCCGTCCGCGCCATGGACGTGGTCGAGCCGCTGATCGTCGACCTGTGCACCGGCTCCGGGGCCATCGCCCTGGCGCTCGCCCAGGAGGTGCCGCGCTCCCGCGTGCACGCCGTGGAGCTGGACGAGGGCGCGCTGGGCTGGGCCCGGAAGAACACCGAGGGCTCCCGCGTCTCGCTGCACCGCGGCGACGCCTTCTCGGCGCTCCCGGAACTCGACGGCCAGGTCGACCTGGTGATCTCCAACCCGCCGTACATCCCGCTCACCGAATGGGAGTACGTCGCCCCCGAGGCCCGCGACCACGACCCGGAACTCTCGCTCTTCTCCGGCGAGGACGGCCTCGACACCATCCGCGGCATCGAGCGCACCGCGCACCGCCTGCTCCGCCCCGGCGGTGTCGTCGTCGTCGAGCACGCCGACACCCAGGGCGGCCAGGTCCCCTGGATCTTCACCGAGGAGCGGGGCTGGGCCGACGCCGCCGACCACCCCGATCTCAACAACCGGCCGCGGTTCGCCACGGCCCGCCGGGCCACGCCATGAACGGGCCCCGACGTCAGATGAACGAGTACGAGGAGGCCCGTTGATGGCACGGCGCTACGACTGCACCGACGCGACCGACCGCAGGACCGGGCTGCGCGAGGCCGCTTCCGCCGTACGCCGCGGCGAGCTGGTCGTCCTCCCCACCGACACCGTCTACGGCATCGGCGCGGACGCCTTCAGCCCCGAGGCCGTCGGCGACCTCCTGGAGGCCAAGGGCCGCGGCCGCGGCATGCCCTCCCCGGTCCTCGTCGGCTCCCCGAACACCCTGCACGGCCTCGTCACCGACTTCTCCGAGCAGGCCTGGGAACTCGTCGACGCCTTCTGGCCCGGCGCGCTGACCCTCGTCGCACGGCACCAGCCGTCGCTCCAGTGGGACCTGGGCGAGACCCGCGGCACCGTTGCCGTGCGGATGCCGCTGCACCCGGTCGCCATCGAACTGCTCACCGAGTTCGGCCCGATGGCCGTGTCCAGCGCCAACCTCACCGGCCACCCGTCGCCGCAGGACTGCGACGCCGCCCAGAAGATGCTCGGCGACTCCGTCTCCGTCTACCTCGACGGCGGGCCCACGCCCGCCGCCGTGCCGTCCTCCATCGTCGACGTCACCGGGAAGAAGCCGGTGCTGCTGCGCGAGGGGGCGCTCACGGCGGACCAGCTCCGCGAGGTGGTACCCGACCTCGAGGTGGCGAATTGACCGCCCCACAGGGGCGTGGCATAGCGGACGGGGGTCCGGGCCGCACCGAGGGCTTCCCGAGGCCGCGGTACGGCGGGCAGTCCGTGCCCGGATTCGGCGGTGAGCCCGGGACGTTCCGCATCCTCCACGTCAGCACCGGCAACGTCTGCCGCTCGCCCATCACCGAGCGGCTGACCCGGCACGCCCTCAGCGACCGGCTCGGCGACACCCGGGGCCTGCTCGTGGAGAGCGCCGGCACCTGGGGGCACGAGGGCGCCCCGATGGAGGCGCACGCCGCGACCGTGCTCGCCGACTTCGGCGCGGACCCGGCGGGCTTCACCGGCCGCGAGCTGCTGGACGAGCACGTCATCCGCGCCGACCTGGTGCTCACCGCGACCCGGGACCACCGGGCGCAGGTGATCTCCATGGGCCACTCCGCCGGGCTGCGCACCTTCACCCTGAAGGAGTTCACCCGGCTGGTACGGGCCATAGACCCGGCGACGCTGCCCGACCCCGAGCCCGACGGCGCCGTCGTCGAACGCGCCCGCGCGCTGGTGCGCGCCGCGGCGGCGCTGCGCGGCTGGCTGCTGGCGCCGAGCCCGGAGGCCGACGAGGTGCACGATCCGTACGGGGCGCCCATCACGTACTTCCGCAGCGTCGGCGAGGAGATCCAGCAGGCGCTCGACCCGGTCGTGACCGCGCTGACCGGCGTCCCCGCGGCCCGCGCGTAAGCCGCCGCCCCCGCGCGGGCCGATCGCACGGCCGGGCAGGCCACGGCCGGTTTCCGCCGGTCACCGCGCGCCGCGGCGCACGCCGTCCTACATTGGGGGAAACACGCCTGCGCGCGCCCGCGCGGACCCCAGCGGCCCCGGAGCCAGCGATGCCCGTCACGACCTCACACCGGACGGAGTCCGCCGCGGCAGCGGCCGCCGCGGACACGGCACGCCCCGACGACGTCCCCGAGCGGCCGCCCGCGGATCCCGGCGCGCCGCCCGCGGACTTCGGCGCGCTGCGCCGCCAGGACCCGGAGATCGCCGACCTGGTGCTCGCCGAGACCGCCCGGCAGGCGGCCGGGATCCAGCTGGTCGCCGCGGAGAACTTCACCTCCCCGGCCGTTCTCGCCGTACTCGGCTCACCGCTCGCCAACAAGTACGCCGAGGGCTATCCCGGCGCCCGCCACCACGGCGGCTGCGAACTCGTCGACATGACCGAGCGGCTCGCCGCCGAGCGCGCCGCGGCCCTCTTCGGCGCCGAGCACGCCAACGTCCAGCCGCACTCCGGCTCCGCCGCCGTCCTCGCCGCCTACGCCGCCCTGCTGCGCCCCGGCGACACCGTGCTGGCCATGGCGCTGCCGCAGGGCGGGCACCTCACCCACGGGTCGCGGGCCAACTTCTCCGGCCGCTGGTTCGACTTCATCGGCTACGGCACCGACCCCGCCACCGGGCTCATCGACTACGCCCAGGTCCGCGACCTGGCCCGCGCCCACCGCCCGAAGGCCATCGTCTGCGGCTCCATCTCCCACCCCCGGCACCCCGACTACGCCGCCTTCCGGGAGATCGCCGACGAGACCGGCGCCTGTCTGATCGCCGACGCCGCGCATCCGATGGGCCTGATCGCCGGGGGAGCGGCGCCCAGCCCGGTGCCGTACGCCGACGTGGTGTGCGCGACCACCCACAAGGTGCTGCGCGGCCCGCGCGGCGGCCTGCTGCTGTGCGGCGCGGGCCTGGCCGAGCGCATCGACCGCGCCGTCTTCCCGTTCAGCCAGGGCGGCGCCCAGATGCACACCGTCGCGGCCAAGGCCGTGGCCTTCGGGGAGGCCGCGACCGACGCCTTCCGCTCCTACGCCCACCAGGTGGTCGCCAACGCCCGGGTGCTCGCCGGGGGCCTGGCCCGGCAGGGCCTGGAGGTGACGACGGGCGGCACCGACACCCATCTCGTCACCGCCGACGTCGCCGGGCTGCGGCTGGACGGCCGGACCGCGCGCGGCCGCTGTGCCGCCGCCGGGCTGGTCCTGGACACCTGCGCGCTGCCGCACCGCCCGCCGCCGCCCGCGCCCACGACGGGGATCCGGCTGGGCACGGCCGCGGTCACCACGCAGGGCATGCGGGAGCCGGAGATGGAGCGGATCGCGGAGCTGCTGGGGGCCGCGCTGCGCGGGCGTCCGGGCGGCCGGGAGGCGGCCGCGGAGCTGGCGGGGGCGTTCCCGCCGTACCCCGGAGTGGGTCCTTCGGGGCAGTGAGGCGTCAGGGTGTGCTCCCGGGGCAGGCGGGTCGTGTGCAACCATCGCGGGATGACGTGTGTCCCCCGTCGTGTGAAGGGGGCGTGCGGAAACGTGAAGAACCGGCCCGCTCCCCGGGTCCGCGACCGGTCCATGTGCACGGTGCCGGCGCGGGGCCGCATAGGCTGAGGGGCCGAGACGGCCGGCGAGACCTCTGGGGCAGTTCGTGCGTGAATATCTGCTGGTGCTGTGCGTCACCGCCGCGGTCACCTATCTGCTGACCGGCCCGGTGCGGAAGTTCGCGATCGCGGCCGGCGCGATGCCGGAGATCCGCGCGCGGGACGTGCACCGTGAGCCGACGCCGCGGCTGGGCGGCATCGCGATGTTCGGCGGTCTGTGCGCCGGTCTGCTGGTCGCCTCGCAGCTGCTCAACGTCGGCAAGGTCTTCGAGCTGTCCAACGAGCCGCGGGCGCTGCTGGCCGGGGCGGCGCTGATCTGGCTGCTGGGCGTGCTCGACGACAAGTGGGGCGTGGACGCGCTGGTCAAGCTCGGCGGCCAGATGATCGCCGCCGGTGTCATGGTCTGGCAGGGCCTCACGATCCTGTGGATCCCGGTGCCGGGTGTGGGATCGGTCTCGCTGACGGGCGTGCAGGGCACCCTGCTCACCGTCGCCCTCGTCGTGATCACCATCAACGCGGTGAACTTCGTCGACGGCCTGGACGGGCTGGCCTCGGGCATGGTGTGCATCGCCGCCGCCGCGTTCTTCATGTACGCGTACCGCATGTGGTACGGCTACGGCGTCGAGGCCGCGGCCCCCGCGACGCTCTTCGCGGTCATCCTCATGGGCATGTGCCTGGGCTTCCTGCCGCACAACATGCACCCCGCGCGGATCTTCATGGGCGACTCCGGCTCGATGCTGATCGGCCTGGTGCTCGCCGCCGGTGCGATCTCCATCACCGGCCAGGTCGACCCGGACCTGCTCCAGGCCACCACCGGGTCCGAGGCGGAGGCCGTCAAGGTGACGGCGCCGGTCTACATCCCCGTGGTACTGCTGCCGCTGACGATCATCGCGGTGCCGGTCGCGGACCTCGTGCTGGCGGTGGTCCGGCGGACCTGGCAGGGCCAGTCGCCGTTCGCCGCGGACCGCGGGCATCTGCACCACCGGCTGCTGGAGATCGGCCACTCGCACAGCCGGGCCGTCCTCATCATGTACTTCTGGTCGGCGCTGATCGCCTTCTCGGCGGTGGCCTACTCGGTCAACTCGGCGAGCATGTGGATCGTGCTCGCGCTGGCCATGTTCAGCGCGGTGGGGCTGTTCCTGCTGCTGCTGCCGCGCTTCACGCCGCGGGTGCCGCACTGGGCGGAAGCCCTCGTGCCGCCCCGTTACCGCCGGGAGAGGCGCGGCCCGGGCCAGGAGCCGCCGGCGGACGCGGACGGCGGCGAGCGGGCCGCGGACGGCCGCGGCGGCGACGCGGAGCGCCCCGGCCCGGCCCACAGGGCGAACGGCGCCACCGCGATCGGTGCGCGTGGCACGCACCTTCCGGAACGCCGTAAGGTGGGCAGCCGCTCATAGCAGAAGCGGACGGGCGCGTCAGGGCGACGACCTGGCCTTTAGCTCTTTCGTGTGACGGGTAGCACACAAACTAGGTAAAGCTCTCATCAAATAGTTTGTGATACCGTTCACGAGGACCCGGAGGAAGCCGAGGACCGTAGTGGACGGTCCTCCGGCGGGAGGCAGGCCTCGGCCGGGCCCTACGCTCGTCCCCGGACGTTTTTCTTGACCCCCACTTTGAGCTGGAGCCCTCTCCATGCAGTCGAACGACGCCCGCATGCTCCTCCATACGGCCGTCCCCACCGCGGCAGCCGGCGTGATCGCCGTCGCCGTGAGCGGGGTGCTGGCCGGTGGCAAGGCAGCCGTCGGCGCGGTCGTCGGCACGGTGGTCGTGATCCTCTTCATGGGGATCGGGCTGTTCGTGCTCCAGGGAACGGCGCGCAAGTACCCGCAGCTGTTCCAGGCCATGGGGCTGATGCTCTACACCACCCAGTTGCTGCTGCTCTTCGTCTTCATGGCAGCCTTCAAGAACACCACCCTGTTCGACGCGAAGGCGTTCGGCTTCACCCTGGTCGCGGCGACGCTCGTGTGGATCGCCGCACAGGCCCGGGCGCACACCAAGGCGAAGATCCTGTACGTCGAGCCCGAGTCCGGCGACCAGCAGAAGGCCGCGGCGCGGGAGTCCTCCGCGTGAGAGACAGGGGGGCGTCAAGGATGCGTAAGCAAGCCTGCTATCGTCCGGTTCCAACTGCGGCACAGCAGGCGCAGACGGCCGAGTTCCCGGGTTCCGCGGGACGGATCCGGCGGTCGACGCAGCTGATGCCTGACCGGCCGTCCGGCCCCGCGCCGTCCGGCCGTCCCCCGACCTGCAAGACCAGTCCAGTGCCGAACCGCGGCTCCGTGCCGCGCCGACACAACGAGGTTGCCGTACCTATGCGCCACGCTGAAGGAGCTCGCGGTGAGTGCTGACCCGACAACGGTGCTCGCGTTCGAGACCGACTGCCACATCTTCTCCGGGTGCGGCTTCCCGGCCCCCAGCCTGTGGTCCTTCATCTTCGAACCGATCGCCGGTGACGCGGACTCCAGTTTCTACTTCAACAAGCCGATGCTGCTGGCGCTGCTCAGCACCATTCTGGTCGTCGGCTTCTTCTGGCTGGCGTTCGGGAAGGCCAAGGTCGTCCCGGGGAAGCTCCAGATGATCGGCGAGGCGGGCTACGACTTCGTCCGCAACGGCATCGTGTACCAGACGATGGGCAAGAAGGACGGCGAGAAGTACGTCCCCTTCATGGTCGCGCTGTTCTTCTTCGTATGGATCCTGAACCTGTGGTCCATCGTGCCGCTGGCCCAGTTCCCGGTGACCTCGGTCATCGCCTACCCGGCCGGACTGGCGCTGCTCGTCTACGTCATGTGGGTCTCGCTGACCTTCAAGAAGCACGGCTTCGTCGGCTTCTTCAAGAACGTCACGGGCTACGACAAGTCGCTGGGCCCGGTGCTGCCGCTGGCCATGTTCATCGAGTTCTTCTCGAACCTGCTGGTCCGCCCCTTCACGCACGCGGTCCGGCTCTTCGCGAACATGTTCGCGGGCCACACCCTGCTGGTGCTGTTCACCATCGCCAGCTGGTACCTGCTGAACGGGATCGGCATCGCCTACGCGGGCGTCTCGTTCGTCATGGTCATCGTGATGACCGTCTTCGAGCTCTTCATCCAGGCGGTCCAGGCCTACGTCTTCGTGATGCTGGCCTGCACCTACATCCAGGGCGCCCTCGCCGAGCACCACTGAGCGCCCCGCCCCGAACCCCCATAGACGTCCGGTGGCCAACCCCCATCGGTCCGTGAAAGAGAAGGAAGAACTGGCATGTCCCAGACCCTTGCTGCTGTCACCGGCTCCCTCAGCTCGGTGGGCTACGGCCTCGCCGCGATCGGCCCCGGCATCGGTGTCGGCATCGTCTTCGGTAACGGCACCCAGGCCCTTGCCCGTCAGCCCGAGGCTGCCGGTCTGATCCGCGCCAACCAGATTCTCGGTTTCGCGTTCTGTGAGGCGCTGGCCCTGATCGGCCTCGTCATGCCGTTCGTCTACCCGTAACCGGCGCGAGCGACTTCTTTCGACGAAAGGCACTGATGTGAACACTCTGGTTCACCTGGCGGCCGAGGAGCCTCAGAATCCTCTGCTCCCGCCGATCCCAGAGCTGGTCGTCGGCCTGATCGCGTTCGCCATCGTCTTCGGCTTCCTCGCCAAGAAGCTCCTCCCGAACATCAACAAGGTTCTGGACGAGCGCCGCGACAAGATCGAAGGCGGCATCGAGAAGGCCGAGGCGGCCCAGACCGAGGCCCAGGACGTGCTCGAGCAGTACAAGGCTCAGCTCGCCGAGGCCCGGCACGAGGCCGCCCGCCTGCGCCAGGAGGCGCAGGAGCAGGGCGCCACGCTCATCGCGGAGATGCGCGCGGAAGGCCAGCGGCAGCGTGAGGAGATCATCGCCGCCGGCCACGCCCAGATCGAGGCCGACCGCAAGCAGGCCGCCCAGGCACTGCGCCAGGACGTGGGCACACTGGCCACCACCCTGGCGGGCAAGCTGGTCGGTGAGTCCCTCGAGGACCACGCCCGGCAGAGCCGCGTCATCGACCGCTTCCTCGACGAGCTCGAGGACAAGGCCGAGGCCGCCGGATCCGCCGGGGCCGCCCGATGAACGGAGCGAGCCGCGACGCACTGGCGTCCGCGCGCGAGCGCCTCGACGCGCTGACGGACACCGCGTCCGTCGACGTGGCGAAGCTCGCCGAGGACCTGTCCGCCGTCACGGGGCTGCTCGACCGCGAGGTCGGCCTGCGTCGGGTCGTGACCGACCCGGCGCAGTCCGGTGAGGCCAAGGCCGAGCTGGCCGGGCGCCTGCTGGCCGGCCAGGTCGGCGGGGAGGCCGCCGACCTGGTCACCGGCATGGTCCGGTCCCGCTGGTCGCGCTCCCGCGACCTGGTGGACGGCATCGAGGAGCTGGCGGCCACCGCCGAGCTGTCGGCCGCCCAGCGGGCCGGCTCGCTGGACGACGTGGAGGACGAGCTGTTCCGGTTCGGCCGGATCGTCACCTCGTCGCCCGAGCTGCGGGCCGCCCTCACCGAGCGGAACGCCGGCACGGGCGCCAAGGCGGAGCTGCTGCGGCGGCTGCTGGGCGGCCGCGCCAACCCGGTCACCGAGCGGCTCGTGGTGCGTCTTGTGACCCAGCCGCGCGGCCGTAGCCTGGAAGGCGGGCTGGAGTCCCTCTCCAAGCTCGCCGCGGAGCGCCGGAACCGGATGGTCGCGGTCGTCACCACGGCGGTGCCGCTGACCGACCGGCAGAAGGAACGCCTCGCAGCCGGGCTGGCCAAGCTGTACGGCCGGGAGATGCACCTGAATCTCGACGTGGACCCGGCGGTCCTCGGCGGGATCTCGGTCCGCATCGGCGACGAGGTCATCGACGGGACCGTCTCGGACCGCCTCGACGAGGTGTCCCGGCGGATGGCCGGCTAGCACCGGCCCCACCAACTCAACAAGCACGACGAGCGGCCCGAGTTGGGCCGTGACAAGTCCTCTGGGGGCCACCCCCAGACCCCCATGAGACTTCGGGTCCAACAAGGAGAGCAGGGAACCCAGATGGCGGAGCTCACGATCCGGCCGGAGGAGATCCGGGACGCGCTGGCGAACTTTGTCCAGTCGTACACGCCGGACGCGGCCTCGCGCGAGGAGGTCGGCACCGTATCGCAGGCCATGGACGGCGTCGCCAAGATCGAGGGGCTGCCCTCGGCCATGGCGAACGAGCTGCTGAAGTTCGAGGACGGCACCCTCGGTCTCGCCCTCAACCTCGAGGAGCGCGAGATCGGCGCGATCGTCCTCGGCGAGTTCAGCGGCATCGAGGAGGGCCAGCCGGTGCAGCGCACCGGAGAGGTCCTCTCCGTCGGCGTCGGTGAGGGATACCTGGGGCGGGTCGTCGACCCGCTCGGTAACCCGATCGACGGTCTCGGCGAGATCGAGACCGAGGGCCGCCGCGCCCTTGAGCTGCAGGCCCCCGGCGTCATGGCGCGCAAGTCGGTCCACGAGCCGATGGAGACGGGCTACAAGGCCGTCGACACCATGACCCCGATCGGCCGCGGCCAGCGTCAGCTGATCATCGGCGACCGGCAGACCGGCAAGACCGCCCTGGCGGTCGACACGATCATCAACCAGCGCGACAACTGGCGCTCGGGCGACCCGGAGAAGCAGGTCCGCTGCATCTACGTCGCCGTGGGCCAGAAGGGCTCCACCATCGCGTCCGTGCGCGGCGCGCTGGAGGAGGCCGGTGCCCTGGAGTACACGACGATCGTCGCGGCCCCGGCGTCCGACCCGGCCGGCTTCAAGTACATCGCGCCGTACACCGGCTCGGCCATCGGCCAGCACTGGATGTACGACGGCAAGCACGTGCTGATCGTCTTCGACGACCTCTCGAAGCAGGCCGACGCCTACCGTTCCGTCTCCCTGCTGCTGCGCCGCCCGCCGGGCCGCGAGGCCTACCCGGGTGACGTCTTCTACCTGCACTCCCGGCTGCTGGAGCGCTGCGCCAAGCTCTCCGACGACATGGGCAAGGGCTCGATGACGGGTCTGCCGATCGTCGAGACGAAGGCGAACGACGTGTCGGCGTTCATCCCGACCAACGTCATCTCCATCACCGACGGCCAGTGCTTCCTGGAGTCGGACCTGTTCAACGCCGGTCAGCGCCCCGCGCTGAACGTCGGTATCTCGGTCTCCCGAGTCGGCGGCTCCGCGCAGCACAAGGCGGTCAAGCAGATCACCGGTTCGCTCCGTGTGGACCTCGCCCAGTTCCGTGAGCTGGAGGCGTTCGCCGCCTTCGGTTCCGACCTGGACGCGGCCTCCAAGGCGGCGCTGGAGCGCGGTCAGCGCATGGTCGAGCTGCTCAAGCAGCCGCAGTACGCCCCGTACCCCACCGAGGACACGGTCGTCTCCATCTGGGCCGCCACCAACGGCAAGATGGACGACGTCCCGGTCGCGGACATCCGGCGCTTCGAGCGCGAGCTGCTGGACTACCTGCACCGCGAGCACAAGGGCCTGATGACCTCGATCCGCGAGGGCGGCAAGATGTCGGACGACACGCTCACCGCGATCTCCGACACCATCGCGAGCTTCAAGCAGCAGTTCGAGACCTCGGACGGCAAGCTGCTGGGTGAGGGCTGAGCATGGGCGCCCAGACACGGGTATACAAGCGCCGCATCAAGTCCATCACCTCGACCAAGAAGATCACCAAGGCGATGGAGATGATCGCGGCCTCGCGGATCATCAAGGCGCAGCGCCAGGTCGCGGCCTCCACGCCGTACGCCACGGAGCTGACCCGCGCGGTGACCGCGGTGGCGACCGGTTCCAACAACCGGCACCCGCTGACCACCGAGGCGGAGAACCCGACCCGCGCCGCGGTCCTGCTCATCACGAGCGACCGTGGTCTGGCCGGCGGCTACTCCTCCAACGCCATCAAGGCGGCCGAGGCGCTCACCGCGCGGCTGACCGCCGAGGGCAAGGAGGTCGACTCCTACGTCGTCGGACGCAAGGGTGTCGCCTACTACGGGTTCCGTGACCGCAAGGTCACGGACTCGTGGACCGGCTTCACCGACAGCCCGCAGTACGCGGACGCCAAGATGGTCGCCGCGCCGCTGATCGAGGCGGTGTCGCAGGACACCGCCGAGGGCGGGGTCGACGAGCTGCACATCGTCTTCACCGAGTTCGTCTCGATGATGACGCAGAACGCGCTCGACGACCGGCTGCTGCCGCTGTCGCTGGACCGGGCGGGCGAGGGCACGGAGGACGAGGGCAAGGGGCACGAGATCATGCCCCTGTTCGACTTCGAGCCGTCGGCCGAGGACGTCCTCGACGCCCTGCTCCCGCGGTACGTCGAGAGCCGGATCTACAACGCGCTGCTCCAGTCGGCTGCCTCCGAGCACGCCGCCCGGCGCCGCGCGATGAAGTCGGCGACCGACAACGCCGAGGACCTCATCAAGTCGCTCACGCGGCTTGCCAACCAGGCCCGCCAGGCCGACATCACCCAGGAAATCAGCGAGATCGTCGGTGGCGCCAACGCCCTGGCCGACGCGAACGCGGGGAGTGACTGACAACTATGACCACCACTGTTGAGCCGACCGCTGCGGCCGGCGTGGCCGCGGGCCGCGTCGCGCGGGTCATCGGCCCGGTCGTCGACGTGGAGTTCCCCGTCGACGCCATGCCGGAGATCTACAACGCCCTGACCGTCGAGGTCTCCGACCCGGCCGAGCAGGGCAAGAAGAAGACGCTGACCCTCGAGGTCGCCCAGCACCTCGGTGAGGGCCTGGTCAAGGCCATCTCCATGCAGCCCACCGACGGCCTGGTCCGCCAGGCCCCGGTGACCGACACCGGCAAGGGCATCACCGTGCCCGTCGGTGACGTCACCAAGGGCCGGGTGTTCAACACCCTGGGCGAGATCCTGAACGACCCGGAGGCCGAGTCCGAGGTCACCGACCGGTGGGAGATCCACCGCAAGGCCCCGGCGTTCGACCAGCTCGAGTCGAAGACCGAGATGTTCGAGACCGGCCTGAAGGTCGTCGACCTGCTGACCCCGTACGTCAAGGGCGGCAAGATCGGCCTGTTCGGCGGCGCGGGCGTCGGCAAGACCGTCCTCATCCAGGAAATGATCATGCGTGTGGCGAAGCTGCACGAGGGCGTTTCCGTGTTCGCCGGCGTCGGCGAGCGCACCCGTGAGGGCAACGACCTGATCGAGGAGATGGCCGACTCCGGCGTGCTCCCGCAGACCGCGCTGGTCTTCGGCCAGATGGACGAGCCCCCGGGCACCCGTCTCCGGGTCGCGCTGGCCGGTCTGACCATGGCGGAGTACTTCCGTGATGTGCAGAAGCAGGACGTGCTGTTCTTCATCGACAACATCTTCCGCTTCACGCAGGCCGGTTCCGAGGTCTCCACGCTGCTCGGCCGCATGCCGTCCGCGGTGGGCTACCAGCCGAACCTCGCGGACGAGATGGGCCTCCTCCAGGAGCGCATCACCTCGACGCGTGGTCACTCGATCACCTCGATGCAGGCGATCTACGTGCCCGCGGACGACCTGACCGACCCGGCCCCGGCGACGACCTTCGCGCACCTCGACGCGACGACGGTCCTCTCCCGGCCGATCTCGGAGAAGGGCATCTACCCGGCGGTGGACCCGCTGGACTCGACGTCCCGGATCCTGGACCCGCGCTACATCTCGCAGGAGCACTACGACACGGCGACCCGTGTCAAGGGGATCCTGCAGAAGTACAAGGACCTCCAGGACATCATCTCCATCCTCGGTATCGACGAGCTGAGCGAGGAGGACAAGCTCACCGTCAGCCGCGCCCGCCGTATCGAGCGCTTCCTGTCGCAGAACACCCACGCGGCGAAGCAGTTCACCGGTCTCGACGGATCGGACGTCTCGCTCGACGAGTCGATCGCCGCGTTCAACGCGATCGCCGACGGTGAGTACGACCACTTCCCCGAGCAGGCGTTCTTCATGTGCGGTGGCATCGAGGACCTGAAGGCCAAGGCCAAGGACCTGGGCGTCTCCTGACGCCCCGGCCCCCGGCACTGTCCGGGTGGCCGGGGGCGGGCCCGTCCCGCCCCCGGCCGCCCGACCGTTATCCTTTATCCCCCAGAATCTTTTCGCCCCAGAGTTTTCTGGACACCTGCCACGGCAGGTGGAGACCCGAGGAGCCACGTTGGCTGCTGAGCTGCACGTCGAGCTGGTCGCCGCGGACCGCAATGTCTGGTCCGGCGAGGCCACCCTGGTCGTCGCACGCACCACATCGGGTGACATCGGCGTCATGCCCGGCCACCAGCCGCTGCTCGGTGTGCTGGAGTCCGGCCCGGTCACCATCCGTACGACCGACGGCGGCACGGTGGTCGCCGCGGTGCACGGCGGTTTCATCTCGTTCGCCGACAACAAGCTGTCGCTGCTCGCCGAGATCGTCGAGCTGGCCGACGAGATCGATGTCGCGCGCGCCGAGCGGGCCCTGGAGCGCGCCAAGTCCGACACCGACGCCGCCGCGGAGCGGCGTGCCGAGGTCCGGCTGGTCGCCGCGACGGGCAAGCACTGAGGCGGTCGCGACGCTTCGCATGAGAACAGCCGCGGACTGCCCCGGGGCAGTCCGCGGCTGTCGCGGTACAAGACGTCATACTGGTCCGGAACGTGAGGCGAGGAGGTCGGTGAAGATGGTCCTCGCTCTGGTGGTGACCGGCGCGGTCATCGTGGTGGTGCTGTTGGGGCTCTTCGTCTTCGGTCTGCGGCGGAGGCTCATCCAGCGGTCCGGCGGCACCTTCGACTGCAGCCTGCGCTGGAACGTCCCCGCGGAGGAGGCCGAGCCCGGAGGCAAGGGCTGGGTGTACGGGGTCGCGCGCTACAGCGGTGACCGGATCGAGTGGTTCCGTGTCTTCTCGTACGCGCCGCGCCCGCGCCGGACGCTGGAGCGCTCGGCCATCGAGGTCCTGGACCGCCGCACGCCGCAGGGCGAGGAGGAACTGGCCCTGCTGTCGGATTCGGTCGTGCTGGCCTGCTCGCACCGCGACGTCCGGCTGGAACTGGCGATGAGCGAGGACGCCCTGACGGGCTTCCTGGCCTGGCTGGAAGCAGCCCCTCCGGGCCAACGAGTCAATGTGGCCTAGATAAGAGGTGTCTCGTTGGTTGGGGGTGCCCCCGGACGGAGTCTGGGGGAGGGTCAATGTGG
>NZ_WHPN01000350.1 GCF_009735685.1 Streptomyces lycii | reverse complement strand
GGTGTCGTGGTCGTGGACCGTTCGCGATCACTGGAGGCGTTCACCGTGACACCGCTCTTGTTCATCGCTTTTCTGCTGCTGCCATCTGTTGTGGTCTCTGGCCCGTTCGCCGGTGTTGGCGTGCGCGAGTATGTCGGACCGGGGCGAGGCCGTCACCGACGTGTCGTGCGCGGGCGGCACGCAGCTCGGGGTGGGCGGCGATGATCCGGAACCCCGCCCGGGAAGCTGCAACGTGGGTCGTATGACGCTGGAGCAGTTGCACTCACAATGCGACGTCGCAGGCTCGCACGGCAATGGAGTCGGCTCTCGATCAGCTCGGTCATGAAGGCGAATTGGTCAGCGATGCGGTGCTGGCTGTCTCGGAGCTTGTCGCGAATGCTGTCGAGCATGCGACGGGGCCGTACGAGATTCGGCTACGCCGTACCGGAACTGAGCTCGTCTGTGAAGTCGAAGACCATGACCCGCTCATTCCTGAACTCCCCCTCTTCACCGTGGCGGCACCGTTCACCCCGAACGAAGCAACCCGTGGCGGAGGACTGGAGGCTCTGGGCGCCACGTTGGCCGAGCGCGGGCGTGGTCTGCACATCGTTCACTACCTCAGCAAGGGGGGTTGGGGGTTCAGAAGGTCCTCGGGGGTGACGAAAGTGGCCTGGCTGCGCCTTCCGGTTGCGTCCGACGACCGGTGCCAGCGCAGATGATGTGCTCTTCGCCAGGGCGAACCGGTGGTCCCGCGGGCCCACCTCGGGCATCGTTCCTGTTCCCCTTCTGTGCAGCCTGTCACTCGTACGAGTGACAGGCTGCACAGTCTCGGCAGGGCGCCGACGATCGGTGTATGACCGACGAGATGGGGTGCCAGCAGGCGGAATTCTCCCGTAGCTCCGCGATTGTTCGACGCGGCGATTCGTTTCTGCCTCGCGTCTCATTTCGTTCAGAGTTGCCACGTGTGTGGCTATGGTGGCGTTCCAGATGAAGTTTGAGGGATGGTGAGCGCACAATGGCGGGCCGATGCACTCTCTTGTCCGGCGCAGGTGTGATTTTCGCAGGATCACTTCTGCTGATCGGTTGCTCGAAAGGCCCGTCTGATTCCAAGCCCTTGCCGCAGGGAAGGACTGAAGTCACGGAGTCCCGTCCTTCCGATATGAAGCATGCTGAAGCGCTGGACAGCTACAGGGCCATGTGGCGAGATCTCGCGACCGCATCCCGGACATCGGATCCGGATTCTCCGCTGCTGGATGATCACGCCTCGGACGGGGCTCTCGAATTGCTGAAGTACGGATTGAAGAAGTCCAGGGAGGAAAGGGTCATCACCCGGGGAGCGCCCCGAGTGGATCCCGAAGTGGTGTCGGGCGATGACCGAAAGGTCGTCCTGGCGGACTGTGTGGATGACCGGGAGTGGCTGCAGTACAAGCACAATGGCGAGTTGAAAAACGATGTCCCCGGCGGACACTTCAAGACCGATGCGACCGTCACACGCTCGAAAGGCGTGTGGAAGGTCTCCGATCTGTACATGCACGAGGTCGGTTCGTGCTGAGCCGCTGCCGTGCGACGACAGGAGGCGTGGTCGCCGGCGCCCTGGTGTTCCTGACTTGCCCTCCTGGACCAGCCCGAGCTGACGGAGCCGGCTCGCACTACGCAGGCGTGAGGTGTGTGGGAGGGTCCTGCGAGGCGGAGGTCCGGAGCTCCCGGAAGAAGTCCGGTGGCTCGGGCAGGAACAAGCCGTCCCGCGGCGAGAAAGGTTCCGCGAAGTCGCGTGGTGGGGCCGCAGGGCCGCCGACGATCGCGGCCGATGGCTGGAAGATCCCCTTGGGTGACGGTGTCGGCATCCTGCCGCGCTTCGACGCTGGGAAGGCCAAGGAGCAGAACCGGGGTGGGGAGCAGCAGGTCCCCGTAGAGATTGTGGCGCAGCGGGCGGTGGAGCGGCTGGAGCTGCCCGAGCCGGTGATCCGTACAAGTCCCGACGAGGAGTTCGTGCAGGTGGTTCATGTGCCGACGTGGATGTGGGCGGAGCACGGGACCTGGGAGCCGGTGTCGGTCTCTGCTTCGGCCGGAGGGGTCGAGGTGACGGCGACGGCGCGGCCGCGTAAGGCGGTGTGGTCGATGGGCGAGGGCGGTCGCGTGGTGTGTCAGGGGCCGGGGACGCCGTACTCGGACTCGTATGGCGCCCGGGAACCGTCGCCGGACTGCGGTTACACCTATCGACGTGCGTCGCTGACCGAGCCCGGACGGGCCTACACCGTGTCTGTGGAGGTGACCTGGGATGTCCGCTGGCACGGTGCCGGGCAGTCAGGCGTAGTGCCCGGCCTGGAGATAGAGGCGTCCCGCACGTTGGTGGTGGACGAGGTGCAGGCCGTCGTCCGGCGCTGACGGTCGTGGCGGGATGGTGCCGCCTGTTGGCAGGGGCGTGACCGGTTCGGTGAGCGTCGGAGTCTTCTTCGTGAAAGGTGAATCGTGGGTACCTCCATGTCTTCTACAGCCAAACAGGGTGTCGGGGTCGGGGTGCCGGCAACGCGGCGGTCGGGGCCGGAGCACGAGCCCGTGGTGACGGGTGCTCGGCGGCGCAGGCTGGGGTGGGCGTGGGCCGGGTTGGGTGCGGTGCTGGTCTCAGCCGTCGGATTCACGCTGGCCGCGCAGGTGGTGGGCGAGCGGGAGGAGGTACTGGTTCTGGCTCGCGATGTGCCTGCTGGCCGTGTGCTGAAGCCGGGCGATCTGCGGGTGGTGGAGGTGGCGGCAGAAGCTGGCGTGGTGCCCGTCTCGGAGCGGGGTTCGGTGCTGGGGCGGCAGGCGCGGGTGCCTCTGGTGTCCGGTTCGCTCCTTGCGCCGGGGCAGGTGGGGTCGAAGGCCGCCTTTCCTCCGGCCGGCTCCTCGCAAGTGGCCCTGGCTGTCGAGTCGGGCGGCGCACCGACAGAACTGTCGCGCGGTGAGCGCGTCGCGGTTCTGTCGGGCCCGGCCGCGGGAAAGGCGCCCGGCGACGAGGCGGAGAAGACCGTCTCCGCGGTGGTCGGCACGGTGACGGACGTACGGAAGCCGGAGTCTGCGGGCGGGCCGCGGGTGGTGACCGTGCTGGTGGAGACTGGGGCGGCTCGTCGGGCCGCACAGCTTGACCATCCGCGTGTGGTGGTGCTGCCTGCTGAAGGCCGGGAGGCTCCGTGAGGCGGCTTGTCGTGCTGGGGTCCGTCACAGGCGCTCCGGGTGTGACGACGGCGGCGTTGGCCCTGGCGGCGGCCTGGCCCACGGAGATGGACGGCGGCGTGCGGCCGGTCGTGGTGGAAGCCGACGGTTCGGGCGGTGACCTCCTGGTCCGCTTCGGTCTATCGCCTTCTCCTTCGCTGTTGGACGTGGCAGCCATGGTCGGACAGCGCTATCCGGGGTCTCTGCTGGGCGCGGTGCACGAACTTCCCTTTGGCGTACGGGCCGTGGTGGCGGTGCCTGGGCGAGGGCCCTGTAGGGAGGCAGTGCGACTGCTGGCCACCGAGTCCGGTCTGCGCGTGCTGATGGGGGAGGGGAGCGACCGGGGCACCGTGCTGCTGGACGCGGGACGGCTGGGCGAGGACGTCGAACCTTTGTTGGCGCGGGCCGACCGTGTGCTGCTGGTGGCACGCGGCGGGGCGGAGCCGTTGACCCACATGTCCATGTACGGGCTGGGCGACCGTTCGTGGTCCGAGCGGGCGGCGCTGGCCCTGGTCGGGCCCTGCCCGTACGCGCCGGACGAGGTCGCAAAGACGGTCGGTGTCGCTCGGGTGGGCTCTCTGCCCTGGGACGCCCGGGCTGTGGCCGCGATCAGCGACACCCGGCGCACGGCGCTGCGAACGCGGCGATGGCGTACTCCGCCGCTGGTGGCAGCGGCCCGCGCGATGGCGCAACTGCTGATCGGGGAGGAGACACAGATGCCGAGCGCTGACCGGGGCGCAGACGCTGTGGCGCCAGTGGGGAGCGAGTGGGTTCGCGCAGCGACCGTGCGAAGCCCGGGCGAGAAGGGGGCCCTGTCATGAGCGGAGGGCTGATGCCGCCGCGCGTGATGGCCGCTCGTGACGAGCAGGAGCTGACAGGCCTGGTGCGGCAGCGGGTGGCGAGCCGGCTGGCCGCGTACGCGGGTGAACGCGAGGCGGCGGGGCTGCCACCGGAGGACGAGTCGGCTCGCCGGGTGACCGTGGGACGGTTGCTGGCCGAGGAGCTGGGAGCGCAGCGACGTCTGGCCCTGGCCCAGGGCAGCCCGATGGTCGACGCCGCGGTCGAGGAGACGGTTGCGCAAGCGGTCAAGGACGCGCTGTTCGGTACCGGTAGCCTCGAACGGCTGCTGGCCGATGTGACGCTGGAGAACATCTGCGTCAACGGCTGCGACGTGGTGTGGGTCAAGGACGCGGCCGGAACCTGGCGCCGAGAAGCACCGGTGGCGGCCTCGGATGCTGAGCTGGTGGACCTGGTTCGCACCCTGGCCTCGGGCACGGAGGGCGAGGAACGGCGCTTCGACCGCGGCATGCCCCGCCTGAATCTGCAGCTGCCGGACGGGTCCCGACTGTTCGCGGTCATGGCGGTGTGTGGCCGGGTGTCGCTGACGATCCGGCGGCACCGCTTCCCTGCGGCCTCCATGGACGAACTGGTGCGGCTTGGCGTGTGCGACGGCGGACTGGCCACCTTCTTGGCGGCGATGGTGCGGGCCCGGAAGAACATCATCATCGGCGGCGGCACCAACGTCGGCAAGACGACCGTTCTACGGGCGTTCGCTCACGAGATCCCGACCGCGGAACGGCTCGTCACGATCGAGGACACCTTCGAACTCGGCCTCGACGCCGATCCGGCGGCCCACCCCAACGTCGTGGCCATGCAGGCCCGGGAGCCGAACATCGAGGGCCAGGGCGGCGTCGACCAAGCGGAACTGGTCCGCTGGGGGCTGCGGATGTCGCCGGACCGGGTGATCGTCGGAGAGATCCGAGGGTCGGAAGTCATCCCCATGTGCAACGCCATGTCGCAGGGCAACGACGGCTCGCTCTCCACCATCCATGCCTCCACATCCCGAGGCGTGTTCACCAAGCTCGCCTCCTACGCCGCCCAGTCACCGGAACGGCTCTCATTGGAGGCCACCAACCTAATGGTGGCCTCCGCGGTCCACTTCGTCGTCCACCTGGGCTGGGACACCGCCGGACGCCGCGTCATCGACTCCGTACGCGAGGTCATCGACGCGGACGGCGCTCAGATCGTCTCCAACGAGGTCTATCGGCCCGGCCCTGACGGGAAGGCCGTACCGGCGACTCCGCTGCGACCGGAGACCCTGGGTGACCTGGCCGCCGCAGGGCTGGACGCGCAGAGCTTGGCCACCCCGCAGCCGTGGGGGAGGGCGTGATGGGCGCGGCGTTCGATCCCGGAACATGGACGGGCTTTGCGGTGGCGTGCGGACTGCTGTTCGGCCTGGGCCTCGTGGCCATCGGGTACGGCGCCGTACGCCGGGAGGTGCGCGACGGCCGGCCCGCGCTGTGGCGTCGGGTTGCAGGCCGACTGCCTGCGAACTGGACCACGCGGCGCGTGACGATCTCCGTTGCGGCCGGGGTGGTCGCCGGAGCGCTGACGACCTGGCCGGTGGCGGCCGTGCTGACCACGGTGGCGATGCTCACCCTGCCCGGCCTCCTCGGCCCGGACCGGGCCGCGGCCCGGCGCACGGAACGCATGGAGGCGCTGGCGACCTGGACGGAGATGCTGCGCGACACGCTCTCCGCGGCGGCCGGCCTGGAGCAGGCGGTGCTGGCGACCGCCGACATCGCGCCGGCCGCGCTGGAGCGGGAGACGCAGCAACTCGCTGCCGCTGTCCGCTCCGGGGAACCGCTGCCCAGCGCTCTACGGGCGTTCGCCGTGGACGTCGACGACCCGCTTGTCGATGTGGTCGTGGCCGCCCTGGTGATGGCTGCGCAGGAACAGACCAGCCGGCTCGGACCGTTGCTGGGCGAGCTGGCGGAATCGGTACGCGAACAAGTAGCCATGCGGCAGCGCATCGACGCCGGACGAGCGAGCGTGCGTACCGGGCTGCGGATCACCGTGATCGTGACGGTCGGCATGGCAACCGGCCTCGTGATCTTCAATCGCCCCTATCTGGACCCGTTCAACACGCTGACCGGTCAGGCCGTCCTCACTGCCGTGGGCGCCTTGTTCGCCGCCAGCTTCGCCTATCTGACTGCGATCGGCCGCATCCAGGAGCCGGTCCGGCTCGTCGCCCCCGGGAGCTCCCGCGCCGCTACCGGCTCTGCAGCAGGAGGTACGCGGTGATCGTCATGCTCCTCGGCGCATTGTTCGGGGCGGGAGCGACCGCCCTCCTCTACGGACTGCGGCCCAACCGGCCGGCCCTCACCGACGTTCTGACAGCGCTCAACGCGCCTGCCCCACCGATGAAGGGGCGAACGCACGACGCCGACGATGCGGAGTGGGCGACCCGGTTGGGCCGACATGCCGTACCGCTGGTCCGGGCGCTGGGCTTCCCCACCGCTTCGCTCCGTGCCGATCTGACCGTGTGCGGCACGAACGAAGAGAATCACCTCGCGGGCAAGGCCGTCTGCGCGATCACTGGGCTCCTCGCCCCGTGGGCCGCCGCGTTGGTTCTCCATCTGGGTGCGGGAGTCGAACCGGGCTGGTGGACGCCGCTGGTCGGCTCCCTCGCCCTGGCCGTGGTGCTGTTCTTCGCACCGGACATCGGTGTCCGCAAGCTGGCCGCGATGCGGCGCCGCGAGATGCGGCACACCCTCAGCCTTGTACTGGATCTGACCGTGATCGCGCTCGCGGGGGGAGCCGGAGTCCAGCAGGCCCTCACCCAGGCCGTCGCCGCCCCCGAGGGCTGGGCCGGCGGGAAGTTGCGACACGCCCTCCACGTCGGGCAGCTCACCCGCACCAGCCCCTGGTCCCACATCGGAGACCTCGGAAGACAGCTGGCCGTGGTCGAGCTGACCGAACTCGCCTCGACGCTCAACCTGGCGGGCAGCGAAGGCGCCAAGGTCCGCGCCTCCCTCGCAGCGAAGGCCCGGGCGATGCGCCGCCGACGGATCTCCGAAGCCGACGGAGCGGCGCAGGCAGCGACCGAGCAGATGTCGCTGCCCGTGGTGGGTCTGTTCGCCGCGTTCCTGCTGCTGATCGGCTATCCGGCCCTCGCGCACGTCATGTCCGTGAGCTGACATCTCCGCTGCACCATCTCGACGAAAGAGCACTCCCATGCAACACCTCAGGACCCTGGTCGCTCTCACGCGCGCACATTTGGACGTCGTACGCAGACGCGCCCGCGAAGACGCCGGATACACGACCGAGACCATCGTGGTCACCGCGCTGCTGGCCGTCCTGGCCCTGACCGTCGTGGGCATCATCGCCAACAAGGTCATGGCGAAGGCGGGCGGCATCGACGTCGGATGACTCGTGGCCTCCTTCCTTCGCCGACTGCGCGGCGACCACGGGGCGGTCAGTACGCAGCTCGTGCTCGTCGTCCCAGCACTCTTGCTGCTCGCCCTACTCATCGTGCAGTTCGCCCTCGTCTGGCACGCACGGCACATCGCCCAGTACGCCGCCCAGCGGGCCCTGGCCGCCGCCCGGGCCGAGAACGCCACCACAGCCGACGGACAGGCCCAGGCCCGCAGCAGCCTGGCGGCGCTGGGCAGCCGCGTCCTCACCGCCCCTTCCGTGAGCGTCGACCGCACCACTGCCCGGACCACCGTGCGCGTGGACGGGGTCGTGATCCCCGTGGTCCCCGGCCTGACACTGCATGCCTCCGGAACTGCCTCCGGCCCCACCGAGAAAGTCACCTTCCCCGACGGAGGGAGGCCATGACCCGGCGTGGCGCGGGCCGCATGCCGGATGACCGGAACCGCGGTTCCGCTGCGGTGGAGCTGGTGCTGGTCACCCCGCTCCTCGTCCTCGTGCTGCTGGTCGTCGTCGCGCTCGGCCTGCTCGTCGAAGCCCGAATGGTCGTTACGGACGCCGCCCACCAAGCCGCACGCGCCGCGTCCCTGGCCCGCACCGAGGCCGCTGCGCGCACGCAGGCCCAGCGCGCCGCGAGCGCGGCACTGCGCGAGGCGGGAGCAGCCTGCACACGCCCCAGCGTCCGCCTGACCACCCGCGGCCTCGCACCTGGTGCCACGGTGACGGCCCGTGTCTCCTGCACCGCCGATCTGCGCGACTTCACCCGCACGGGGCTGCCGGGCCACGTCACCCTGACCGGCACCGCCTTCTCCGCCGTCGACTCCTTCCGGAGCAGTTCATGAAGGGGGACGGGCCTACGCAGCTTTCGCGGCTCCGAGACGTGCCGCGCGCAGCCCGTGACGACCGAGGACAGGTTGCCGCGTTCGTCGTCGGCGCCTTCGCCGCGCTGTGGCTGTTCGCCGGCATCGTCGTCGACGGTGGTCTGGCCCTGGCAGGAAAAGTTCAGGCGCTGGATGCGGCGCAGGAAGCGGCTCGCAGCGGCGCCCAGAAGCTGGACCTCGCCCGGCTCCGCAGCAGCGACGACGTCCGGCTCCTCCGTGCCGACGCCGCCCGCACCGCCCGTGCGCACGTCGCCGCCACCGGCGACAGCGGTACGGCTTCGGTTCAGGGCGATGCCGTCACCGTCCACGTCACCCATCATCAGAGCACCCAGATCCTGCAACTCGTCGGCCTGCGCACCCTCACCGTTCATGCAACAGCCACAGCGCACGCCGTACGCGCCACCCCGTAGACGGTCGGCCATCCCTCCCCTCACGGAAAGAGCGAACGGGCGATGACCCATCACAGCCCGCGGCGTCAGCGCGTGACCGCAGCCGCGACCGCGGGCGGCACCCTGACGGCCACACTCGCCCTGCTGCTCGGCATGCCCTACATCCTGTGGCAGGCGACAGGTGTTCCCTGGCCCGAGCACATCATGTCCTGGTCCGCGGTGGGGGAGCGGCTGACGCAGCCGCTCAGCGATCCCCTGCTGGTCGAGCTGCTGGCCTTGGCGGGCTGGCTGTGCTGGGCCGCCTTTGCCTGGACCGTTCTCCGCGAGACCTACTGGTACGCCACCAACCTGCCTCAACTCCTTCGCGACCGCACGGCACACGACGAGCACGTGGCAGCACTGTCTGCGAGGAATTCGCTGGCAGCCCTGTGCGTTGGCACCCTCGTTCTTGCCCTCATCGGCCTGTGGAGACCAACGGCCGGCGCCCACCAGTCCTTCACGGCGAACGAGCCCTGGCTGCACCACACCGCCGCTACAGCTCCTGTGGAACTGGGCTCCGCCGAGCGGGCGGCCCGCCTTGGAGGGGAGCGGGCCGGCGCCGGGACACCTGGCGCCCCTCCTCGGCAACCTGGCTCACCCGCGCAGACCGAAGCCGTGGACGGGGCCGGTGCTGCCCAGCACTTCGAGTACACGGTCGTCGAAGGCGACACCCTGTGGGACATCGCCCACGTGCACCTGGACGACCCCTGCAAATGGCCGCGGATCTACGCCCTCAACAAGAACCGCGTCCAGAGCGACGGCACCCGGCTCAGCGATCCCGACCTGATCAGGCCCGGCTGGAGGCTGGCCATCCCGGTCACCGGGACCGACACCTCCCGGCCACACCAGCCCGACCCGGCCGCTCCCGCGCCGGCACACCCCGAGCAGCCGGTGGAGACCCCGCCCGCACAGCCCACGCCGGCCGAGACTTGGGCCCCCGAGCATCACAGGGACGACAAGGTCACTCCCTCGGCACCCGCCCACCAGGACAGCGCCCCGCGCAACACCGGCTCCGAACCGGGGCCTGCTGCCGTCGGCATCGGCGAGGCCGGACTGATCGGCATCACCGCGGCCGCCGGACTCCTGGCCGCACGCCGCTACTGGTACGTGCAGCAACATCGCCAACGCCGACCCGAGAAGGAAACGCAGTCGTCGTCCCTCAGCCCGATTGTGGACAAGGCCGCACAGGCCGCCCGTGCCGCCGCGCAACCACCCTGCCCGCAGGACCCCGAGGCCCTCTTCACCCGCCGTACACCGCCTCAACCACCGCGCAGCCCGAGCACCGTAACCATCGGGCAGCAGGACAACAGCGAAGTCCCCCTCGACGTACTGGCCACCACCGCAGGCTGCTTCTGGAGCGGCCCGGGAGCCGAAGGAGCTGCCCGCGCCCTGCTGACCGGCATCCTCACCGCCGCCGAACGCCAGCGCCCCTCACCCGCCCGAGTCACTGCCGTCGTCACCGCGGACCTCGCCGAGCGCCTGCTCCCCGGACTCCCGCCGACCTTCACGGCCCTCACCCAAAGCGCGGACACCGCACACGCTCTCCGGGCCGCGGAGCTACACCTCCTCGCCCACGCCCGCGCGTGCCAGGACCAAGAAGCGGAACTGCCGGAAGCCGCCTCCACGCCAACCAGCCCCGCGGTACGGGAAGCGGCTCCTGGCACCCTGCTGCTGCTCACCGCGCCCGGCCCTGCGCACCACGGGCAGTTGCAGGCTCTGGCAGTTCGCAGCCGACCCGACACCCTGATCGTCCTCACCCTCGACACCGCCCTCCCCGGCGCCGAACGCTGGGACATCGCCGCCGACGGCAGCACCAGCCTCCCGCACGGACACGCATCGAAGCTCGACCGCCTCCAGCTCTTCCACCTCACCCCCGAGGCCGGGCGCGATATGACCGAAGTCCTGCTCGGCGCCCACGGCCAGCGCCGCCACCTGCGCATCCTTCCCAACCCCAGCCCACCGCCGAGAACCCGGCAAACCGAAGCCGCCGACGAACCCGGCACGGACCCACTCCCGAAGCCGGCGGACAGGCAGCACGCAGAACAACCAACGCAGACCAAACCGGTCCGCATCCACGTGCTCGGACCCGTCACCCTCTACGCCCGCGGCCACCCAGACCCCATCGGCACCAACCTCCGGCCGGAAGTCCACGAATTCCTGGCCCTCCTCGCCGCGCACCCCGCAGGACTCCTGGCGTCGGACATCGCCGAGAAACTGCACCTGGACGGCAACAACGACCAGAACGCACTGAAAAACCTGCGCCGCGCCGTACGCCGCGCCCTTCGCGCCGCTACCGGGATCACCACACAAGAATTCATCCTCCGCCATGGAGAGCTCCACAAGCTGCACCCGGAACTCGTGGAAACCGACCTTGCGGAATTCGAGGAAATCCTCAACGGGCTGCCTCCGGACGGAACCCCTGGAACACTCCGACGCGGAGACCTGAATGCCGCCTGCGAAGCCATTGCCCGCTACCGAGGGACCTTCGCTCAGGGGCGCGACTACCTGTGGGCCGACGCCATCCGCGAACACCTCACCATGAAGGCCACTGACGCCGTCCTCCGCATTGCCCACCGAGCAGAGCACACCGAAGGCGCGGTAGGGGAGCGAGACGTGATCCTGAGCCTGTTGGAGCACTTGAGCACTGTTCACCCAGACCATGAGCGGCTGGCCCAGCACGCCATCCGCCTGTATCAGGCCGCCGGACGCCACGACGCCGCTCGGCACACCTACACCCGCCTCAAGCGGGAACTGGACGAGTTGGGGCTGGAACCCGAGCCGGCCACGCGGGCCCTCGTCATGCTGAAGGCCAACCCCCGTAAAACGCGGTAGGGCAGCAGCTCAGCGCCTCTGCGAGCACTGCGGGTCTTCATGGGGGACCTGCTGGCGGATGCCCCGTCGCATCCGGCGTCGTTTGCTGCGTCGCTTCTGTGCGCGTCCTTGGACGCGACACCCCTCTCCCGCCTGAAACCGCAGGTCGGAGGTACTGCGAGCCACCGGCTGGCGAGGGCGACTGTATATCGGTACAGCAACGCTCCCGATCTACTGACAGCCGGCGCCCTGCCCTCTTCTTTTGCGTCTCTCCAGCCCCGCCGTTGCAGACAGCCCTGCCCAGTAACCCCCTCACTCCAACCAATTCACTTTCTCCAAACCCCCACAGGAACGGCACTGCAAAGGCTGCAGACAGCCCTACCTGCGTATGCCGAGCGCGGCGGGCCCAGGGCGTAGCCCGAGGGCCGC
>NZ_WHPN01000349.1 GCF_009735685.1 Streptomyces lycii | reverse complement strand
GACCGGGAACTGCTGGGCCGGGCACTCGCCGCCTGGGCGCGCCCGTCCGCCGTCACGGTGTCGGCCACACCCGGCACCGCCTCCGGGCCGCCGCCCGGCCCCGCCCGGCTGCTGTTCGCCGGTGACGTCGAACGGACCGCCGTCGTGCTGCTCCACGACGGGCTGCGGGTGGTCCGGTACGCCGAGCCGCTCGACCCGCGGGCGGGTTCCGCCGTGCTGGACCTCGCGCGCGCCGACGCGGCCGACACCGCGTCCGCCGCCGCCCTGGTGCTGCACCGGGACGAGCAGCACGTGCGGCACCTCACCGCCCCCTGGGTCACCGGCGGGCGGCTGCGCGACCTGCTGCGCCCGGACGCCGCGCCCCGGCCGCTGGACCGTTCGGAGGACGGCGTGACGGCCCCGGCGCCCACTCCCGCCACCGCGCGGGAGTGCGACAGCTGGCCCGCGATGGAGCTGCGCACCGATCCGTCGGTGCCCGCGCCCGCCGCGCTGCTCCTCACCGACCTCGGCGAACTCACCCCGGCGGAACTCACGTACGGCGAGCCGGGCGCGGCCGCCGCGTCCCGCCCGGCGGCACCGGGCACGGGCACCGGCACGGCCGCCACCACCGCCACGGGGCCGACCGGCACGACCGGCGCCCCGGCCGCCGCGGCCACTCCGGCCGCCGTGAGCACCCCGGCCGCCCGTACGAGCTGGGCCCGTTCGGCGTGCGAGCTGGCCGGGCTGCGCGCGACGGGCGTGCGGTCCGTGAACTCCTGGCGGTTCGCGGTCCAGCCGCTCCCGGACGGCAGCGGCAGCGGTGACTGGCTGTGCACCCGGGCGGAGACCTGGCGCGGCGGGGGCAGCCGGGTCTCCGCACAGTTCCAGCCACCGGCCGAACGCCCCGGCGCCCCGGGCACGGTCGCCGCCCGCGCCACGGACTCACCGGCCTGCGGGGCCCGTCGGCCGCAGGTGCTGGCGGGTGTGCTGTGGCGCTCGGCGGCCGGCCGGTGGTATGTCCTGGCGGCGGGAAGTCCGCAGGTGGTATCGGTCCGTACGACCGGTGACGGCGGTGTGCGGGCGGCGGGACGGCTGCTGTCCGTACCGGCCGACGGGGACACCCGGGCCGGTCTGCGGGGGCGGCTCGCGGACGGCGCCGAACTCACCGCGCTGGACTGACGCGCGCGGCGGCCCGTCTCCGTCCGCACGCGCAGGCGAGCCGAACCGGCCCGAGGTCTGGCCTGATCCGAGCGTTTCGTTAGAGTGTGTGCCCATGACGACCGTGGTGCGCCGGAGGATGGGTGTCGAGGAGCGGCGCGAGCAGTTGATCGCCGTGGCGCTGGAGCAGTTCAGCCACCGCTCCCCCGACGAGGTGTCCGTGGACGACATCGCGACGGCCGCCGGGATATCCCGCCCGCTCGTCTACCACTACTTCCCGGGCAAGGACAGCCTGTACGAGGCGGCGGTCCGGCGCGCGGCCGATGAGCTGGCGAACCGTTTCGTCGAACCGCGTGAGGGCTCGCTGGGCACGCGCCTGCTCCGCGTGATGGGCCGCTACTTCGACTTCGTCGACGAGCACGGACCGGGCTTCGCCGCCCTGTTGCGCGGCGGCCGGACCGTGGGCTCGGAGAACGCCGACGCGATGATCGACGACGTCCGCGAGGCCGCGTACCGGCAGATCATGCACCATCTGGAGGTCGACGACCCGGGTCCGCGCATCAGCCTGGTCGTCCGCTCCTGGATCGGTCTGGCCGAGACCACCGCGCTGACCTGGCTGGACGGCCGCCGCATCCCGCGCGCCGAGCTGGAACTCCAGCTGGTGCACAGCTTCCTGGCCCTGGCGTCGGTCAGCGCCGCGCAGGACGAGGAGACCGCCCGGGTCGTGCGCCGGGCCGTCGCCGAGGAACGGCCGGACAGCCCGTTCTCGGAACTGGTCGCCCAGCTCACGGCCACGGTCTGAGCGCCCCGCGGGCCCCGGCCCGCCCTGCCCCGGCGCCGGGTGTGCTGCCCCCGCCGCGCCGTTCACCGTGCGCCCGGGTCCGCCCGGCCGTCCGTTCGCCCCGGCCATCCGTTCGCCCCGGCCATCCGTTCACCCGGCCGCCGGCCGGAAGGCCGCCGTCGGACGGCAGCCGCTCACCGGTCGTGTCGGACGGTCGCCGGTCGTTTCGGACGGTCGCCGGACAGTCGCCGGCCGGTGGGACGACCGCCGGTAGCGCCCGGAGTTGCCCGGGCGGGCGCTGAACGCCCGCCCGGGGGTGTGCCGTTCCGGCCGCCGCCGGCTTTCCGTACCGGTGCCGCCGTCAGCGCCGGAACACGGCGGTCGTACGGGCCGGGACCGTGAAGGTGCCGGACGCGGCCTCGTACGAGGACTGCCGCACCACCGGGTCCGCGCCCCGCTCCTGCACCGGGTGCAGCCGGTAGTCCTGCCCGGCGAGCCCGCCGACCCGCTGCCGCTGCACCTCCGGGGTGGCGTTGAAGACCACGACGAGGTCACCGAGCGCCATGGTGATGACGCCGGGCGTCTCCCCGGTGCCGGAGAGCGGGAAGGACAGGGCGGACTGCACCGCCCCGGCGGAGTCCAGCCCGAACGCGGGCTCGGTGGTGCGAATCCTCAGCAGGTCCCGGTAGGCGGCCGAGGCGCCCTCGATCTCCGCGCAGCCGGGCGTCAGTGTCTCCTCGGTCAGCAGCGGCTTCGCCCAGGGCCACTTGTCCTCGTTGTCGGCGGCCGGCGGCAGTCCGCGGCCGAAGCCGTTGCCGTCGCGGCAGTCCCAGTGGAGGGCGTTGAACCAGTCGCCGCTGTCGTAGGAGTTGCGGTCCAGCGACTTGGAGCGGAGCAGGTCGGTGCCCGCCTGGGAGAGCGCCGGGCCCTGGGAGAGCGCGGCGGTGGCCATGCTGAGGACCTGCATCCTGGCCCGGTCGGCGGCGGGGGTGTCCTTCGGCAGCTTGAAGGCCAGGGCGTCGTAGAGGGACTCGTTGTCGTGGGCGTCGGCGTAGGCGAGGGCGTCGCCGGGGGCGGCGGCGTAGCCGGCCGGGGAGCCGTTGTAGTCGACCTCGGAACCGCTGACCCTGCGTCCGGAGGTGTCGGTGAAGGTGTAATCGGCGAGGTTGCCGCTCAGCCCGACCTTGACGAGGTCCTGGTAGTGCAGGAGGCGGGCCCGCTGTTCGGCCTCGCTGCCGTTGGCGGGCGATCCGTTGGGATCGGTGAAGAGGCCGGAGCCGAAGCCCTGCACGCCGGGGTCGGCGTCGAAGGGGCCGCCGCCGCGGACGGCGTCGCGGGCCCGGTCGCTGAAGGTGGCGATGCCGGTGCCGGCCATGTTGGCCTGGGTGGCCTGCTCGAAGCGGGCGTCGCCGGCGATCTCGCCGAAGTCCCAGCCCTCGCCGTAGAGGACGACGCTCTTGCCGTCGACACCGTCCTTCGCGGGCGTCAGCGCGTCCAGGGCCTCGCGGACGGCGAGGATGTTGGCCTTGGGGTGGTGGCCCATGAGGTCGAAGCGGAAGCCGTCGACCTTGTAGTCCCTGGCCCAGGTGACGACCGAGTCCACGACGAGCTTGCCCATCATGTCGTGCTCGGGCGCGGTGTTGGCACAGCAGGTGGAGGTGGCGACGCTGCCGTCGTCCAGCAGCCGCTGGTAGTAGCCGGGGACGATCCTGTCGAGCACGGACTTGTCGTGCTGCCCGCTCGCGACGGTGTGGTTGTAGACGACGTCCATGACGGTGCGCAGCCCGGCCCGGTTCAGCCCCTGGACCATCTGCCGGAACTCGACGGTGCGGCGGGGGCCGTCGGGGTCGGAGGCGTACGAGCCCTCGGGGACGGTGTAGTGCAGCGGGTCGTAGCCCCAGTTGAAGGCGTCGCGCGGGGCGGCTTCGGTGACGCAGGCCTGCTGCCGCTCGGAGTCGGCGGGCAGTGCGGCGAGGTCGCAGTCCGGCTGCGCCTGGTCGGACCTCTTCTCCGGGACGGTGCCGAGGTCGAAGGCCGGGAGCAGATGGACGTAGGAGGTCCCGGAGCGGGCGAGCTTCTTCAGGTGGCGCATGCCGTCGGAGTCGTGGTCGGTGAAGGCGAGGTATTCGCCGGGGTGCGCGGACGTCTTGTCCGCGACGGAGAAGTCGCGGATGTGCAGCTCCTGGATCTGCGCGTCGCGCAGCGGGGTGGGGGCGGGCTTCTCCAGGGAGTCCCAGCCGTCCGGGGCGAGCCGCGGGTCGGCGAGGTCGGTGACGAGGCTCGCCTTCGAGTCGGCGGTCAGCGCGGTGCTGTACGGGTCGGTGACCCGGTTGGTGACGACTTTCTGCGCATCGGGCGCCCAGACGGTCACGGCGTAGCGGTACGGCTTGCCGCGCCAGCTCCGGTCGCCCCGTACGCTCCACACGCCGCTGGCGCCGTCCCGCTCCATGCGGACCGTCCGGCCGTCGAGCTCCAGGGAGACGGTGCGGGCGGTGGGCGCCCAGACGGACAGGGTGGGGACGCCCTTCGCGGAGAAGACCGGCCCCAGTTCGGCTTGGACGGCGCGCTCGCCGTAGAGGTCGTCGAGGGCGCCGGGGAGCTGGACGCCGGTGGCGGCGAGCAGCGTGCCGGCGTCGTCCCGCTGGACGGCGGCCACCTGGCCGCGGAGGGCCGCGCGGACCCGGCCCCGGTCGCGCGGGTCGAGGGTGAAGGCGGGGCGGCCGGCGAGGTGCGGATGGGCCTTCTGCTGGGCTTCGTCGAGGGTGGCGGGGCGCAGCCGCAGGGCGTGGGCCGCGCCGGACAGTTCGCCGTTCCGCACGGTGATGCCGCCGTTCGGGGCGTACAGCAGCCGGGTGCTCGCGGCGGTGGTGCCGGAGTCCCAGACGACGGTGTCCCGGTCGATCCACTGGGCCTCGGCCCTGCCGAGGTCGGGAGCGGCGGCGGCGCGGTCCTCCTGCGGGGCGGCGGACGGCGGTTGCTGGGGCGGCGCGGCCTGTGCGGACTGTGCCGCGGGCAGGACCGCCGCGAACAGCGCGGCGGTGACGGCGGCGACGGCCGCTCGGCGCGGGTGACCGGTCACGGGTCGGGGTCTCCTCGGGTGTGCGGACGGTGCTGACGGTGCTGACGGTGCTGACGGGCGGGCGATCGGGCCGGACGGGCACGGAACGGAACGGATCCGGCCCGGGCCGGGGGCGGTGCCCCGGGCCGGGGTGAGCCGGGCCCGGGGCGGGCGGGCCGGCCGCCCGGCGGTCGGGGAGGACACTGCCGGGTGGCCGGCCGCCGCGGGGAGGGGCGACGGGCCTGCGCGGGGACGGGGTCGCGGTGAACACGGAACCGCGGTGGTCGCGGTGGACCGAGACGGGACCGTGGTGGACCGGGACGGGGTCGCGGAGAGCCGGGACGGCGCTACCGGACCGGCGGACGGAGTCCCCGTGACGCCACGGGGATCAGCAGCCGCGGGCGCCGGTGTGCAGCGCGAGCGCCGTGTTCGGCCCCAGCGAGGCGGTGAAGCGTCCGCCGCCGTCCACGGTCACCCTGTTGCCGCTCTGCACGTCGCAGTAGTCACCGGCGGGCAGCGAGGTCTGGAAGGTGCGGCTGAGCGTCCCGCTCTCGTGGTTGACGACGACGTAGCCGCTGCCGCCCCGGCCGAAGGCGATGGCGTCGTTGCCGTTGTCCCACCAGTCGGTGACGGCCGCGTCGCCGACGGTGTTGCGGAAACCGACCATGCTCCGGATCTCCGGCCAGTCGTGCTGGCACTTCCAGCCGTCCTGCCAGCAGGCGTGCACGGTGCCGCCGTTCGGGGGGCCCGCGTCGCGGTCGCTGAACTCGTAGCCGGAGTGCACGTCCGGCGCGCCGTACGGCCAGGCGAGCATGAAGACGTGCGCCAGGGTGTAGTTGGCGTTGTCCTTGTAGCTGAGGGTGTCGCCGCCGCGCTCGGTGTCGTGGTTGGCCACGAACACGGCGGAGCTGCCGCTGTCCATGTAGCCCCAGCCCTCGCCGTAGTTCTTCAGATACGCCAGGTTCTCGCTGTTGAAGACCCGCTTGAGGTCGCGGGCGTAGCGGAACTCCTGGACGTCGCCGCTGCCGAGATACTCGCTCGGCGAGACGGCCTCGCCCGCGCCGTGGATGGCCTCGTGCTTCCAGTACACGCCGGGGTCGGCGAGCTTGCCCTTGATCGCGGCCAGGTCGGCGGCCGGCATGTGCTTGGCGGCGTCGATGCGGAAGCCGTCGACGCCCAGCGAGAGCAGGTCGTTCAGATACTCGGCGATCTCGGAGCGGACGTACTCCTCGCCGGTGTCGAGGTCGGCGAGACCCACCAGCTCGCAGTGCTGGACGTTGTGGCGGTCCTGGTAGTTGGTGATCTCGGAGCGGCAGTCGTCCATGTCCTGGCCCTGGTAGTGGCCCGGATAGTCGTACTTGGTGTACGACGAGCCGCCGGTGCCGGTGCCGGAGCCCGCGGACATGTGGTTGATGACGGAGTCGGCGACGACCTTCACCCCCGCCGCGTGGCAGGTGTCGACCATGTTCTTGAAGGCGGCGCGGTCACCGAGCCGGCTCGCGATCCGGTAGCTGACGGGCTGGTACGAGGTCCACCACTGGCTGCCCCGGATGTGCTCCTGCGGCGGCGAGACCTGGACGTAGCCGTAACCGGCCGGTCCGAGGGTGCGGGTGCACTCACGGGCGACGGAGTCGAAGCGCCACTCGAACAGGACGGCGGTGACGTCCTTGGCGCCGGGCGGGGCCGCCTGCGCGGGGGCGGCCGGGGCGGTGAGGGCCGTCGCGGCGACGGCGGTCACCGCGGTGACGGCGAGGGCCGCGAACCGGGGGCGTGCGGATCTGCGCCGGCTGCCGCCGGCGGTGCTACGGGCCATGCTTCCTCCTGGGTGAGGAGCTCTCCCGCTGGGCGGGGAGAAGGGGGTTGCGGAGCAGCCTCGTGCGGCAACGCGCCATGCCCGTAAGGCCGGTGGGGACCCTGCTGAAAATCTTCCGCAAGGTCTTGCGTAACCGGACGGTACGAGCCGGGCGAGGCCCGGTCAACCCTTTGAACACGTAACGTTCACCGGTCCGGAGCGAGGGCCGCCGACCCCTGTCCGGATACTGCAAGCTCTTTCGCAAAGCATTGCAGCGGTGTTACGTTCAACGGCGACTCCGGTCCGGCCGGCCGGGGGATCCGCGAGCAGGGGCGGCGTTCGGCCGTCCCGCCCGGGGCCCCACGCGCCCGGCCGGCCGGACCGGTCACCGCACGGCGGCAGCCCCGGCAGCCGGCTCGGAAGGGCCCCGGCAGCCGGCCGGCGCACCGCTCTCCCGCGCGGCCGCCGGAGCCGGTGATCCCGCGGTCGGTACGATGCGGCTCCCGCCCGCCGTCCGTCCAGGGAGTCCAGGGAGTCCCCGTGCCGATCATCATGGCCAGGCTCGTCCAGGTCGTGCGCTCCCGCGTGCGCGGCTGGCGGGCGGCGCTCGCGGTGGCGCTCTTCGTCTTCGCCACGAGCTGGCTCGCGATGTGGCTGGTGGAGCCTGCCTCGAACGCGATCACGGAACCGGCCAACTTCTGGTGGTGGTTCCTCGTCACCAGCTCGACGGTGGGCTACGGCGACCACTTCCCGGAGTCCGGCCTCGGCCATCTCGTCGGCGGCTATGTCATCGTCGGCGGGATCGTCACCCTCACCATCCTGTTCACCGAACTGGCGGCCCATCTCTCGGCCCTGAAGGGAAAACGCATGAAGGGCCTCGTCGAGCTCGACCTCCGCGGCCACATCGTCCTCCTCGGATACGCCCCGGGCCGGACCGAACGCATCATCCGCGAACTCCAGACCGACGCCCCCCTGGAGATCGCGCTGTGCGCCTGGGAGGACGTCCCGGAGCACCCGATGGCCGAGCACGAGAACGTCTCGTTCGTGCGCGGCGACCTGACCTCCGTCGACGTCCTCACCCGGGCCCGGGTGCCGGACGCGGCCACGGTCGTGATCGACGCGAGGGACGACAACGAGGCCCTGGCCGTCGCTGTCGCCGTCGACCACCTCCGCCCGGACGTGCACCTGGTGGTGGCGCTGCGCGACATGGAGCGCTGCCGCAATCTGCGCTACGTCAACCCGGGCATGCAGTGCGTGCAGTGGCACATGCCGAACCTGGTCAGCGAAGAGACCCTGGACCCGGGGATCACCGAGGTGTACGCGGACCTGATGAGCAGCGGCGGCGTCGGCAACACCTACTCGCTGCGGCTGCCCGGGGACCTGGCGGGCGGGACGTACGGCGACTGGCAGACCCGGTTCGGCCGGGACTTCCGCGCCACCCTGATCGCCGTACGGCAGGACGGCGGCATGAGCGTCAACCCCGACTGGGACACGCCGCTCCGGGCCGGGGCGGTGCTCTACTACCTGGCCGAACGGCGCATCGACCCGGGACGGCTGGCGGCACCCGCGTCGGCGGGCCGGTAGGGGGCGGCCCGCGCATGGTGCAGCTGCGCGCGATGACGCCGGACGACTGGCCCCGCTGGCGGGACGCCCGCCTCGCGGCGCTGGCCGACGCGCCGCACGCGTTCAAGTCCCGGCTCGCGGACTGGCACCGGGGCGGCGAGGAGCAGTGGCGCGCCCGGCTGGAGGCGCCCGGCACGTACAACGTCCTCGCGCTGCTGGACGGCGACCGGACCGCCGGGATGGCGAGCGGTGTGCCGGGGGACGGCGGCGTGTGCGAACTGCGGTCCGTGTGGGTCGGTCCGGACGCGCGGGGGCGGGGTGTCGCGGACCGGCTGGTCGGGGCGGTCGAGGAGTGGGCGCTGCGCTCGGGTGCGGCGGCCCTGCGGCTCACGGTGATTCCCGGCAACGAACCCGCCGCCGCGCTCTACCGGCGCCACGGTTTCGCCGCCACCGGCGAGCTGGGCGCGGTGCTGCGGGACGGCGTGACCCGGGAGCTGGTGATGGCGAAGCGGCTCGGCCGGGCCGGCCCCTGAGCCGGTCCGGGGCGCCGGCCCGGGCCGGGCACCGGATGCCCGTACCGGGTCGAGCCCGGTGCCCTCGCCGGCTCCGTGGAGCCGCAGGACGTCAGCGCCGTCGTGACCGGTCCCGACAAGGTCGGCGACTCCTGGTCGCGCCATGGAACGCCGCGGTCAGAGGCCCTCAATATCGAGAAGTCGGCACGTCTCATCGAGCGCGGCAGCGGGAGAGCCACGCACGAGGACCGGTCCACGATCCGCCCCGTGGACGCGCGGTGGGTCGAGAGCAGCTACAGCGGCACCGGTGGCGGCGAGTGCGTCGAGGTGGCCGTCGTCCCGGGCACCGTCCCCGTGCACGACTCCGAGCGGCACGGGCACGGCCCGATGCTCCGGGCGCGGACAGCTGGTCCGCGTTCGTGGCGTACGCGGGAACGCGGACCGGGTCCGGGGGCTGAGCCCGGCCGGTTCACCCCGCGCGAGGCGGGGTGAACCGGTGGGCCGGCCGCTACCCCTGGGCGGTGGGGCGGACGACGAGGTCGCCCACGTCCACCCCGTCCGGCTGCTCGACGGCGAAGGCCACCGCGCGGGCCACCGCGTCCGGGGGAAGTCCGATCCGGTCCATCTCGCCGGTGATCCGCTTCCTGATCTCCGGCTCCATCTGCTCCGCGAAATCCGTGCGGACGAAGCCCGGGGAGACGACGGTCACGCGCAGGCTGTCACCGGCCTCCTGGCGCAGCCCCTCCGAGATGGTGCGCACGGCGTTCTTGGTACCGGCATACACCGACTGGAGCGGGACGACGCTCAGCCCGGAGGTGGACACGATGTTGACGAAGTGCCCGGTGCCCTGCTCCCGGAAGACGGGCAGCGCCTCGGCGATTCCGTAGAGCACGCCCTTGAGATTGACGTCGATCATCTTCTCCCAGTCCTCGACGCGGAGGTCGTCGAGGCGGGAGATCGGGCCGACCCCCGCGTTGCTCACGAGCACGTCGAGTCTGCCGAACCGGTCGCGGGCCAGCCGGACGAGGCCGGACAGGTCCGCGCGCCGCGTCACGTCCGTACGGGCCCAGGCGGCCGCACCGCCGGCCTTCTCGATGCGGGCGGCCAGCGCTTCCAGCCGCTCGGGACGGCGGGCCGCGAGGACCACTTTCGCGCCGCGCTCGGCGAGCAGGAGCGCGGTCGCCTCTCCGATGCCGCCGCTCGCCCCCGTGACCGCGACGACCTTGCCTTCGATTCCCAGCATGACGAACAGTCCTTCCGGACAGATAAGCGGAACAGGGCAGGCCGTGCCATGCCCTAGAGTGAAGTGGAGGCGCCGCCACTTCACTCACGTTAAGTGGGGACGCCTCCACTTAGCAACCGGCAATGGACGACCGGCAGTCGGCAAGCAGCGGCAGTCGGCAGGCGCCAACCGGCAAGCGGCAGGCAACGGCGAGCACGAGGAAAGCCCCGATGACACGAGCAGCGGGACGCCCGCTGAGAGCGGACGCACGGCGCAACCGGGAAAAGATCCTGGCCGCGGCGGTGCGGGTGTTCAGCGAGGACGGACTGGACGCCCACTTCGAGCGCATCGCCAAGGTGGCCGGAGTCGGCAGCGGCACCCTCTACCGGAACTTCCCGACCCGGGAGGCCCTGATCGAGGCCGCCTACCGCAACGAGGTGGCCCGGCTGTGCGACGCCGTCCCCGGACTGCTGGAGGCCATGCCGCCGGACGAGGCCCTCCGCGCGTGGACGCGCCGCTTCATCGACTACGCCACCGCCAAGTTGGGCATGGCCGACGCCATGCGCGCAGTCGTCGACTCGGGGACCAATCCGTACGCCGAGAGCGCCGAGCTGATCCAGACCGCCCTCGACTCCCTGATGGCGGCCGGTACCGCCGCCGGCACCATCCGGTCGGACATCCGCCCCACCGACATGTTCGCCGCCCTGGCGGGCATCGCCCTCACCTCGGCGAAGCCGGAGCAACGGGAGCAGGCCGAACGCCTCCTCGACCTCGTTCTGGACGGCCTGAAACGGGCGGCACCGGCCGCCGGCGACTGACGCGATCCGCGATGCCGCCGTCTTCGGGCCAGCCCCCACGCCGCCCGGAAACAACGCCGGTCCCGGGGCTACCGTGCCCGCGCGGACCCGCCGCACCGGCCCGGCTCGGAGCGGCGCCCCGCGGTTCGCCGGCCCGGCTCTCGGTCTGTCCGGAGCCCGGCGGCCAACTGCCAGATGCTGCCGGGGCAGTTCGCGGGAGGAAGGGTGAACGTGGCACACCTCTCCTCGGCTCCGTCGAAAGGGCCGACCGTCAGCGGGCGTCGGCCCGCCGGGCCTGCCCCGTCGAGCCGCGCACCATCAGGTCCGGCTGGAAGACGAACTCGGCCCGCTGCACCGGAGTGCCGCCGATCTCCTCCAGCAGGGCGCCGACCGCCGCCGTCGCCATCGACTGCACCGGCTGCCGTACGGTCGTCAGCGGCGGGTCCGTGAACGCCACCAGCGGGGTGTCGTCGAAGCCGACCACGGACACGTCCCCCGGCACCGACAGGCCGCGCTGCCACACCGCGCGGATCGCGCCGAGCGCCATCAGGTCGCTGCCGCAGACGATGCCGGTGCAGCCGTCGTCCAGCAGGGCGCCCGCCGCCGCCTGGCCGCCCTCCAGTCCGAACAGGGTGTGCCGGATGCGCGCCCCGGCCTGTGCCGCGGACTGGCCGAGGAGGTCGCGCAGTGCCGTGGTGAAGCCGTCCGCCTTGCGCCGCGAGGGCACGTAGCGCTCCGGGCCGACGGCCAGCCCGATCCGTTCGTGGCCCAGCTCCACCAGGTGGGTGACGGCCATCCGCGCGGCGGCCCGGTCGTCGGGGGAGACGAACGGCGCGGCGATGTGCTCGTTGTAGCCGTTGATCAGTACGAAGGGCACTCCGCGGGCCGCCAGCCGGGCGTAGCGGGCGGGGTCCGCGGTGGTGTCGGCGTGCAGTCCGGAGAGGAAGACGATGCCGGTGACCCCGCGCTCCTCCAACTGCTCGACGAGTTCGTCCTCGGTGGCGCCGCCGGGCATCTGGGTGCAGAGCACCGGGGTGTAGCCGTGCCCGGCCAGCACCTGCTCGATGACCTGGGCGAAGGCCGGGAAGATCGGGTTGGTCAGCTCGGGGATCACCAGCCCGACGAGGCCCGCGCTGCGCCGCTTCAGCCGTACGGGGCGCTCGTAGCCGAGGACGTCGAGGGCGGCGAGCACCCGCTGCCGGGTGGCGTGGGCGACGCCCGACTTGCCGTTCAGCACCCGGCTGACGGTGGCCTCGCTGACTGCGGCCTGGGCCGCTATGTCCGCGAGCCGCGGGGCGGCTGCGTCGCCGCCCCGCGGCAGGGCGGTCGTCACACCGTCCACCACACCGCGGTGTCGGCGGGCAGCACGGCTTCGCCGCCCTCGACGACCGCGCCGTCCGAGGACAGCAGCACCCGGCCGGGGGCGGGGAGGCGGGCCGGCCCGCCGGTGGTGTTGACGGTGCAGACGAAGCCCGCCGCCCCGTCGGGCCCCTGGGCGGTGCGGCGGAAGGCGAGCACGCCCTCGGGCGCGTCCAGCCACTCCACCGCGTCGCCCCGGCCGAGTGCCGGGTGTTCGCGGCGCAGCGCGAGGGCCGAGCGGTACAGCTCCAGGGTGGAGGCGGGGTCACCGGTCTGCGCCTCGACGCTGAGCCGCGCCCACTCGTCCGGCTGCGGCAGCCAGCTGGGGCCGCCGGGCTCGGGTCCGAAGCCGTACGGCGCCTCGGTGCCGGACCACGGGATCGGCACCCGGCAGCCGTCGCGCAGGCCGTCCTGCCCGTTCTCCTGGAAGAAGGAGGGGTCCTGGCGGGCCTCGTCGGGCAGGTCGGTGACCTCGGGCAGGCCCAGTTCCTCGCCCTGGTAGACGTACGCGGAGCCGGGCAGCGCGAGCATCAGCAGCGCGGCGGCGCGGGCCCGGCGCAGGCCCCGCTCGGGGTCCCCGTCGGC
>NZ_WHPN01000348.1 GCF_009735685.1 Streptomyces lycii | reverse complement strand
TTCAACTACTACATGATCATGGCCACCGAGGGCTACCAGAGCTCCGGCAGCTCCAACATCCGGATGAGCTGAGCGATCGGCCCTCCCCGCCCCGGTAACCACTTCGACCGGAAGTACGCCGCCGGCCGGCTGCCCGCCGGCCGGGTGCCGCCGCGACCCCCAACAGCGGCGGCGACGGCGGCCGGGGCGTGAGATCCGGACCGGCACGTCCGTGACCGGGACGGCAGTACACCGCGGGAGCTGATCCCGCACCGCTCCACCGGACTCGTGGCGCGGCGGCCNCGCGCCACAACCGGTTCCGGGACCGCGCCCGGCGTGTCTCAGTCCCAGGCGTAATCGCCGCCCAGCAGCAGGGTGTGCTCGAGAACGTCTTCCATCGGATCGTCGATCTGCCCGGTACGGACCAGCGCGAAGCTCGGCCCGTTGTGCGCGTCGCGGTGGGTCTCGTCGGCGTATGCCGGACCGGCCGGCAGCCCGGCCGCCAGCACCAGGCCCGCCGCCCACATCGCTCCCCGGAACAGGACCTTCACGCGTCGAGCGCTCATACCGACTCCTCAATTTCCCGTCATGGCACCGCAGTTGGCGCGGCCCCCCTGCTATCGAGCGGCGTACGGGAAAGTGACGAGCGATCACCGGATCGGGTGGCCGTGCGGCACTGAGGCGGTGGCACCGCCCGGCTCCTCACCGGCAACGGCTCGCCGGGGTCAGCCCCGGTCCTCCCCGTCCGGAAGGTCGCGGGCGCCCAGGCGCAGATGCTCGATGTGGTAGACGGCCTCGTCCAGCAGCTGGGCGACATGGCTGTCGTACAGGCTGTAGACGATGCGGCGGCCCTGGCGCGAACCGGTCACCAGGCCCAGGGCGCGCAGCAGCCGCAGTTGGTGGGAGACCGCCGACTGCTCCATGCTCACCGCGTCCGCGAGCTCCCCCACTCCGCACGGCCCCTGCCGCAGCCGGGTCAGGATCATCAGCCGGGACGGGGTGGCCAGCGCCTGCAGGGTGGCGGCGATGGTGGCCGCCGAGTCCGCGTCGAGATGCGCCGCGGGTGTGATCCGGCCGTCGGCTCCGTGTCCCATGCGGTCATCGTACTCGCAGGCATACTTGAACATCTCTTCATGTGTTCCGCTATGGTGGACGCACCCACCGGGCCCGTGCCGCGGCCGGCAGCGCCCGGTGATGCCGGAAACACCCGGCATCACCCGGAAACACCTGCGATCTCCCGACATCACCGATAACCATCACCCGACAACAAGGTGCGCTCCATGACGTCTTCCCTGGTCGACGACCGGCCGTCCCCGGTCTCCGGCCCCCCGGCAGCCGTACGGTCCCGGCGTACCCGGCTGCTGGCTCTGCCGGAGGTCCGCTGGGCGGCGCTGGCCCTGTTCATGTTCCTGCTGGCGTTCCCGCTCGACCTGGCCGGCGCGCCCGCCTGGGCCTGGGGGCCGCTCTACGCGGTCTGCTACGCGGCCGGGGGCCGGGACCCGGGGTGGGCGGGGCTCCAGGCGCTGCGGGAGCGGCGGCTCGACGTCGACCTGCTGATGGTGGTGGCCGCGCTGGGCGCGGCGGCCATCGGGCAGTTCCTCGACGGCGGACTGCTGATCGTGATCTTCGCGGTCTCCGGTGCGCTGGAGGCCCTGGCCACGCGGCGCACCGAGGACTCGGTGCGCGGCCTGCTCGACCTGGCCCCGGCCACGGCGCGGCGGCTGACCGCGGACGGCGGGGAAGAAAGCGTGGAGGTGGCCGGTCTGCGGGTCGGCGACGTCGTCCTCGTACGTCCCGGCGAGCGGCTGCCCGCCGACGGCACCGTGCTCGACGGGACGAGCGAGGCGGACCAGGCCACCATCACCGGCGAGCCGCTGCCCGTGCCGAAGACGGCGGGCGACGAGGTGTTCGCCGGCACCCTCAACGGCACCGGGACGCTGCGGGTGCGCGTCGGCCGGGACGCCTCCGAGTCGGTCATCGCCCGGATCGTGGCCATGGTCGAGGAGGCGAGCGCCACCAAGGCGCCCACCCAACTGTTCATCGAGAAGGTCGAGCAGCGCTATTCGGTCGGGGTCGTGGCCGCCACCCTCGCGCTGTTCGCCGTCCCGCTCGCCTTCGGCGCCGACTTCACCGGGACCCTGCTGCGGGCCATGACCTTCATGATCGTGGCCTCGCCGTGCGCGGTGGTGCTGGCCACCATGCCGCCGCTGCTGTCGGCGATCGCCAACGCCGGACGGCACGGCGTCCTCGTCAAGTCGGCCGTGGTGATGGAGCGGCTGGCGACGGTGACCCGGGTCGCGCTGGACAAGACCGGCACCCTCACCGAGGGCACCCCGCGGGTCACCGAGGTGCGGATCCTGGCGGGCGGCGGGCTGGACGAGCGGCAGGTGCTGGCCCTGGCCGCGGCAGCCGAGCACCCCAGCGAGCACCCGCTGGCGCGGGCGGTGGTGGCGGCGGCACGGGAGCGCGGCATCCGCCCGGAGACGGCGCGGGACTTCTCGGCGGCGCCGGGCCGCGGCGTGCGGGCGCAGGTCGGGGACCGTACGGTGCGGGTCGGCAGCCCGGCACGGCTCCTCGGCGGCGCGGCCGGGGAAGCCCGTACGGCGGTGGCGGAGATGGAGGAGCAGGGCCGCACCGCCGTCGTGGTGCTGGCCGACGGCGCACCGGTGGCCGTTCTGGCCGTCGCGGACCGGCTGCGTCCCGGCGCGGCAGAGGCCGTCGCCTCCCTGGGCCGGCTCACCGGGGCGGCTCCGGCGGTGCTGACCGGCGACAACCGGCGTGCCGCGGCCCTGGTGGCGGCGGACGCCGGGATCACGGACGTACGGGCCGGGCTGCTGCCGCAGGACAAGGTCGCCGCCGTACGGGCGTGGGAGGAGGCGGGTGAACGGGTCCTCGTGGTGGGCGACGGGGTGAACGACGCGCCCGCGCTGGCCGCCGCGCACAGCGGCATCGCCATGGGCCGGGCCGGGTCCGATCTGGCGCTGGAGAGCGCCGACGCCGTCGTGGTGCGCGACGAACTCGCCGCGGTACCGGCCGTCGTGGCGCTCTCGCGGCGGGCCCGGCGGCTGGTGGTGCAGAACCTGGTCATCGCCTCCGTGTGCATCGGCGTCCTGGTGATCTGGGATCTGGCCGGGCATCTGCCGCTGCCGCTCGGCGTCGCCGGGCACGAGGGCTCGACCGTTCTCGTCGGCCTCAACGGGCTGCGGCTGCTGCGGGAGTCCGCGTGGCGGCGGGCGGCGGAGGACTGACGCCGTCCCCCGGCCCGGTCCGCGTGCGCCGTGCGCACACGGAGCGGCCGAGCGGGCCGAGCGGATCTACGGGTACGGGGTCCGGGGTCCCGGTCGGGCTCCGGGGCTCGGCCGGGACGGAACGGGGCGGGGTCCGGCCGGGGCGGGGCGAGGTTCGACCGGGGCGGACGGCTCACGGAAGCTGGGGCACGTACGGCGGCGGGTGCGCGGGTGTCCGGAAGGGGGGCTACGGAAGGGGGCTCCGGAAGCGCGACTCCGGAACGGAGCTTCGCAAGCCGGGCCCGGAAGCACGACTCTGGAAGAGGGTTCCGGAAGCGCGACTCCGTAAGTCGGGCTCGTAAGGGGGGACTCCGTAAGCCGGATTCGGAAGCGGGGGCTCCGTAGGCCGCGTTCCGGAAGCGGGGCCGCTCCCCCGTATCCCCGCGGCCGACAGGCACCGCGGCGAGGCGCCGGGCAGCGCGGCCCGCGAGGGGGCTTCGGCGGTGACCGGGCGCCCGGCCACGCTCAGGACCGGTGCCGCCCGGCGCCCGGTACCGTCCCCCCGCACCCGCACCGGGGCCGTGCCGGCGCGCTCCGACGCCGAGGCCATGTCACCGCGCACCGGCACCGAACCGTGTCACCGGGCACAGGCACCGAGGCCATGTCACCGCACGTCGGCACCGTGGTGGCGGACGGCGAAGAGATTCGCGGCCAGGGTGGCGCTCACGGCCAGGCCCATGCCGAGGACGGCCCCGCCGATGCCCAGCGCCGGGGCGCCGAACCCCAGGGCCGACACCACCAGGACACCGGGGAGGACCATCAAGACGTGGCCCATCGCCCCGGTGGCGGTGATCCGGTGCAGCAGGCCCAGCACGCCCAGCACGATCACGACGGGGACAGCGATCGCCAGCCCCGCCCCCCGCGTCGACACATGCCCGTGGTGCTCCACGGCGTCCAGGGCCGCCTCCATCCCCGAGCCGATCGCGGCAAGCGCGGCGAACACCAGATAGTGGCCGTATCCCCAGGTCAGCGCCGTGCGCAGGGTCGGCAGCCGGGCGTCGCCGCCCGTGAAGCAGATCCACCAGAGGGCGAAGACCAGCAGCAGCCCGCCCACCGCGAGCAGCAGGACGGGAGTGGACAGGCCGTGGTCGGTCACGGCGGTCTGGACGGCGGCGAGCGATCCGAGGATGACCTCACCGAGGACGATGATGGTGAACAGCCCGTACCGCTCGGCGATGTGCCCAGGGTGCCAGTTGGTGCGGCGGCCGCACTCGGCCCAGGCGGGCACGGCCAGCTCGGCCGCCGCCAGCACCACGAAGGTGCCCCAGGCCCACGCGTCCGGCGCCCACAGCCGGGCGATCCACCCGGCCTGCACCACGGTGATGCCGGCGGCGTAGCGCAGCGCGGCGCCGCGGCCCTGCGGGTGCTCGGCCGCGGACCGCAGCCACTGGGTGACCAGCGCCAGACGCATGATGACGTAGCCGATCACCACCACGGTGAAGTCGCCGTCCCGGAACACGGCGGGCACTCCGGCGGCCAGCACCAGCACACCGGCCATCTGCAGCAGCGTCAGCAGCCGGTAGGGCACGTCGTCGGTGTCGTAGGCGGAGGCGAACCAGGTGAAGTTCATCCACGCCCACCAGATCGCGAAGAACACGGCGGCGTACGTCGCCACTCCGGCACCGGGGTGCCCCTCGGCGAGTGCGTGGTGCAACTGGACCGAGGCCTGGGCGACCGCGACCACGAACGTCAGGTCGAAGAGCAGTTCCAGCGGCGTCGCCGCGCGGTGCTCCTCCTCCGGGTCCCGCCCGCGCATGAGCCGCCGCAGGGGGCCCGTCCGGACGGCGTCAGCACCCTGGCCGCTCATCGAAACGCTCTCCTCGCCGTCGTCCGCCTCGCTGCCGGTCTCATCCTCGCGGCTCGGCCGGGCCGTGGCCGGCAGGGACACGGGAGGCGAGCCGGGCGAAAGGACAACCTTCCGCCCGGCTCGCCGGTCTTGCCCGGTGTCATCCCGTCACCGACGTATCCAGGGGGATCTCATGTCACGTCGGATCGCGCCCGTCGCCACAGTGGTCCTGGCGGCTGCCGGACTTCTCGCCACCGCACCGCCGTCGGCGGCGAACGCCGCCGCCGAGACCGCCAGGGCCTACGCCGACGACGGCGGCCATGCCGTGTACTACGAGGCCGCACCGGGCCAGACGAACGAGGTGGTGATCACCGACGCCAACGGCCAGACGGAATTCACCATCGACGACGTCGTACCGATCGATCCCGGCGCGGGATGCGCGCACCCCGACCCCGCCGACCTGACCGAAGTCGTCTGCAGACTGACCGAGTTCGGCGACTTCTGGACACGCGTGTACGCCGACACGGGCGACCAGAACGACGACCTGACGATCAGGGCGGGCAACGAGAACGCGATCCACGGCGGCCCGGCCGACGACAGCCTCAACGGCACGGGCCACGAACTGCTGTACGGCGACGGCGGCAATGACACCCTGGTGGGCGGATCGCAGTCCGGCGGGGACGGCGACGACCTGCTCTCCGCACCGGACTACGGCGCCACCGGAGGCGCGGGCAACGACACCCTGATCGGCACCGACGCCGACGACACCCTGTACGGCGGCACCGGCCACGACTCCCTCCTGGGCCGCGCCGGCGACGACACGCTCCACGGCAACAGCGGCAACGACTTCCTGTACGGCGGCGGCGGCACGGACACCCTCTCGGGCGGCCCTGGATCGGACCGGCTGTTCCAGGACTGACACCAGCGGGGGCGGCATCCCGGGCAGGCGTACCGCGCGACCGGCACGCCTGCGCACCCGGAAAGTCTGCGCACCCGAAGTACCAACCCGCCATGCCTTAGCATGACATCACGCTGCGCACCTTCCCGGAGGGTACGAAGCGGGTTCACGGCCCTGTCCCGGGCGTGGGCGCCGGATGGTGAAGCCACCCTTGTGGACCTCGCATGCGCGAGGACGGACGCCCGGTAGGGCGATCCCTACCATTCCGCGTTCGCCTCCGAGGAGTGGTCCAAGATGAACCCTGTCGAGTACAAGCCTGCGCGCCGCGTCTGGTACCGCGAGGTGCTGATCGGCGCCACTGCCGGGTTGCTTTCCGACCTCGTGCTGGAAAGCCTGGCAGCGGCAGCGTACTGGCTCGTCTGAGACGAGTGGGTGGCGGGTCCGGCGAACCCGCCACCACCGCGCGAGCGGGCGTCCGTGAACGCGGTCGGGCGGGCAGGGTCAGAACAACTTCCGCTGCCCGTTGTTCCTGCGCCGGATCCGCTTCCGCTCACGGCTGCGGCCTCTGCCCCTGGCAGGACGGGCAAGGTGAGGCACTCGGGCTTCCAGGGGAAGGTTGTACCACGTGGGGCGCAGGCCATGGATTTCGGCGTCACCCACCATGCACTTCAGGTGGGTCTGCGTTTCCTCATCCGTGGAGTAGAGCACCGTCGCCCGGCTCGCACGGGTCAGCAGTACGTTGTAGGTGTTGCGGATACAGCGGGCGAATTCCTCGTCGCTCAGACTGCTCGCTGTCACCTTCCTGTCGAGTGACCCCGGTACCTTCACTCGGTCGACTGCTGGATCGGCGGGATCCTTCCGTCGCTTACCGCGCTGGAAAACCCAGCATCCGTCGCGCCAGACCATGTCGTCGCCCATGATGACGCCGCACCAGTCCCATTCGAGACCCTGCGCCGTGTACACACAGCCGATCTGGTCGATACCGGCCGGATGCACCGACCAGATTCGGGACGGAGGTGCCGTTCCGTTCTCGCAGAAGCTTGTGCTGTCGGCATTCCATTGGCGGTGCCAGTCACCGATCCGAACGTCCGCCTCGAGCCGCCTCTCCTCCCCCTGCGGCTTCGTCCAGGGCCAGCAGTAGCCGGCGACCATACGTGCCGAGGCACCCGCCTGCGCCTCAGCGCGGATGATCTTCTCCAGGTCCTCCGGAGTGTCGGCGACCTCGATGTGCATCAGCCCGTCCGGCGTCCACTCGGCGGGCCCCTCGTCCGAAAGTCCCAAGAGATCCCGCACCCAGCGCACGTAGGCGTCACTGCCGCCACACCGGAACTGTTCCTGCAGCCGGTAACGAACCGGTGTGATGCCGCGCCGCGCCGCCGCATCCTCGATCAGCCGCGTCGTACCGACCTCGTTGGCCCGCACGCACTGACTTTCGTCCAGAAAGAACACCGTGAGCCGGGCAGCGTCCAGCACATCGTCCACCTGTGGTTGTGTGCCCTGTTTCTCCGGGGGCATGAACCGGTTCGTGGACCGGTCGCGCAGCCGGTGAGCCTCGTCGCAGATGAGTACGTCCAGGGGCGGGTCCGGCGGGGTGACAAAGCTGCTGAAGTAGGTGAAGCTCTCCCGGAATTCCCTGTCCCCGTAGCCGACATGCTGCTGCATCGCTCCGTTGAAGGCTCGTGATCCGCTCGCGTACTTGACGGATCGGCCCTGCGCTTCCAACTCCGCCTTGAGTTGCAGCCCGATGGCACTCTTGCCGGTTCCGGCTCCGCCGGTCACCAGGAACACGGCTCGTCTCGAGTCGGGCAGCAGCACCGTCTGGCCCGGGTCGCCGAGCATCCGCGTGACCGTCCGCGTCACATCCTCCGCGACTGCCTTCTGTCGTCCCCGCAGGGTGAAGACGGTGTCCTCACCATGTGACTTGATCATGGCATCGAGAAGCGGGGTGTTGCGCAGATTCATGCGGCGCAGAAGTAACTCGGCCGCGGAGTCCCCGCCCTCCTCCGCGAAGTTCGCCCGGAGGTCCTGCAGGAGTGTCTCGCGGCTGTCCTTCGTGTAGGTGCGCGCGTAGGGTCCGGTGGGCACCCCGGGATCGAACAGCGGCGCGACCGATTCATCGGTCGCGTTGTGCAAGTAGGCGAAGCCGCCGCACTCGAAGCTCAGGCCCGCCAACGGCCCGTCGTCACCGGTGAAGAGATCATGGGTCTCGCGGAGTTGCACGGCGGGATGCTTACGCCTCCCCAGGCCCGGCACGTGCACCAGTTCGGCGGTGGCCGCCTCGATCCTGGTTACGGTCGACCAGCGTTTCAACTCGACCAGCTGAACGGAAATGTCCCGGGTTCCCGGATGCTGACCGATCAGGACCGTGTCGATGAGGCGTGGATTTCCGGAACGGAGGTCCTCGTGCACCGTCGCCGCGCATTCGACGATCATCTGTACGTCACCGCGGCCGGCGGCCATCAGATCCTTGGCCAGATCGATCAGGCTCTCGGCCCAGGCGGACCGTTCGCCGAGCGAAGCTTCCGTACCGCGGAAGTGCTTCCAGCGTTCCGCGAGGTGCGGCACCATCCGGCGCCGGGTGTTCAGAGTGAGCAGGTCCCTTGCCGACAGCTTCAGCAGAAGCATGGACACGAAGTGGTTCCCCCAGGCACGAGTAGCTCGTGCGGGTGGGGGCGTGTCCGTGCAGGAAGCCCGTCGGGCCGCAACAGGTGAGGATCATCCTAGAGAGTCAGCACCGGCTCCGGGCGGTGTTCCCGGACTGCCCGCCCTTCGGAGGCACGGGTACAGCCGGCACTCAGACCGCAGCGGCCTCCCGGCTCGTCCCGATCAGCTCCCGCAGCTTCTCCTGTGTCTCCCGATCGGTCGAACAAACGACCGTTCCGACCATTCCCCGGGTCAGCAGCACCTTGTACGTGTTACGAATCAACCGGTCCACCGTCTCGTTCGGAGTCGACTTCTTGAAGACGGGGTCCTTGGACGCCGTGCGGTCCGTAACCCAGTGATCCCCCCGCCAGACCAGGTCGGGACCGATGATGACACCGGACCAGTCGTACTCGAATCCCTGCGCCGTGTAGACGCAGCCGACCTGGCCGAATCCAGCAGGGTCGGTGGCCCAGAGCGCGGAGGGCGGTGCGCCCGAGACGGCACGGTCACCACGCACGTTCCAGGGCCTGGCCCAGTCCCCGATCTTCACGTCCGCCGGGAGCGGCTCCCCGGGCCGCGGTTCCTTCGACCAGGTCCAGCAGTAGCCCGCGGCCATGCGGGCCCCGTAGCCCCGCGACCGCCGGCCTTCGAGGAACGCCTCCATCTCCGCGGGGCCATCGGCCACCCGGAGCTCCATGCGGTCATCGGGCTCCCACACGACCGGGCCTCCGGGCTCCAGGCCGAGGAGACGGACCACCCAGCGCAGATAGGCGTCGCTGCCACCGCAGCGGAACTGGCTGTCCAGCGGGATGACGCGGCTGCTGAGGCCTTTGGCCGCAGCGGCCGCCTCGATCTCCGCAACGGTACCCATCTCGCCCGGACGCACCACCTGGTGTTCGTCGAGCAGGAAGACAGGGACGCGTGCCACATCGATGAGTTCGTCGATCTGCGGCTTTCCGGTGCGCTGAGCAGCCGGCGTGTAGCGCAGGGCGGAAGTCTCGCGGATCCGGTGCGCCTCGTCGCAGAGCAACACTTCCAAGCTGTTCTTCTCTGCCGTCATGAAGCTGTTGAAGTACTTGAAAAGGTCCTGAACCTCACGCTTGCGAGCGCCGGCGACTTTCCGCATGGTCTTCGTGAAGGACTGTGACCCGGTGGCATGCAGGGCCGGTACCCCCTGTCGGAACAACTCGCCGAGCAGGGAGAGCGCGATGACACTCTTGCCCGTCCCGGGGCCTCCGGTAATGACGATCACCTCTTTGTGATCGGCGCGCTTCGCCCGGCGGACAGCGTTGAGAACCGTACGGTAGGCGACCTGTTGTTCGTCCAGCAGCACGAATTGCTCGCGCTCACGCACTTCCCGGGCCGCTACGGACATCAGTTGCCTGGACGGGGCCGTTCTGCCGTCGGTCAGGTCGTCGGCGGCGCGTGCGCCGGGATGCTTGTCGCTGAGTTTGCCGCGGAGGTACTCGATGAACTCGCCACGGCGCTGGGCGGTGAACATCTGTCCCCGGTCATCGACCTCCAGCTCGCGCAGTCCCGTCACGCCGAACTCGGTCGCGTTGTGGAGATAGGCGACCCCGCTGACCCGTTCGGGGTGTCCGGAGACGGCGCCGTTGAAGTTCACCAGGTAATCGCAGTAGCGGCGTACCTGCTCGACAGGGTTCAGGACCGGATGAGTGTATACGTCGATCCGGCACAGCTCCGGGTCGTCCTCGTCGGGGACCGCCTGGCTCCACTGCTTCAGTTCCACGACCACGTATGACGGCTCTCCCGTGACCGGGTGCACGCCCGCGAGGACCGCGTCGGCGCGCTTGCTGTTGAGGGGGAGCGCGTACTCGATCATGACCTCGACGCTGCCGAGCCCGGCATCGTTGAGCGCCGACGCCAGAGCCGGGATGCTCCGCTCCCAGGATCGCGCCTCGGAAGCGGTCGGCCGGTATCCGTGCATGCGGACGAACTGATCGGTGAGGTGCAGGAACAGCGAACTGTCGAACGCCATGACGGCGACCGTTTCGGCGGACGCGCGGACCAACAAGAATTGCCCCCAGGCAGCACGAAGTGATCGTGCGGGTGGGGGCATGTCCTTCGAGACTCCGCGGAAGCGGAGCGGAAGCCCGTCGGGCCGCTGTGACGATGCGATCAAGCGTACCTGTGGGCGGTCGGCCGGAGGCTCATCCCCTCAACCCAGCCGACGTACCGGCGCTCCGGCCAGGAACGCCCGGATGTCCTCGACCGCCTGGCCGTAGTACGTCCGGTAGTTGTCCCGCGACACGTACCCGAGGTGCGGTGTCGCCAGCAGGCGCGGAGCCGAGCGCATCGGGTGGCCGGCGGGCAGCGGTTCGGTGTCGAAGACGTCCACGGCCGCGCCCGCGATCGTGCCCTCCCGTAGGGCGGTGAGCAGAGCCTCCTGGTCGACGATCGCCGCCCGGGAGGTGTTGACCAGGTAGGCCGTCGGCTTCATCAGCGCCAGCTCGGGCGTGCCGAGCAGACCGCGGGTCCGGTCGCTCAGCTTCAGGTGCACCGAGACGAAGTCGCCGGTCTCCAGCAGCTCTTCCTTCGAGGCCGCCAGGACCGCCCCCACCTCCTCGCAGCGTTCCCGCGTCAGGTTCTGGCTCCAGGCCAGCACGTCCATGCCGAACGCCGTGCCGATCTGTGCCATCCGGCCGCCGATCCTGCCCAGTCCGAGCAGTCCCAGCCTGCGGCCGTGCAGGTCCGCGCCGACCGTGGACTGCCACGGCCCGTTCCCGCGCAGCGCGTTGCTCTCCGTCACGATGCCGCGGGCCAGGCCCAGCAGCAGCGCCCAGGTGTGTTCGACCGGCGGGGCAGAGGTGCTCCGCGTGCCGCAGACGGTGACCCCGTGTCCAGCGGCCGCGGCGTAGTCGATCGACGTGTTGCGCATGCCGGTGGCGACCAGCAGCTTCAACCGGGGCAGCCGCGCGAAGAGGGAGGCGGGGAACGGAACCCGCTCGCGCAGGGTGACGACGATGTCGAAACCGGCGATCGCCTCGGCCAGTTGGTCCTCGCTGGCGAAGTGCTCCGTGAAGCCGGTGACCTCCACCCGGTCCAGGACGGGGCTCCAGTCGGCGACGGTCGTGGCGACATCCTGGAAGTCGTCCAGTACGGCGCAGCGCAGCTTCATGTCGGTCGTCTCCCGGATCGCAGCGGCTGGTAGCGGCAGCTCGGGCTCCGCCGCCGGGTCAATGATCACGCCTCGCCCGGCCCTCCGCTCCCCCGCCCCATCGATTGAACATTATGTTTGCAACATTCAGTTGACAACAGGACGGGAACGGCTCATGGTGAAGTCATGTCAGCGACTCCCGGCGATCCGTCCACGGACGTCTTCACACCCGCCAGCGCCGAGCAGGCGCGAGCCCGGCGGGCCCACGCCTCACTGTTCCGGATCGCCGAGCGGCACGCGGCCACCGACGCCCGCCGCCGCCGGCAGACCCACCCCTCGGTCATCAGCCCGCACGAAGCGGTACGCCTCGTGTCGTTCCTGCTCAGCGGTGCGGCGCAGCTCGAAGAGGGCGAACCGGAGATCGACCACGCCGACATCACCGCCGCCCTGAGCCTGATCCCGTCGGCGCGCGGGGAGATGGACGAGCTGGAGGCGGGCTTCCTCCGGATGGCCCGCGGCCGCGGCATGACGTGGCAGGAGATCGCCTTCGGCCTGGGCCTCGGCACCCCGCAGGCGGCCCGGCAGCGCTACGGCCGGCTGGTGGGGCGTACGGCGCTCGACGACGAGGACGGGGACGGGGGCGCAGCTCAGTAGGACGGGCCGGGCGTGCGCCGGGGCCCGCCCCGGCGCACGCTCGCAGTCCCGCGGGCACTCGGCCGGCCGGCTCCGGCACGGGCCTGCCCGGAAGCGGCCCCGGCGATCCCGCCGCGCGGCCCCGTGGCAGCGGGCGGCACGCGGATTCCGGGCAGCAGGCGCCACGCGGACCCCGGCGACCGGCGACGGCCCGCAGGCCGTCGGTGCCTGCGCCCGCCCCGGGCCGTCAGGACCCGCACGCGGCCCCTCAGGTGGTCACGCCGCCCCTCAGGTGGTCAGGACCTGCGGTGAGACGACCTTGATCATCGCGTTGGCCCACCGCTCCTGGCGCAGTGTCTGCGGGTGGCAGCGCTTGGTCAGCGCCAGCAGCTCCGCGTCCTTGGCGGCCTGTGCCGTCTGTGCCAGCAGCTCCCAGTCCACGGACACCTCCGCCGCCTTCAGATACGTACGCCTGAGGTCGCGCAGGAGCAGCAGGCCCGTCTCGGGGCGGCGGCCCACGAGTTCGCCCGTCTTCTCGCGCAGCCACTCGGCCGCCGCCGGTTCCTGCCGGGGCTCGTCGTCGAGCCGTACCCCGTGGTGCGCCGCCGCCTCGGCGAGTTCCCGCACGTGCTGGTGCGACCACTCCGCGATGTCGCGGGCCACGTGGTGGACCTCGTGGTCCGTCTTGTGGGTGGCGGACAGGCGCGTCAGCATGCGGGCGAGGCTGTTCTCGCCGCGGTGCACTTCGTGCAGGACGAGGCCGAGCTTCATCGGGATCCCCCCGTGGGCGTGGCGGGCAGGTCGTCCTCGGCCTCGCCCGCGGCGCCACCGCGGGTCGCGGGCACGGTGCCGGCCGTGGCCGGCGCGGAGGCCGTGGTGGTGGGTGCCGGCGCCGGGCCGCCGCCGGCTTCGACACGGCGCAGCCGGGCGGCGGCGGTCTTGAAGAGGGGCTGCTTGGAGACGGGGTCCCAGTCGGTGATGGTCAGTTCGTTCGCGGCGCGGCCGGCTCCGTCGGGCCCGTCTCCGCCGCCGGTGTCCCAGTAGCCGTAGTGGAAGGGCAGGAAGAGGACGTCGTCGCGGATGCCGCTGATCCGGGCCCTGGCCCGGACCGTGCCGCGCGGTGTGCCGATCTCCACCAGATCGCCCTCCCCGATCCCGTGGGCCGCGGCGTCGCGCGGCGAGATCTCGACCCAGACCTCGGGCGCGGCAGCCTGGAGCTGCGGGGCGCGGGCGGTCTTCGTGCGGGTGTGGAAGTGGTAGAGCGTGCGGCCGGTGATCAGAGCGAAGGGGTGGTCCCCGCCGGGTGCCTCGTGCGGCGGGAAGTACGAGGCGGCCTTGAGCACCGCCCGGCCGTCGGGGTTGAGCGCCCGGTACTCGGTCTCCTCCAGCGGCGCCCCGGTGATCAGGTCGCGGCCGTAGCTCTCGCAGTAGTCGGGCCGGCTCCAGAACGCCCCGTCGGCGTAGAGCCGTTCGGTGCCCTCCGGGTGGTCCTCGTCGCACGGCCACTGGATGCCGCCGCTGCCGCGCAGCTTGGCGTACGTGATGCCGGTGTAGTCGCAGGGGCGGCCCCGGCTGCACTCCTTCCACCCCTCGAACGCCGCCTCCGGATCGTTCCAGGGGACCAGCGGCCCGCCGTCCTTGTCGCGGAAGTCCAGCCGCCGGGCGTAGTCGCAGAAGATCTCGAGGTCGGAGCGGGCCTCCCCCGGGGGTTCGACGGCCTTCTCGGAGAGATGGACGGTGCGGTCGGCGTTGGTGAAGGTCCCGGTCTTCTCGCCCCAGATCGCCGCGGGCAGCACGACGTCGGCGAGTCGCGCGGTCTCGGTGAGGAACGCGTCCTGGACGACGAGGAAGAGCCGGTCCTGGGACAGCACGGAGCGGATGCGGCGCAGTTCGGGCAGGGAGACCGCGGGGTTGGTGCCGCTGATCCACAGCATCCGGATCGAGCCCTCTTCGGCGTAGCGGAACATCTGCAGGGCGTGCGTGGGCGGCGCGTAGTGCGGGATGTTGAGCGGATCGACGTTCCAGACGCGGGCGAGGTCCGCCATGTGCGCGTCGTTCTCCCAGTTGCGGAAGCCGGGCATGTCGCCGTTGGCGCCGCACTCCCGGGTGTTCTGGGCGGTGGGCTGTCCGTTCATCTGGAGCACTCCGCAGCCGGGCCGGCCGAGCATGCCGCGGACCAGGTGCAGGTTGTTGACCTGTACGGAGGCGGCGGTGGCCTGGTGCGACTGGTAGAAGCCCTGGAGCACCGTGGACAGCAGCCGTTCGGCGGTGCCCAGCAGCCGGGCGGTCCCGGTGATCTGCTCCGCGGGCACCCCGCAGATGTCCGCCACGTGTTCGGGGGTGTACGCCTCCAGCCGTTCCCGCAGTTCCCCGTAGCCCGTCACATGCCGGTCGATGTAGTCCTCGTCGGTCCAGCCGTTCCGGATGATCTCGTGCAGCAGTCCGTTCATCAGCGCCAGGTTGGTGCCGGGGCGCGGAGCCAGGTGCACGGTCGCGGCCCGCGCGACGGGGGTCGGGCGCGGGTCCACGCAGACGACCACCGGCGGGTTCGGCCCGGCGAGCCGGTCCAGGACCCGGGTCCACAGCACGGTCTGCGTCTCGGCCATGTTGTGCCCGAACAGGGCGATGGTGTCGGCGTGGTCGATGTCCGTGTACGAACCGGGCTGGCCGTCGCAGGCGAAGGACTCCTTGAGGGCCTCGGCGGCGGTGGAGGTGCACAGCCGGGTGTTGCCGTCCAGGTGGTTGGTGCCGATGCCGCCCCGGGCGATGAGGGTGAGGGTGTAGTACTCCTCGGCGAAGAGCTGCCCGGTGGTGTAGAAGCCGATCGAGGACGGCCCGCGTTCCTCCATCAGCTCCCGGGTGCGGGCGGCCACCCGGTCCATCGCCGTGTCCCAGTCGGTCTCCACGAGTTCGCCGCCCTGCCGGACCAGCGGGCGGCGGAGCCGGTCGGGTGAGGCGTTGGCCTGCCAGCCGAAGAGGTCCTTCGGGCCGAGCCGCCCGTGGTTGACCCGGTCCCCGGCGCGGCCCCGGACCCCGGCGATCCGTCCGTCCTTGACGGCGATGTCCAGCCCGTCCCCGTTGGAGTGCAGGATCGAGGCCGACTGCACCCAGCGGTCGACGTCCTCCGGCGCGAGCCCGTCGGCCAACCGGGTGTCCACCCGCGCCGGCCAGGCTTCGCCCCTCGCGTAGGGAGTGCGCCGGCCCCAGGGCTCCGCGATCCTGTCCGTACGGCCCATCGGTTCTCCTTCAGCGGAATCGTCGACCGCCGCCGGGTGCCCCGGAAATGGACGCGCCACACCCCGCGGAACGGTGTGTTCCGCCGACCGGCCGGGCGGGCGGGGCGCCGGGGTCCGCCGGGCCGGAACACCGGCGGAACACGGATGGCGGAACGGGCCTCACGCTCCTCCGGCGCTGTTTGCCCGGGACGCCCGGGGGTTACGTGATCACAGGTGGCCGGACAAAACGCCCGTACGGCCACGGCCGACACCAGGAGGTTGCCGCGCATGCAGGAGAACGATCGCGGCCCCGCCGCGGAACCGCAGATCACCTCGGAACCGAGGCCGCCGTACACCAAGCAGCGGCAGCGGCCTCCGGGGCTGGAGCGGGACATGGAGCCGAGGCCGCGCTACCGGGCCGCGCGCTACCGGGCGGCCGGCAAGCTTCGCGGCAAGGTCGCGCTGATCACCGGGGGCGACTCGGGCATCGGCCGGGCGGTGGCGGTCCTGTACGCACGCGAGGGCGCCGATGTCGCCGTGACCCACCTGCCCGAGGAGCAGCCGGACGCGGAGGAGACCCGCCGTGCGGTGGAGGCCGAGGGCCGGACCTGCCTGCTGCTGGCGGGCGACCTGGCCGAGGAGTCGTTCTGCCGGCAGTCCGTCGAACGGACGGTGCGCGGGCTGGGCGGACTGAACATTTTGGTGAACAACGCGGCCCATCTGAACAGCCAGACCGATCTGTCGCAGCTGTCCTCCGCGGACTGGCACCGCTCCTTCCAGGTCAACGTATACGCGTACTACCACCTGGTGCAGGCCGCGCGCCCGCACCTGACGGCCGGTGACGCGATCATCGCCACCGCGTCGGAGGAGGCCCTCAAGGGCAGCGACACCATGATCGACTACGCGGCCTCCAAGGCCGCTCTGGTCAACTTCACCAAGTCGATCGCCTCGCACCTGGCCAAGGACGGCATCCGGGCGAACGTGGTCGCCCCGGGTCCCACCTGGACGGTGCTCAACGTCGCCGACCAGAACATGCCCGAGGAGGGCCTCGCCCAGCTCGGCAGCGAGGGCCCGCTCGGCCGGGTGGCCCAGCCGGAGGAGATGGCACCGGCGTACGTCTACCTGGCCTCCGACGCGGACTCCAGCTACACCGTGGGCGAGATCATCGCCGTCACCGGCGGCCTGACCGGCACCCGCTGAGCCCGCCGTCCGGCGCCCGCCTCCCGAACACCTGACCGGAAAGCACCGGAACGCACCGGAAAGCAGGAACCGATGGCCTGGATCGTACTGATCATCTCCGGGGCCCTGGAGGCCGTGTGGGCGACCGCCCTCGGCAAGTCCGAGGGCTTCTCCCGGCTCCTCCCCACGCTGGTCTTCGTCGCCGGCCTGGTCGCCAGCATGGGCGGGCTCGCCTACGCGCTGCGCACCCTGCCGGTCGGCACGGGGTACGCGGTGTGGGTGGGCATCGGGGCCGTGGTGACGGCGACGTACGCGATGGTCTTCGACGGCGAGTCGGCGTCCGTACCGAAGGTGCTGTTGCTGGCGGGCATCGTGGGCTGTGTCATCGGCCTCAGGATGCTGCACTGACGAGCGGTGAGGACGCCGGTCGGCTGCGCGAGGCCCGGGCGGGGCGGGGCCG
>NZ_WHPN01000347.1 GCF_009735685.1 Streptomyces lycii | reverse complement strand
GCCTGCTGCCGCGTGCGGGCGGCGCATGCCCGTCAGTTCCCGGGGCGCAGGAGCCCCCGCTCGTACGCCTTGGCCAGCCGCCGCGGCACGAGCTGGACGGAACCGTCGACGGTGACCGGCACCAGCCGCACGCGGGCGGCCTTCCACCGGGCACGCCGGTGGCGGGTGTTGCTGCGGGACGTCTTGCGTTTGGGAACAGCCATGGTGACCTCCTGGGTCGGGACGGACGGCACCGGCGCACCGGCGTCCGCCGGCACGCGGTGCGCGGTGCGCGGTGCCCGGTGCGCGGTGCGCGGTGCGCGGTGCGCGGTGCGCGGTGCGCCGGGCTTCTAGCGGGAGCGGTACGGGAGGAGGGCCATCTCCCGGGCGTTCTTGACGGCCCGGGCGATCTGCCGCTGCTGCCGGCGCGTCACATGGGTCACCCGGCGGCTGCGGATCTTCCCGCGGTCGGAGATGAACTTCCGCAGCAGCTCGGTGTTCTTGTAGTCGACGTAGGTGATGCCGGCGGCGTCCAGCGGATTGACCCGCCGCTTGACGGTTCGGCGCGCGGTGTCCCGGCGCTGGGCCATGATCGGGGTTCCTCTCTGCGTGGGGGTGTTGCGGGGTCCGCGCGGCGCTTCAGGTCACCGGGGCGAGCAGATGGTCGAAGGCGTGCGGCAGCCGTGCCCAGCCGTCCCGCCCCGCCGCGTACTCGGCGTCCGTGAGCAGGCAGGAGTCGAGCACGTCCAGCAGGCCGTCGCGGTCGAGGCCGGGCGAGGTGAAGGTGAGGTGCTGGCAGCGGTCGCCGTGTGCGGGGTGCCAGTCCAGGGAGGCGGCGACGCGGCGTTCGGCGGGCACCAGGTCCCAGGCGGCGTCCGGCAGGGCCGCGAGCCAGGGCCCGGCCGGCTCCACGGACAGCGCGCCGCCCGCGGCGTCCCACGCCAGCAGTGTGTCGGGCCGGTCGGCCAGCCAGAAGCGCCCGCGGCTGCGGGCCGCGGCGCAGGCCAGGTCCTCCAGGGCCGCGTAGAGCCGCTCCGGGTGGAAGGGCCGGTCCCTCCGCCAGACCAGGGTGCTCACCCCGTGTTCGTCGCACTCCTGCGGCAGCAGCGCGCTCGCGGGATGCCTCCGGGCGGCCGCCGCCGCGACGTCGAACCCGGCCAGCAGCGCGGCCGCCAGGCCGTCACCGCCGACGGGCACCACGCGCGCGCCCGGCGTGAGCTGGGCCAGCAGCGCGCGGTCGCCGTCGTCCGCCGGTTCGCCGGCCGAGCCGTCCTCGGCGACGGCGATCACCGCGGGATATTCCAGCTGCCGGGCGAAGGTGTCGGCGACGGTGCGCTGGTCGGCCGGCGCCGCCGCCAGGCCGGCCTCGGCGAGATCGTCGCCGTTGGAGAGGTACGGCACGAGCAGGGCCGGGTCGACGGCGGTGGCCACCCCGGTCAGCTCCAGCGGGGCGCCGGCCGCGTCGATGACGGCGGCCATGGCCTCGGGTTCGACCGAGTCCCACAGCTCGACGACGGCCAGCCGCGGGCTGCCGCCGCCCGCCAGCCGTTCCAGCTCCGGGATCAGGTCCTCCCGCAGCGCGCAGCAGGCGCAGTCGTTCACCAGCGGCGCGTCTCCGCCGCCCAGCGGCCCGCCGGCGTCTCGTACGGTGCGGTGCACGGTGCCGTCGGTGGCGGCGGACAGGTCGTGGTGCAGGGCCACGGAACCGGGCACCGTGCGCAGGATCTCCTCGACGGCGGCCCGCCGGGCGTCGGCGTGCAGTCCGGCGACCACCGCGACGGGCAGCCGCGTCTCGTCGCGGCTCACCGGTTTCCCCCGCCCCGGCCGTAACGCCGCTCGAAGCGCTCGACGCGGCCGGCGGTGTCCACGACCCTGCGGGCGCCGGTGTAGAAGGGGTGGCTCGCCGAGGAGATCTCCACGTCGACGACCGGATAGGTGTTGCCGTCCTCCCATTCGACGGTCTTGTCGCTGGTGGCGGTCGAGCGGGTGAGGAAGGCGAAGTCGGCGGACCGGTCACGGAAGACGACCGGCCCGTATGCGGGGTGGATGCCCGGCTGCACGGGGATCAGCGCTCCTCTCGGAAGTCGACGTGGCGGCCGACGACGGGGTCGTACTTGCGGAGGGTCAGCCGGTCGGGGTCGTTACGGCGGTTCTTCCGGGTCACGTAGGTGTAGCCGGTGCCGGCCGTGGACCTCAGCTTGATCACCGGGCGTAGTTCGTTGCGAGCCATGGCCGCCAGCATACAGATATTGATTTTCATTTTCATCTGGCTGCTACGGTGCTGCCGTACGACCGTCCACGACATGAGGAGGGACCATGTCCGCCCACTGCCAACTCACCGGCCGGCACCCCCGCTTCGGCAACCGCGTCTCCCACTCGCACCGCCGCAGCAAGCGCCGCTTCGACCCGAACGTCCAGCGCAGGCGCTACTGGCTGCCGAGCGAGGGCCGGCACGTCCGGCTCACTCTCAGCGCCAAGGGGATCAAGACCGTCGACACGATCGGCATCGAAGCCGCCGTGGCCCGTATCCGCGCCGGGGGAGGCAGGGTCTGATGGCGAAGAAGAGCAAGATCGCCAAGAACGAGCAGCGCCGGAGGACCGTCGCCCGCTACGCCGGGCGCCGGGCCGAGCTGAAGGCGGTCATCGCCTCCCGGCACGCGTCCGACGACGAGCGGGACGCCGCCCGGCGGGAACTGCGCCGCCAGCCGCGGGACGCGAGCGCCACCCGGGTGCGCAACAGGGACGCGGTGGACGGGCGCCCGCGCGGTCACCTGCGGGCCTTCGGCCTCTCGCGCATCCGGCTGCGCGAGATGGCGCACGCCGGGGAACTGCCGGGAGTCACCAAGAGCAGTTGGTGACGGTGCCCGGCTGAGCCGAACGCCGTATCCGCCGGCCCGCGCGGCAGCACGGAACGGGCCGGCGGTGCGGTCGGTGGATCATCCGGGGATGACTCTCCGGTAGCGTCAGGGCATGAGTCATCCGCATCCCGAACTGAAATCCGCCCCTCCGCTCGCCCGAGGAGGGCTGCGGGTCACCGCCCTGGGCGGCCTGGGCGAAATCGGCCGCAACATGACGGTCTTCGAGCACGCGGGCAAGCTGCTCATCGTGGACTGCGGTGTGCTGTTCCCCGAGGAGAACCAGCCCGGGGTGGATGTCATCCTGCCCGACTTCACGTCCATCCGGGACCGCCTCGACGACATCGTGGCCGTCGTGTTGACCCATGGCCACGAGGACCACATCGGCGGTGTTCCCTATCTGCTGCGCGAACGGGCGGACATCCCCGTCGTCGGCTCGAAGCTGACGCTCGCGTTCCTGGAGGCCAAGCTCAAGGAGCACGGCATCAAGCCCCGCACCGTCCGGGTGCGGGAGGGCGACCGGCGCGGCTTCGGCCCCTTCGACTGCGAGTTCGTCGCGGTGAACCACTCGATCCCGGACGGGCTCGCGGTCGCGATCCGCACCGCTGCGGGCATGGTGCTGCACACCGGCGACTTCAAGATGGACCAGTTCCCGCTGGACGACCGGATCACCGATCTGCGGGCCTTCGCCCGGCTCGGCGAGGAGGGCGTCGACCTGTTCCTCACCGACTCCACCAACGCCGAGGTCCCCGGCTTCACCACCTCGGAGAAGGAACTCAACCCGGCGATCGAGCAGGTGCTGCGCACCGCTCCGCGGCGGGTCATCGTCTCCAGCTTCGCCAGTCATGTGCACCGTATCCAGCAGGTGCTGGACGCGGCCCACCAGTACGGCCGCAAGGTCGCCTTCGTGGGGCGCTCCATGGTCCGCAACATGGGCATCGCCCGCGACCTGGGCTATCTGAAGGTGCCGTCGGGCCTGGTGGTGAGCATCAAGGAACTGGAGAAGCTGCCGGACCACAAGATCACCCTGGTGTGCACCGGATCGCAGGGCGAACCGATGGCCGCGCTGTCGCGCATGGCCAACCGCGATCACATGATCCGTATCGGCAAGGGCGACACGGTGCTGCTCGCCAGTTCCCTCATCCCCGGCAACGAGAACGCCATCTACCGGGTGATCAACGGACTGACCCGGTGGGGGGCCAATGTCGTCCACAAGGGCAACGCCAAGGTCCACGTCTCCGGGCACGCCAGCGCCGGTGAGCTGGTGTACTGCTACAACATCGTCAGGCCGCGGAACGTCATGCCCGTGCACGGCGAGTGGAAGCACCTGCGGGCCAACGCGGACCTGGCGATCCGTACCGGTGTCGACCCGGAGCGCGTGGTCATCGCCGAGGACGGTGTCGTGGTGGACCTCGTCGACGGGCGCGCGTCCATCACCGGCAAGGTGCCCGCGGGCAACGTCTACGTGGACGGCATGGAGGTCGGCGGCGCCACCGAGGCGTCCCTGAAGGACCGGCTCACCCTGGCCGCCGAGGGCGTCGTCACGGTGGTGGCGATCGTGGACGCCGACACGGGGGCCCTGGCCGAGGCGCCGGACTTCCTGGCCCGCGGTTTCGTGCACGACGAGACCACCTTCGAGCCGGTCGTCCCGGTCATCGAGAAGACGCTGGCCACGGCGGCCGAGGAAGGTGTCGGCGACGCGCACCAGCTCGAACAGCTCATCGCCCGCGCCGTGGCGTCCTGGGCGTTCCGGACCTACCGCCGCAAGCCGCTCATCATTCCCGTCGTCATCGACGCGTAGGCCCGGACGGGCCCGCGCCTCGCGGGACCGGCCCGGGAAGCGGCCCGGGAAGCGGCCGATCCCGGGACCCTGCCCGGGGCGCGGCCGCGCGAAACCGAGTTGACCCGGGACTCCGGGACCCCAGGACTCCGGGAAGCCGGGAAGCCGGGAAAGCCGGGAAAGCCGAGAAAGGTGCATGGATGAGCGCTCGCTTCGAGGAGATCGACTGGCGCCCGACGCCGCTGGGCGACATCAGCCTGCGGCGTCGGCGCGATCCCGCGTCGGGCAGCGATGTGTACGAGGTGAAGCTCGGGGACGAGTTCCTGATGTCCAGCCTCTTCACGGCCGGGGAGATCGCGCTCACCCGCCTCGGGCTGGCCGGCCTGCCCGATGGCGAACTCGACGTCGCGGTGGGCGGGCTGGGGCTCGGGTACACCGCGCGGACGGCCCTGGACGACAGCCGGGTGCGCTCGCTGACCGTGGTCGAGGCCCTCGACGCCGTGATCGAGTGGCACCGGCGGCATCTGGTGCCGCTGGGCGAAGGGCTGACCTCGGACCCCCGGTGCCGGCTGGTCCGGGGGGACTTCTTCGCGGCGGTCGACGACCCCGCCGGACTCGATCCGCACCGGCCGGGGCAGCTCTTCGACGCGATCCTGCTGGACATCGACCACTCGCCGCGCCATGTCCTCAATCCGCGCCACGCCGCGCTGTACCGGCCGGCGGGGCTCCGTGCCCTGGCCGGCCGTCTCCGGCCCGGCGGGGTCTTCGCCCTGTGGTCGAACGACCCCCCGGACGAGGAGTTCACCTCCGTGCTGGCCGAGGTCTTCACCGCGCCGGAGGCCCATACGGTCGGCTTCGAGAACCCGCTGCAGGGCGGCACGGCGACGAACACCGTCTATGTGGCGGCGAAGAGCCGGTAGCCGCCCGGGAACCAAAACGCGATGTGCGCGTCTCAGTGGTGAGGGCGCGGCTGCGGCGGGCGGAATCGCGGAGGATTTCCCGACCGGAACGCGGGAAGAACTGGAATCAACGATTCCTCAAACAGTCGACGGCAATTCGGTCCGCCGCGATCGGCCGTGACATCCGATAATTCCTCGCCACCTCCGTCGTCTTGTCGGACGATATGAATGCGATTTACGTCATCCTACACGGCCGTTCCGGCACACCGGAAATCCACCGCGCAAGAGGAAAAACCATTCTCTTGAGCCCCGACGGACTGTCCATTTCAACTCCCCCCGAAAAAGAAGCCCGGATGAGCGCGAAAGTGCCCGGGTATCTCTTTTTTGGCGACTTCGGGACTTCCGGATCGTCAACCATTCCAGGGGAGTTACGCAATGAACGCATTCTGTCGCTATCTGGCGACCGCGGCGGTGACGGCCGCTCTGGCCCTCGGCGGTACGGCCACCGCTGTCGCGGCGGCCCCCGCTGCCCCGGCACAGCAGTCCGCGTCGGCCGAGGGAGCCGAGGGCGCGCGCATCATGGCGAACGGGGACTTCGCCCGTGGCACCACCATCTGCAAGAACATGGCCCTGACCTCGGGCAACGGCAGGACCGTGCTGCGCCTCCAGGAAGACGGCAACCTCGTGGTCTACCGCGACGGCAGGCCGGTGTGGCAGGCGCCCAACGCCTGGTCGCGGGGCAACTGCGCCGTCTTCCAGAATGACGGCAACTTCGTGCTCTACGACGCCGGCGGCAATCCGGTGTGGGCCTCCGGAACATGGCGCCAGGGTCAGACGCTGTCCGTCCAGGACGACGGCAATGTCGTGATCTACGACGCCAGGGGACGGGCCGTCTGGCACACCAACACCGCGAGCTGACAGCGGTTCGCAGGGCGGCGGGGCCGCGTTCCACGGAACGTGGCCCCGCTCCATTCCTCGGGGCAAATCATCACCCGGTGTCATTGCACCCAAGAATGCGACCACTGTCCGCCGCCCTCGCGCTCCGAATTCTCGGCGCGGCGCATCTCGGCGCGGTGCGCGGACCCGTCCGGCGGGAAATCGCCGGGAACGGTGGCGGACGGTCCGTCAGCGCCGCTGGGAAGCTCGTGGCGTTTTCGGCCGGGGCGGGGCGCCGTTACCGCCGCGGCGCCGGTCCGCGGACCAGCCGGCCATAGGCCTCGGACAGCGCGGAGGCGAGCTTCCCCACCTTGTACGCGTGCTCGTCGACCGCGACGACCGGCTGGACCTCGTAGGCGGTGCCGGTGAGGAAGACCTCGTCCGCGCGGGACAGTTCCTCCGGCCGGATGTGGCGCTCGTACACCGCGATGCCCAGTTCCCGGGCCAGGTTGATCACGGTCTGCCGTGTGATGCCGTTCAGGACGACGTCCGGGATGGGGGTGTGCAGGGCTCCGCCGATCGCCAGGAAGAGGTTCGCCCCGGTGGCTTCGGCCAGGTGGCCGCGGTGGTCCAGGAGGAGGGCGTCGTCGTGGCCGGCGGCCACGGCCGCGTCCCGGGCCAGGGTGCAGATGTTGTACAGCGACGAGGCCTTGGCGTGCACCGGCGCCGTGTCCGGGGAGGGGCGCCGCCACCTGGAGGTGGACAGCCGGATCCCGCGCAGCCGGGCGTCGGCGGAGAACACGTGCGGCCATTCCCAGGCGGCGATGGCCACATGGACCGACGTGCCCGCGGAGGACACGCCGAGCTGCTCGCTGCCGCGCCAGGCGACCGGTCTGACATAGCCGTCGGCGATGCCCTGCCTGCGCACGACCTCACGGCTCGCGTCGTCCAGTTCGGACACGGCGAACGGCAGCCGGAAGCCGAGTTCCCGGGCCGAGGTGTGCAGGCGCCGCGAGTGCTCGGTGAGTTTGAAGACGCGTCCGCCGTAGACGCGTTCGCCCTCGAAGACGCCGCCGCCGTAGTGCAGTCCGTGGGAGAGGACGTGCAGCTTCGCGTCCCGCCAGGGGACGAAGGCACCGTCCAGCCAGATGCTGCCGTCGCGGTCGTCGAACGGGGGCGTGGTCATCGTGTCGTGTCCTCGGGCTCGTAGTCGATCCGGACGGCACGGTCCAGGAAGCGGTGGAACTCCTCCGCCTCGGCGGTGGACGCGTGGTGGGAGAGGATGAACGCGGGATAGCCGGTGAAGTCGGGATACGGGCGCACGACGTCACCGGGGCGGAGCATCCGCACGACGTGGTCGACGCGCGGGTCCCCGGCCAGTTCGTCCAGGCCGTGCACGGCGGTGATCCGGCCGGAACCGCCGCACGGCACGATGTAGTTCGCCGCGGCGCCGACGGCGCGGGGATCACGGCCGGCCTCGAAGGACTCCGGCGGCAGCCCGGCCGCGATCCGCAGGGCGTCGGCCGCGAGGTCGATCCCCGTCACCCGGTGGGCGATGTACTGGGAGACGCCGGAGCCCCCGATGCGGGCGCCCATCTCCAGCAGATGGGGCCGGGTGCCGCCGCGGAGCCTCAGCTCCGTGTGGGTGGGGCCGTCCGTGACGCCCAGCGCGGCGTGCGCGGCGATCACCTCGCGCCGGACCGCCTCCTCAACGCCGCCCGGCAGTCCGGCCGGGGCCCGGTAGACGCTCTCCTCGAAGTGCGGCCCCTCGGGCTCGCCCTTGTAGCCGATGGACAGCACCTGGACCCGGCCGCGGTGGGCGAGGGATTCGACCGCGTACTCCGGGCCGTCCAGGAACTCCTCCACGATGAGGCCGCCCCCGGCCCGGCCGGGCCTGCCCGCGCTGACCCGCCGCACCTCGTCGACGACGCCCTTCAGCTCCGCCCGGGTCCCGGCCTTCATCACGCCGAGGCTGGAGAAGCCCTGAGCCGGTTTGACGACCACGGGAAAGTCCAGCCCCGGGACGTCCGTGCCCGGCGCGTCGCCGTCCAGCCGGACGAAGCGCGGGACGTTGAGCCCGGCGGCGGCCAGCCGCTCCCGCATGATCCGCTTGTCCTGTGCCGCGAGCGCGGTGTCCCGGCCGACACCGGGCAGCCCGAGGGCCTCGGCGGCCTCGGCGACGAACGGCACGGCCGGGTCGTAGAGCGTGGTGATGCCGTCGAACGGGGCCTCCCGGTGCCGCCGCCGCAGCGCGGCCAGCGCGTCCGCCGGGTCGTTCTCCCAGTCCAGCGGCAGGACGTCCACCACGGCGGGCGGCAGCTGCTCCGGGCCGGGCCGCTCGTCGGGCCGGGGTACCAGGACGATCCGGATACCGGCCCGCCGGGCGCTGTCGAAGACCCAGGGCAGAGAGACCCGTTGATACACCAGGACGACGGTGGGAGGGGGGCTCGGGCGAGGGTTCACGGTGCTCCTTGCGTGCGTCGGGCATCGGCCGGCGCGGGAGCGGCGGCAGCCGCGGCGGGCGCCGCCGGACGCCTTCCGCCCACCGTCAGCCACACCCCGGCCGAGCAGAGGCAGATGAGGGCGAGCGCGGCCGGTCCGGGCGGCCCGGCCCAGCCGAGGGCCCACTCCCCCAGCCGGATCAGGAACGGCACGACCAGCGCCACGGCCGAGGTGAACAGCGGCCCCTTGCGCAGGATCAGTTCGTGCGAGATCAGGAAGACCGGGGCGGTGAGTACGGCGCCGAGCAGCAGGATCCCGCCCCAGTCGGCGGCGGTCACCCCGGTGAGCGGTACGAACAGCGCGACGGCGAGCCCCAGCATCACGGTGCCCGCGCCGGTGATCGCGGGCAGGGCGGCGAGCGGCGGGAGATCGGCCATCCGCTGCCGGTAGACGTAACCGTAGAGCGCGTAGGTGACCGTACCGCCGAACGCGAAGAGGCCGCCGGTCAGCAGGGCGTCCCCGCCCGCCGAGGCCGGCCCGGCGGCGCCGCCGTCCACGAATCCGTAGCCGAGGGCCGCGGTGACGGCCAGGGCGGTGCCCGCGGCCTTGCGGACGGAGGACCGCTCCCGGTAGGCCGCGATGCCGATCAGGAAGGTGACGCACGGCAGCAGGGAGACGATCAGCCCGACGCGGGATGCCCCGATCCGGCCGATGCCGAGAAGCGTTCCGGTGTAGTACGCGAAGAAGCCGAGGAAGGCCAGCAGGACCACGGCCCGGGGGCGGCGGGCCGCGGTGCGGACACCGGACCACGCCCCCGGGCGCAGGGCGGCGACGACGGCGAGCGTCACGAAGGCGGCCGCCGTGCGTCCCGCGGCCACCGCGAGCGGGGGCGCGCCGCTGACCAGGCGCCCGGAGAGCAGCCAGCCGGCGGCGAGCAGGATGACCATGAGCACGGACAGGGCGGGCACCAGGAGGGGCCCGCCCTGCCGTCGCGCCGGGTGGCTTCCGGTCACCACTCGGCCCGGGCGAAGCGGAGCGCCGGCAGCCGGGCCAGTCCCTGCTTGGCGCGCAGCAGCGTCCGCTGGTCGTCGGTGAACCGGTAGCGCTGCTTCTCCTCCCCCTCGGGAAGGTACTCGCGGACCATGGCGCGGGCCGCCGCCCGGTACTCGTCGTCGGTGCCGATGTCCGCCTCCAGCTTCTCCACCGCGGCGACGTAGTCGCGCAGTGCCGCCACCGCCCGGCCCCGGTCGAGCCGCAGCAGTCCCCCGCCGTCCGGGGAGCCGGTCAGCGCGCCGTGTTCCCGCAGCCAGGTGTAGAGGAAGACACCGGTGCCGGAGTCGAAGTTGCGGGTGGCGTCGTCCGCCTGCGGGTAGCGGAAGACCCGCTCCAGCAGGATCATGTCGATCTGCTGCTCGGCGTACGGGATCCCGCCGTCCGCGCAGGCGAGCACGGTCTTCGCGTCGACCTTGATCTCTTCCAGGAGGCCGACGAACCAGTTCATCTTGAGCGAGATGTTCTGGTCGAACGGCCACAGGCCCTGGTAGTGCATGGAGTCGTGCAGGTAGCCCCAGATCGCGCGCGCCTCGAAGCACACGCCGGGCGCCAGGCCGGTGGAGGCGCGGGGCACGGAGTCCGCGGTCAGGACGGCCTCGGCCCCGGGCAGCGCGTACGTTTCATGGATCTTCCGCATCTTGTTGTAGAAGAACATGGCGTACGGCTGCTCGCGGATCTTGTCGTGCGACGCCACGTTCTCCGGGAAGAAGACCAGGCAGTTGCCGTGCGCGACGCCCTCGCTGCCCGTGACGAGCAGCAGCGACTGGCAGTTGTTCTTCGGATGCGGGTGGGTGACCGCCAGCTCCGGCAGGGCCGCGGGCTCCTTGCGCAGCGCGTAGAAGCACTCCAGCCGCTTGCCGACGGGCGGCACGCTGTTGGTGCTGCGCAGCGGGGCGAGGAAGAAGACCGGCGAACCGTCCTCGGGAGGGAGCAGCGCGTCGCGGGAGCGGGCGAAGTGCGGCGGTGTGTCCAGGCCGGCGGCGCGCCATTCGTCGATGTCCCGGGCCAGCGCGTCGGCCTGGTGGGCGAGGCCGTGGCGGCCGTACCAGTCGCAGGCCTCGTCCCGGACGGCCGCCAGCAGCGCGTCGTCGTCCGGTCCCGGCGCGGCCACCGTGCCGTCGCCGGCCTGCCGGGCGCGGAACCGGTTGACCTTGGGGACCAGGGAGCGGTCCAGTTCCGCGGCGTCGCCGAGGACGTTCGCGGGGACGGGGGCCCGGGCGGTCACAGCGCCGCCTCCAGCTCGGCGGCGGCCCGTTCCGCCCGTTCCGCCTCCTCGGCCCGTCCCGCGTCGCCGGCCGGCTCCGGCCCGGAGTGGGTCCCGGGTCCGACCTGGTGCACCGTGAAGACCATGGGCACCGGCCCGAAGTCGCGCAGCACCCGCAGGCCGTGGTTGTGCGCGGCGACGAGCGTGGTGACGCAGCCGTCGACCTCGCCGTGGGCGCAGTCGAGAGCGGCCTGGGAGTTGCTCAGCACCTCGCGCACCTCGGCGCCGGCGGGGACGAGTCCCCTGGGCGCGGGGTGCGAGGCGACGGTGCGCGGTTCCGCCGGTCCCGCGCTGGCGAGCACCATGTTGTGGGTCGGCATGACGAAGCTGTCGATCATCCGCAGCCGGTGCAGGTTGCCGAAGACCAGGGTGTGCAGCGCCGGATAGACGGCACACGCCGTCAGGGCGTGCTTCCCGTCGGCGGGGACGGCCTCGAGGGCCGACTCGATGGAGGCGTGCAGTTCGACGGTTCCGTCGATGCCGCGCCTGCGGAGCCATGCGTGGGACGCGGCTTCCAGGTTGGTTCCGTGCGGACCGAGTGTGTGCAGGTGCCGGACGTCGGTTGATGTGTTCTCGTCGCGCCTCATGGGCGTGGATCCCCCCGGATGTGAACATGTCGATGACCCGCGGAGAGGTCGTTCTCCGGGCCATGGCCGCTGGAGTGGTGCTCCGCCGGGCCGCCGAGATCACAACAGGAAACCGGGTGTTGACACAAGGTAATCCTGACAACATTTCATATCGTAAGATGAAATTGCAGTGAGTAGTGGGCATGGGCGGACCGGGAGAGACGGCCCGTCCGCGGCGGCGGGGCGGCGCCGGCCGGCGGGTGGGAAGCTGGGATGTCCGAACGGGATGTCGCCGCGCGAGGAGGGCCCGAGCATGAACGGAACGGTCACGGCGGTCAGCAGCAACGCCACGTACGCCTTCACCAAGCCGAACCGGGAGAGCGTCACCCTGCTCGCCGGTCTCGGCGTGGAGGGGGACGTCCACGCGGGGGTGACCGTCAAGCACCGCTCACGCATGGCCAAGGACCCCACGCAGCCGAACCTGCGGCAGGTCCACCTCATCCACGAGGAACTCTTCGCCGAGCTGGGCGCGGCCGGATTCCGGGTCGCCGCCGGGGAACTCGGGGAGAACATCACCACCCGCGGCGTCGACCTGCTCGGCCTGCCCGCCGGCACCGTGCTGCGCATCGGCGACGACGCCGTGGTGGAGGTGACCGGGCTGCGCAACCCCTGCCTGCAGATCGACGCCTTCAGGGACGGGCTGCTGAAGCAGGTCGTCGGCCGCGACGAGGCCGGGAACACCGTGCGCAGGGCCGGCGTCATGAGTGTCGTCAGGGACGGCGGCGTCGTGCGTCCCGGCGACCGGATCGCGGTGGGGCTCCCGGACGGACCGCACCGGCCGCTGGAGCGGGTCTGACCGCTGCCGGTCCCTCCGCCGCGGCGGCCGCGGGCGGCCCGCATCGGCGCGTGCACCGCCACGGCGTGTGGCTCACCGCGAGGGTGCGGCGGGTCCCGTACGTCCCGGCCGGGTGCCGGGCGGATCCCGCCGCCGGTTGCCGGGCGCGTTCCCCGGCGTGTGTCCGAAGGTGCGGCGGAAGACGTCGATGAAGGCGCTGGCGGAGGACCAGCCGCACCGGTGGGCCACCGCGGTCACCGGGGTGTTCTCCGCCAGCAGGATCAGGGCGTGGTGCAGGCGCAGTTGGGTGCGCCACTGCGGGAACGTCATGCCCAGGTCGGCTCTGAACAGCCGGGACAGGGTCCGGCTGCTCGCTCCGACCTGTCCGCCCAGCGCGGCCAGGGTGCGGTTGTCGGCCGGATCGTTCCGCAGGATGTCCCACAGTGCCCGCAGCTGCGGGGCGCTGGGGATGGGCAGGTGCAGCGGCTGCCGGGCGGAGACGCGCAGCTGGTCCAGCAGTACGGCCCGCAGCCGCCGCTGTTCGGGGCCGTCGCGGTACGGGGTCCGGGTGTGGGCGAGGATCAGCTCGCGCAGCAGCGGGCTGACCGACAGCACGGCGGGCTCGTCCAGCGTGAGCGGATTCTCGCTCGTGGGCAGGCCGACCAGGTGCAGTTCCAGCTCGCCGTGGGCCTGGTGCGCGTGCACGGCGCCGGCCGGGACCCAGATGGCGCGGGTGGCCGGGGCGATCCAGGAGCCCGCGTCGGTCGTGACGGCCAGGACTCCCCGGGCGGCGTAGACGATCTGGTGGTCGTCGTGGCGGTGGGCGCTGATCGGGCCGCCGGAGGCCAGTTGCCGCGCGCGGGTCGGCGCGGCGGGCACATGGCGGATCCTGGGCATTGGTTGGCAGTTTATCGAAAGGCGACCCCGGTGCCCGCGGCGACGATGGCCCGATGCCGTGGAACAAGACCCTGGCCCGATGCCGTGGAACAAGCCGGTCGTCCTGCTGTCAGCCGGACATGCCTGTGTGGACGTCTACCAGGGTGCCGTGGCGGCCCTCGCGCCGTTCTTCGTCGCCGAGCGCGCCTCCTCGTACGCCGCCGCGTCGGGCGTGGTGCTCGCCGCCTCCCTGCCGCCATCGGTGGCGCAGCCGCTGTTCGGTGCGCGCTGACCACGCGCGGGCTTGCGCGCGAGGCCCGCTAGGAGGGCGGCCTCTGCGAACCGCCGGGCGTGTCCGCTCCCTTGATCCTGATGTTCTGGCGCACCACGTCGAAGACCTCCCGGTGGCGGTCCCATTCGGTGCTCGGTGCGGAGAGATACAGGGCGTACTCCTTGCCCCCCGGTTCGCCGAAGCCCAGGTACACGGCCCGGAATTCGCGTGCCCGGCCCCGGAAGGTGAACTCCCAGACCGCGGCGGGCATGCCGCGGTACGTCGTGCGCTGCATGCGCAGCTCGCCGTACCCGGGGAGCTTCCCCGCCCCGATGGACCGCTCCCGGTCGTCCTTCCAGCGCTGGAGCTGGTCCGACGCGGCCAGGTCGCCGAGGCTGACGCGCAGGCCGGCCAGGCCCTCCGGCCCGGTGTACGCGAGGTCGCTGTCGGCGGTGTCCGCGGGACGCCAGCCGTCCGGGACGGGCACGGAGAGGCCGGACTCCTTCTCCTCCTCGAAGTGGTAGCCCTCCGGGAGCGGCGACACGGGCGCGGTGTCCCGGCTCGGTGCGGCGGTGGGCGACGTCTCCGGGCGGGCGCCGTCGCCCCAGTCCTGTGCCACGACGGCGATCCCGGCCGCGGCAGCCCCGGCCAGCAGCACGGCGGTGGCCGCCAGTACGGCCCGGCGCCGGGCGGTGCGGCGCCGCGGGGCCGTACCGGCGGCCGCCACCGTGCGGCCGCGGTCCGCTGCCGGCGGGTTCCGCGGTGTGGTGGCGATCCGCGGCGTGGTGGCGAACGGAGCGGCACCGGGCGTCGCGCGGGCCCGCAGCCACAGTTCGACGTCCTCGCCGGACGGCCGGTTCGCGGGGTCCTTGGCGAGCAGGTGCTCGATGAGCGGGCCCAGCGGTGTGTCGCGGGCGGGCGGGCGCGGCGGGTCGGCGCAGATGGCGTAGGCCGTCGCCATGGCCGTGTCGCGGTGGAACGGTGTGCGGCCCTCGACCGCTTCGTAGAGCGTGGCGCCGAGCGCCCACAGGTCGGACGCGGCGGCGGGCGGTCCGCCCCGGAGGCGCTCGGGCGCCAGGTAGTCCATGGAGCCGATGACTTCGCCGGTCCGGGTGAGCGTCATGGTGTCGGTGGTCGTCGCGATGCCGAAGTCGGTCAGGACCACGCGGCCGTCGGTGCCGAGCAGCACGTTGCCCGGTTTCACGTCCCGGTGGAGGACGCCCGCGGCGTGGGCCGCCCGCAGCGCGCCGATCATGCCCCGGCCGATCCGTACGGCCTCGTCCGCGGTCACCGGGCCGTGCTCGTCCAGCACTTCGCCGAGGGTGCGGGAGGGGACGTACTCCATGACGATGCACGGCAGCCCCTCGTGGTCGGCGACGTCGTGCACCGCCACCACGTTCGGATGGCTGATCCGGGCGACGCTGCGCGCCTCCCGCCGCATCCGCTCGTACGCCGTGGCCTCCGCACGGCTGTTCACCCCGGGCGGCGCGTGCATCTTCTTCAGCGCCACCCGCCTGCCGAGGACCGGGTCCTCGGCCAGCCAGACGGATCCCATGCCGCCGCTGCCTATCCGTTCCAGCAGCCGGTAGCGTCCCGCCACGACCTGTCCCGGACCGGCCCGTCCCGGTTCAGCCCCCGTGCCCGACAACACCTTTCCCGCTCCTCGTCGTTTCGCGGACGGTCCGGCCGGGACGCCAACGCGGTCCCGTCCCGGGCCGATCGGCCCAAGCTGCCACATCCTCTCCTACCCCCGGACGGCCTTCCACTCCGGGCGGCGGACGGTCCGCCGGTCCGGCGGCCGGGGGCGAACGGGCAGGGGCGCGGCGCCGTACGGCTGGGGCGCGGCGCCGTACGGCTGGGGCGCGAGGGCGTTCCCGATGCCCGGGCGGACACCGCAGGCCGGGCCGGCCGGGCTACGCGCAGGGCCGCCCCGGGTAGGTGTCGCACTCCGGCGCTCCCGCCTCGCGCATCCTGCGCAACACCTCGCGCAGTGCCTCCTCGCCGTCGATGTCCACGGGGCGGTTGTCCGCCCGGTCGAAGACCATGGTCTCGGCGGCGGTGGTCCAGATGACCCACCGGTGCGGGTAGGAGGATCCGTCCTGCCACAGGTGCGCGTAGCGTCCGACGCCGTCCCTCCGTGCGTTCACGGTGTCCACTTCCCGTCCTCCCGGCCGTCGACGTACGTCGCGACCACCTCGATGTCCCCGATGCGTGCCGGGCCGACGCGCCGCGGGTCGTCCCCCAGCACCACCAGATCGGCGCGCTTGCCGGGGGTGAGCGTGCCCAGGCTGTCGTCCAGGCGGCAGGCGAAGGCTCCGTTCACGGTGTACGCGCGCAGGGCCTCCTCCACCGTGACGCCCTCGTCCGGGCCGATCACCCGTCCGGTGGCGGAGGCCCGCTCCACCATGAACTGCACGGCCCGCAGCGGCGATCCGTCGGTGACGGGACGGTCGGAGCTGCCCACCAGGGTGATGCCGTGGTCCAGGAAGCCCCTCCCCCGGTACAGCCACGGCGCCCTGTCCTCGCCCATGACCGACGCGTAGTCGTCGCCGAAGGAGCGCAGGAAGTTCGGCTGGACGACGGCGATCGCGCCGAGTGCCGCGAGGCGCGGCAGCTGGTCCGGCCGGATCAGCCCGGCGTGCTCGACGCGGTGCCGCGCGTCCGGGCGCGGGCGCAGGCGCCGGGCCAGCTCCAGGGCGTCCAGGACGAGGTCGGCGGCGCGGTCGCCGATGGCGTGGACGGCGAGCTGCCATCCGGCGAGGTGGCCGTCCACGATCGCCCGGGTGATGCGCTCCGGATCGTCCTGCAACTGCCCGGCGTGCTCCAGGCCCTGGTACGGGGCGCTCAGCGCGGCGGTGCGGGCCATCATGCCGCCGTCGGTCCAGATCTTGAGCGCGCCGACGGAGAGCCGGTCGTCGCCGAACCCGGTGCGCAGGCCGAGGCCGAGGGCGCGCGGAATGCCGTCGTCCGGGTGGGCGCCGACCGGCCGCAGCGCGTCGGCGGCCACCATGAGCCGGACCCGCAGCGGCAGCCGGCCCTGCTCCCGTACCAGTTGGTAGGCGCCCAGTTCGACCGGGGTGTGGCCGAAGAGGGCGCCGCCGATCCCCGCTTCGGCGCAGGCCGTGACCCCTTCCGCGCGGCAGACTCCGGCGGCGTGCGCGATCGCGTCGGCCAGCTCGTCCTGGGAGTACGGAAGGCGCAGCTGCCGGGCGGCGCCCATGGCGGCCTCGGCGAGACAACCGTTCTCGTGCGGCACGCCGTCGGGCAGCAGGTCCAGGACGGCGCTGTTGACGACGCAGGCGTGCCCGGAGTCGTGCGTCAGGTACACCCGGCGTCCGTGGGCGGCCCGGTCGAGTTCGGCGGCGGTGAGATGGCGGCCCAGGGACCGCTGGTCGTATCCGGCCAGGCTCACCCAGGCGCCGGGGTCCTTGCGCAGGGCGGCCCGCTCCACCACGGCGAGCACGTCCTCGGCGCGCTCGCAGGGGGCGACGCTCGGTTCGGCGGCCTTCAGCCCCGTCCAGGCGAGGTGGACATGGCTGTCGATGAACCCGGGCAGCACGGTCGCGCCCTGGAGGTCGACGGTCTCCCGGGCGGGCAGCCCGGTGACCGCCTCGTCCAGGCCCACGATCCGGCCCCGCCAGACGCCCAGGTCGTGGGCGACGGGGTGGTCCGGGTCCATGGTGAGGATGTTGGCGTTCGTCAGCCTCGTGCAGAGCACGGTCGGTGCCTCCCTAGGGGGTGTGCGCGACGGCGGCGTCGCCGGCCGCGGCGGGGCGCCGGGGGGCCGCGGGCACCATCAGCGGAGTGCCGGTCTCCGGGTCGTCGATGATCCGGCACGGCAGGCCGAACACGTCCTCGATCAGCTCCGCGGTCATGACCGCGGACGGGTGGCCCTCGGCCGCGACGGTGCCGCCGGGCCTCATCACGACGAGGTGAGTGGCGTAACGGCAGGCCTGGTTGAGGTCGTGCAGCACCGCGACGATCGTGTGCCCCTTCCGCGCGTGCAGGTCGGCGCACAGGTCGAGGACCTCGACCTGGTGGGCGATGTCGAGGAAGGTGGTCGGCTCGTCCAGGAGCAGGATGCCGGTCTGCTGGGCCAGCACCATGGCCAGCCACACGCGCTGCCGCTGGCCGCCGGAGAGGTCCTCGACGGGCCGGTCGGCCAGCTCCAGGACATGGGTCTGCCGCATCGCCCCGGTCACCGCGGCCTGGTCCTCGACCGACCACTGCTTGAGCATGCGCTGGTGCGGATAGCGGCCGCGTGCCACCAGGTCCCCGACCGTGATGCCGGCCGGCGCGGTGGAGCTCTGCGGGAGGAGGCCGAGTCTGCGGGCGAGGTCGCGCGGCCGGTAGGAGGAGACGGGGGCGCCGTCCAGGCGCACTGCTCCGGCCTTCGGTGTGATCATCCGGGCGAGGGCCTTGAGCAGGGTGGACTTCCCGCAGGCGTTCGGGCCGAGGATCACGGTGAACGAACCGTCGGGGACGGCGACCGAGAGATCGGTGGCCACGGTCCGCCGGTCGTAGGCCAGGGTCAGGTGTTCGGCCCGCAGCCGGGCCGTCGGACGCGTCGGTTCGGTCATGCGCGGCTCTTCCGGGACTCGGTGACCAGCAGCCAGATGAGGTAGAGACCGCCGATGGTGCCGGTCGCCGTACCCACCGGGACGATCGCGGGGGAGAAGAGCCGCTGTACCGCGAGATCGCTCACGGCCAGCAGGACGGCGCCCATCAGGGCGGCCGGGGCGAGTCCGGGGCCGGAGTGGCGGGTCAGCCTGCGGGCGAGCTGGGGGGCGGCCAGCGCGACGAACCAGATCGGGCCCGTCGTCGCCGTGGCGCAGGCGGCCAGTGCGACGCTGACGACGAGCAGCACCAGCCGGGTGCGTTCCACGCGCACGCCGAGCGCCCGCGCCGTGTCGGCGCCCATCTCCAGCATCGACATCCTGCGGGCGTACCGGAACGCGAAGGGGAACAGGACCGCGACGGCGATCACGGCCCCGTTCGCCTGTTCCCAGCCACGGCTGTTCAGGCTGCCTATGAGCCAGGCCTGGGCCTCCAGGGCGTCCTCGAGACTCGTCCGGGTGATCAGATACTGGTTGACGGCGAGCAGCAGGGCGCTCACGCCGATCCCGACGACGACGAGCCGGAATCCGTGCAGGCCGCCGGAGAACACCAGCAGGTAGACCGCCACGGCGGTCGCCAGCCCGCCGGCCAGTGCCCCGAGCGCGATCTCGGTCATGTCGCCGTGCAGCACGATGATGACGAGCAGCGCGCCGGTCGCCGCGCCGTTGGTGAAGCCGATGATGTCCGGGCTGCCGAGCGAGTTGCCCGAGAGGCTCTGCAGGATCGCCCCGCTGACCGCCAGGGCCGCTCCGACGAAGAGCGCGGTCAGCAGCCGCGGGAGGCGGACGGTGTTGACGACGAAGTCGGCGCCGCCCGAGCCGTTCCCGGCCAGCGCGCGGAGCACCTCCGGGACGGTCAGGTCGAAGTCCCCGGTGGTCAGCGTGATCCCGGCGACCACCACGAGCACGGCCAGCAGCGCCACCGACACGACGAGCGCGCGGGCCGGGACGCGCAGGGACAGCCCGCCGCCCCGGGTCCGTACGACGATGCCTCCGACGGCACGGACGTCCGCGGTCCCGGTGGTCCGGCCGTCCGGTGCGGGGCGGACGTCCCCGGGGCAGCTCACAGCATGACCAGCTTCCGGCGACGGCACAGCGCGATGAACAGCGGCGTGCCGAGGAAGGCGGTGACGATACCGGCCTGCACCTCGCCCGGCGAGCCGAGGACCCGGCCCAGCACGTCGGCGCCGAGCAGCAGCACCGGGGCGAGCACCGTCGAGTACGCGAGCACCCAGCGCTGGTCGGGTCCGGTCAGGAAGCGGGCCGCATGGGGCACCGCGAGGCCGACGAAGCCGATCGGCCCGGCGGCGGCGGTGGCCGCGCCGCACAGCAGCATCACCGCGACCGCGCCGAGCACCCGGGTGCGGCCGACGCGGACGCCGAGCGCCTTGCCGACCTGGTCGCCCAGGGCGAGAGCGTTCAGCGGGCGGGCCAGCGCCAGGGTGATCACCAGGCCGGCGGCGACGAAGGGAAGGATCACGTACACGACGTCGGCGGTGCGGCCGGCGAGCGTGCCCACGGTCCAGAACCGGAAGGAGTCGAACGCCTCCGGATCGAGCAGCAGCACCGCCGAGTTGAACGCGTAGAGCACGGCCGTCACCGCGGCTCCCGCGACCACCAGCCGCTCCGGTGTCGCCGGCGTGCGCCCGGCCGAACCGAGCAGGTACACGGCGGCCGACGCGAGCGCCGCGCCGAGGAAGGCGAACCACACGTAGCCGAGGACCGACGCCACCCCCAGGAACGCGATGGCCACGACCACTCCGGCCGAGGCGCCCAGGCTGACGCCGAGCAGACCGGGGTCGGCGAGCGGATTGCGTGTCAGCGCCTGCATCAGGGCGCCCGACAGCCCGAGCGCCACCCCGACCAGGAGTCCGAGGACGGTGCGGGGGACGCGGTAGTCGTGGATGATGACGGCGGCCTTCGACCCGTCGTCGTGCCACAGCACGTGCCAGGTCGAGGTGAACGGGATTCCCCGCGTCCCCACCCACACGCTGAGCAGCGCGACGAGGACCAGCACCGCGAGCGCGGCGAGCAGCCCCAGCCCGCGCAGCGAGACCGCGGCGGCCCGGCGCGCGGGCGGCGGCGGGGCGCCCTTCACCGCGCTCGTGGGTGCCGCCTTCGCGTCGACCGACAACAAGGACCCTCCCCCCACCCGACGACGCGGCGCGATCTCGCGCGAAGTGCGTAGTTAGGTTAGGCTAACCGAATCCGTAACGGAGGGTCAACGCCCGTTCCGGTCCGCACCGGGACCGCGCGACGGCACCGCCGGGACGTCCGACGCACCGGCGGCACCGACAGCGCCCGCGCCACGTCCGGCACTTGAGGAACTCCGGGCGCACACCCCGCGGCACCTCGGGCGGCATCGGCACCCCGGCACGCGCCCGCCGCGCGGTGAACGGCCGTCGCCGACAGGTGCGGTGGCAGCCGCGGTGACACGTGGTGATCAAGTGCTGTGATCAAGTGCTGTGGTCGAGTTCGGTGGTCGAGTTCGGTGGTCGAGTTCGGTGGTCGAGTTCGGTGGTCGAGTTCGGTGGTCGAGTTCGGTGGTCGAGTTCGGTGGCAGGGCGCGGTGACAGGGCGCGGTGACAGGGCGCGGTGACAGGGCGCGGTGCAACAACAGGACAGCGGAGCCGGCGGGCCGGACCCGGCCCGCCGGTGGTCCGGCTCATCGACGGTCTCGGCGGAGGTAGCGGATGCTCGACGGAAGTCCAGCCGGGGGCGATGTCCTCCGGAGGGCCATCGGCGGCCAGCGTCGCCGGGTCGCGGGAGCCTCGCTCCTCGGCATGGCGCACCAGGGCTGCGAGGCGATGGTCCCCGTCGTCATCGGCGTGGTCGTCGACGAGGCGGTGGCGACCGGATCCGCCGGCGCGCTGCTGCGCTGGACGCTGGTGCTCGCCGTCCTCTTCTTCGTCCTGTCCACGTGCTACCGGACCGCGGCCAGGATCAGTGAACGCGCAGGCGAGCAGGCCGCGCACCGGATGCGTCTCGACCTCGGCGCCCGGATCCTCGATCCGCGCGGCGGGGCCGACGCGGGCCGCCTCCCGGGGGCGCTGACCACCATCGCCACCGCAGACGCCAAACGCGTGGGCGCGGTCCCGGCCGTCCTGCCGTTCGGCATGGCGGCGGTCGCCGGACTGGCCGTCAGCGCGGTGGTGCTGCTGCGCATCTCGGTGCCGCTCGGTCTGCTCGTCCTCCTCGGCATCCCGCCGCTGCTCTGGCTCGGGCACCGGATCAGCCGTCCGCTCGAACGGCGCAGCGAGGCCGAGCAGGAACACGCCGCGCACGCCTCCGGCGTCGCCGCCGACCTGGTGGCGGGACTGCGCGTGCTCAAGGGGATCGGCGCCGAACCCGCCGCCGTGTCGCGGTACCGGCTGACGAGCCGTGACTCGCTGGCCGCCGCGCTGCGGGCCGCCCGGAGCCGGGCCTGGCACGACGGCGCGATCCTCGCCCTGACCGGGATCTTCATCGTGGTCATCGGCCTGGTCGGCGCGCATCTGGCGATGCGCGGCAGGATCAGCGTCGGGGACCTGGTGGCGGCGGTCGGACTCGCGCAGTTCCTCCTCGGGCCGTTCCAGCTCCTCACCTTCTTCAGCGGCGAGTTCGCCCAGGGCCGCGCCTCGGCCGCCCGGATCGCCGAGGTGCTCGCCTCCTCCCCCGCCGTCACCCCGGGACCGCAGGCGCTGCCCGATCCGGTCGCCGGCGGGCTCCGGCTCCGCGGCGTCACCCACGGCGCCCTCCGCGGGGCGGATCTCCGCATCGAGCCCGGCAGCCTGGTCGGCATCGTGACCGGGGACCCGGCAGCGGCGGCCGACCTGCTGCTCTGCCTGGGCCGGGAGACCGACCCCGCCGAGGGATCGGTCGAACTCGACGGCGTACCGCTGACCGGGCTGGACCCCGTCGACGTACGCCGCGCGATCCTCGTCGCGCACCACGACGCGGATCTGTTCGAGAGCAGCCTGCTGGACAACGTACGGGCCCGGGTGCCGGCCGGTGCGGACGGCGCCGCGGACGGCGCCGGTCCGGCCCTGGCGGCCTCGGCGGCGGACGACGTCGCCCGCAGCCTGCCCGACGGGGTGGACACCGTCCTGACCGAGCGCGGGCGTTCGCTGTCGGGCGGGCAGCGGCAGCGGGTCGCGCTCGCCCGGGCGCTCGCCGCCGACCCGCCGGTGCTCGTCGTCCACGACCCGACCACGGCCGTCGACACGGTCACCGAGTCCCGCATCGCCGCCCGCCTCGGGGAGCTGCGCCGCGGCCGCACCACGATCCTGGTGACCACCAGCCCCGCGCTGCTCGCCACGACCGACCGGGTCGTGGTCCTGGACGGCGGCGCCGTGACCGCCGACGGCCGCCATCCCGACCTCGTCGCCACGGACGAGGCCTACCGCTCGGTGGTGCTGACATGACCGCTACGGATCCGACAGCCGCCGGCCCGGCGGGAAGCCGCCCGGAAGGAACCGGCACCGCCGGGACGGACGACAAAGGACGGACGATGAGCGGAACCAGCGCGCCCGACCGCCCGTTGCTGCCGATCGCCACCGGCGCCCGGACCTTCGCCGTCGTCCGCGCGCTGCTGCGCCGGCACCGCCTGCTGGCGCTGTCCGCGGTGACCGTCCTCGTCGCCGGGACCGGGACCGGCCTGCTGACCGCCCCGCTGCTCGGGCACATCGTCGACCTGGTCGTCGAGCGGCGCGGTCCCGAGGCGCTGACGCTGCCCATGGTCCTCCTTCTCGCGGTGGCGGTGGCCCGGGGCGTGGCGACCGCGATCGGCACCTCGCTGGTCGCGCGGCTCGGCGAGACCGTCCTCGCGAGCGTGCGGGAGCGGTTCATCGAGCGCGCCCTGCGGCTGCCGCTGGAACGCGTCGAGCAGGCCGGCTCCGGCGATCTGACCTCCCGGGTGACCGGTGACGTGGCCGTGGTCACGAAGGGGGTGCGGCAGGCGCTGCCGGAATTCAGCCGCGCCCTGCTGACCATCGCGCTGACGCTGGTCGGGTTCGCCGTGCTGGACTGGCGTTTCCTGGTCGCCGTCCTGCCCGTCGTGCCGGTCCACGTGCTCACCGTGCGGTGGTACATCCCGCGCGCCACCCCCGTGTACGCCGAGCACCGGGTGGCGACCGGCGCCCTCCAGCACCAGCTGCTGGACAGCATCGGCGGGGTCCGGACGGTGCGCGCCTACCGGCTGCACGACCGGCACACCGAGCTGCTGGAGCAGCGCTCGCAGCGGGCCGCCGACATCGCGCTGCGCGGCATCCACCTGGTGACGGGGTTCTTCTCGCGGCTCAATCTCGCCGAGTTCGTGGGGCTCGCCTCCGTCCTGGTCACCGGGTTCCTCCTGGTCGGCAACGGCTCCGTGAGCATCGGGACGGCGACCGCGGCGGCGCTCTACTTCCACAGTCTGTTCAACCCGATCAACGCCGCGCTCTTCCTCATCGACGACGCGCAGTCCGCCGGCGCGAGCCTGGCCCGACTGGTCGGTGTGTCGGACCTGCCGCCCGAGCAGGAGCCCGAACGGCCCGCCGGTCCGGCGGACGGCTCGGTCCGGGTCGACGCCCTGAACCACGCGTACGTCCCCGGGCACCCGGTGCTGCGCGAGGTCGGTCTGACGGTCCGCGACGGGGAACGGGTCGCCCTGGTCGGCGCGAGCGGCGCGGGGAAGACCACTCTGGCGAAGCTGATCGCCGGCATCCACCGCCCGACCGGCGGCACGATCTCCCTCGGCGGTGTCGACACCGCGGAGCTGGGTCCGGCCGGCATCCGGCGGACGGTGACCCTGATCAGCCAGGAGGTCCATGTGTTCGCGGGGCCGCTCGCGGAGGATCTGCGGCTCGCCCGGCCGGAGGCCGCCGACGAGGAGCTGCGCGCCGCCCTGGACCGCGTCGGCGCGCTGTCCTGGGCCGAGGCTCTGCCCGAGGGCCTCGGCACGGTGGTCGGCGAGGGCGGGCACCGGCTCACCGTGACCCAGGCCCAGCATCTGGCCCTGGCGCGGCTCGTGCTCGCGGGCGCGCCGGTCGCGATCCTCGACGAAGCCACCGCGGACGCGGGCAGCGCGGGCGCCCGGGTGCTGGAGACGTCCGCCCTCCGGGCCCTCGAAGGCCGTACGGGGCTGCTGGTGGCCCACCGGCTGCCGCAGGCGGCGGCCGCCGACCGGGTCGTCGTCCTGGACGAGGGCCGGGTCGTGGAAACCGGCACCCATGACGCACTGGTGGCCGCGGGAGGGCGCTACGCGGCGCTCTGGGCCGCGTGGTCCGACAGCCGCCGCCCTGCCGGGGACCCGAAGGCCGAACCGGGACCGGAAACAGGACCGGGAACGGAACCGGGAACGGAAGCAGGAACGGAAGCAGGAACGGAAGCAGGAACAGAAGCAGAATCCGACACGGAACCAGGAGTGAGGCCCGGAACGACGCCGGGCCACGGGCCGGCGCCTGAACCAGCCCCAGAACCGGCCTTCGGGCCGGACCGCGAACCGGGAACGGCATCGGCGGCGGAGCCGGGAACGGAACCGGCAGCATGCCCGGGCACGGCCCCGGACACGGAGCCGGGCGCGACCACGGGAGCGGCCCCGGACACGGCCCCCGGTGCGGAACCCGGTCCGGGCCCGCGGCCGGTCACGGAGGGAGCGGCCACCTCCTGACGGGCGCGTTCCCGCGCCCGCCCGACGGGCGCGCTGTCCGTGCCGGCACCGGCACCGGCACCGGAGGGGACCCCGGCGGTCACCGGGGCCCCCTCCGCGGCCGGGGCTCTCCGCCGCGCACCGGCCGCCTCTCAGCCGCCGCGTCCGCTCACCGGCCGCCCTCCTGCCGGGCGACGAGACCGGCCGGCCGCAGATCGGTCCAGTGCGCCTCGACATGGGCCAGGCACGCCTCGCGCGTGTCCTCCCCGAAGACGGTCCGCCACCCCGCCGGCACCTCGGCGAAGGACGGCCACAGCGAATGCTGGTTCTCGTCGTTGACCAGGACCAGGAAACGGCCCTCCGGGTCCTCGAACGGGTTGCTGGTCATGCGTTCCCACTCCTCACTGGCGTAACGGTGAACAGTTCCGAGAGCGGCTGCCGCGGGTCGGCGGTCGCCCGGCGCAGCAGTGTCCGCAGTTCTCCGGCCAGCCGCTCCGCCTTCGCCCGGCCGAGCAGCCCGGTGGCGTGGATCAGCGCGCAGTGCACCGGCCCGTCGCCGCGCGGCTCGTGGAAGCTGAGCGTCAGCTCCGCCCCAGCCGAGCCGGTCGGCACGGCCTCCAGCGACCCCATGCCGCCGGTGAGTTCCGCCGCCGGTGCCTGTTCGTGGTGGATCACCATGACCCGGGGTCCCCCGGGCGGCAGTCCCGTCGCCCGTACGACGGCGTCGAACGGGACGTCCTGCCGGTCGAGGGCTGCGAGTGTCGTCTCCCGCACCCGGGACAGCAGTTCCGCGAAGCTTGGGTCCCCCGCGGTGTCGGTGCGCAGGATCACGGTGTTGGCGAAGCAGCCGACCAGGTCGGCGAGCCGGTCGTCGGTGCGGCCGGCGACCATCGTGCCGATCGGCAGGTCGGTGCCCGCGCCATGGGCGGTGAGCAGGACCGACAGCGCCGAGTGCAGGACCATGAACATGCTGGTGCCGGTGGCCCGGGCGAGCCGGTCCACGTCGGCGTGCAGCCGCTCGTCGAGGACGAACGGGACGTACTCGGCGCGGTGGCCGGGGCTGCCGGACCCGCCGGGACACGGCGGGTCCGCGGGCAGCGCGGGCTTCCGCGGCAGGTTCTCCAGGGTCCGGCGCCAGTACGCCAGTTGCCGTCCGCCGGGGCTGCCCGGGTCGGCGAGGTCGCCGAGCACCTCGTGCGCCCACCGGGTGTAGTCCGTGTAGGTCACGGGCAGCGGCCGCCAGCCGGGTTCGCGGCCGTGCGCGCGCTCCTCGTACGCCGTGGCGAGGTCGCGGAGGAGGGGCACCACCGACCACTCGTCCACCGCGAGATGGTGCATCGTCAGCAGCAGGGTCCGGGCTCCGTCGGTGCCGGTGAGCAGCCGTGCCCGCAGCGGGGCCTCCCGCCCGAGGTCCGGGGCCTGTGCGGCGAGTTCGGCGATTCGTGGGTCCGGGCGGGCGCACCGTTCCCGCTCCAGCGCGGGTGGTTCGGCGGGGCGCCGCAGCACGGCTCCGTCGCGCTCGGTGAAGCGGGTGCGCAGCGGCTCGTGCCGCGCCACCACGTCGCCGAGTGCCGCGGCGAGCGCGCCGGTGTCGAGTCCGCCCGGCAGGCGCAGCGCCAGCGCGTGGTCGAAGCCGGCGTGCCGTCGGTACGACGTCCACGGCCACCGCTGTACGGGGGCGGCCGGCAGCGGGGCGCCCGCCGGCCGTCCGGCGGGGCGCAGCGGCGGCCGGGCGGCGGTCGCGCCCGGCAGCTTGGCGGCGATCCCGGCGACGGTCGGGGCGTCGAAGACGTCGCGGATGCTCAGCTCCGCGCCGAACTCGGCGCGGATCCGGCCCAGCAGCCGCATCGACGCCATCGAATGGCCGCCCAGCGCGAAGAAGTTGTCGTGGACGCCGATCCGCTCCAGCCTGAGGATGTCGCAGAACAGCGCGGCCAGCCGTGCCTGGGTCGCGGTGGCCGGGCGGGTGTCACCGGCCATGGCGGACCAGTCGGGCGCGGGCAGCGCCTTGTGGTCCAGCTTGCCGTTGGGGGTGAGCGGCAGCGGGCCGTCCAGCGGCATGACGAGGGCGGGCACCATGTACTCGGGCAGCAGCCCGGCCACATGGGCGCGGAGTTCCTGCGGGTCGGGCCCGCCGCGGCCGGGCAGGTCACGGCCCGGCTCCGGGACGACATGGGCGACCAGCCGGACGATGTCGCCGTCACGGGCGGGCAGTACGGCGGCCCGGCTGACGGCGGGGTGCGCGGCGAGCGCGGCCTCGATCTCGCCGAGTTCGACGCGGAAACCCCGGATCTTGACCTGGTCGTCGACCCGGCCGAGGAAGTCCAGGTTGCCGTCGCGGCGCCAGCGGGCGCGGTCGCCGGTGCGGTACATCCGGGCGCCGGGCGGGCCGTACGGGTCGGCGACGAACCGCTCGGCGGTCAGCCCGGGCCGGCCGAGGTAGCCGCGGGCGAGGCCGCGCCCGGCCACGTACAGCTCACCGGCCACGCCCGGGGGGACGGGCGCGAGGCGGTCGTCCAGGACGTAGCAGACCGTGTTGGGGTCCGGGACGCCGATCGGCACCCGGCCGCCCGGCCGGAGGGCTGTCCGCCGGGACGGCCGGGAGCGCCAGAGGGTCGAGTTGACGGTGGCCTCGGTCAGTCCGTACGCGCAGATCAGATGGGCGGTGGCGGCGAACCGTTCGAAGAGGTCCGGCGGCACGGTCTCGGTGCCCACCAGGACCGTCGAGCCCTCGGGCAGTTCACAGCCGGCGGGCAGCGCGGAGACCAGGGACGGGGGCAGGATCATGTGGCTGATGCGCTGTTCCGCCAGGAAGCCGGTGAGTTCCGGCCCGGCGACGCGTGCCTCGTCGGGGACGAGCACCAGCCGACCGCCGTGGCACAAGGCCATGCACAGCTCGAACACGAAGACGTCGAAGCCGATCGAGGCGAACTGCAGGACCCTGCTGTCGCGTTCGAGGTCCATCCGGTCCACCGCCGTGGCGACGAGACCGGGGATGCCCTCGTGCGGGACCACGACGCCCTTGGGGCGGCCGGTGGAACCGGAGGTGTAGATGACGTACGCGGCCTCCTCCGGGCCGGCCGGGGGGCCGGCCGGCGCGGAGGGGGACAGCCCGGCCAGCTCGGTGACGGTCCCGGGGGCGTCGAGCAGGATCACGGGAACGCCCGCGACGCCGGGGATCTTCCCGGCCACCGGTTCGGTGCCGACCACCAGGGCCGCCCCGGAGTCCTCGATCATGTAGCGGAGCCGGTCGGCGGGGTGGACCAGGTCCAGCGGCAGGAACGCGGCACCGAGCTTGAGGGCGGCGAGCACCGTGGCGATCATGTCGGCCGAGCGGGGCACGGCCACACCGACCACGCTCCCGGCACCGGCCCCGTGGGCGGCCAGCAGCCGGGCGATCCGGTTGGCGCGGGCGTCCAGTTCGGCGTAGCCGACCCGCACGGACCGGTCCACGACGGCGACGGCGTCCGGCTGTTCGGCGACGAGCCGGCCGAACAGGACGGGCAGCGAGGCGTCCTCGACCTCGCGGGCGGTGGCGTTGAAGGCCTCCAGGACCAGGTGCCGCTCGTCGTCGGCGAGTACGGGGACCTCGGAGAGGGGCCGGTCGGGTGCGGCGGCGACGGCGGCGACGAGGGCCGTCAGCCGCTCCCCGAGCCGCTCCGCCGTTTCCGCGTCGAAGAGTTCGGTGGCGTACTCCAGGCGGCAGCCCAGGGAGCCGGCCCCGCCCCCGGCCGGTGCCCGCTCGGTGAAGCTGAAGACCAGGTCGAACTTGGCCGAGCGGATCCGGAACGGCACGTGGACGACGTCGAGTCCGGCAGGCCGCCCTTCGCCGCCGGTGCGGTGGTGGTAGCCCACCATGACCTGGAACAGCGGGTTGCGGGCCGGTGAGCGCGTCGGGTTGAGCTTCTCCACCACCGCCTCGAACGGCACGTCCGCGTGGGAGAACGCGGCCAGATCGGTGTCCCGGACCCGGGCGAGCAACTCGGTGAAGGCCGGGTCACCGCTGACGTCGGTGCGCAGCACGAGCGTGTTGACGAAGAAGCCGACCAGATCGTCGAGGGCTTCGTCGCCGCGTCCGGCGATGGGCGAGCCGAGCGGGATGTCCGTACCGGCGCCCATGCGGTGGAGCAGGGCGGCGACGGCCGCGTGCACCACCATGAACATGCTGGCGCCGCTCTCCTTGGCCAGCCGCTTCAGGCCCCGGTGGGACGCGGCGTCGAACTCGACGGCCAGTTCCGCTCCGGTGAAGGACGGGCGGGCCGGGCGGGGCCGGTCCGCGGGAAGCTCCAGTTCCTCGGGCGCGCCGTCCAGGGTCCGGTGCCAGTGGTCCAGCTGGCGGGCGGCCAGGCTCTCCGGGTCGGCGGGGTCGCCGAGCAGCCGCCGCTGCCACAGGGCGTAGTCGGCGTACTGGACGGGCAGCGGCTGCCACCGCGGTGCCGTGCCGGACCGGCGGGCGTCGTAGGCGGCGGCCAGGTCCCGCAGGAACGGCCGGTCCGACCACTCGTCGGTGGTGATGTGGTGCAGCAGGATCACCACGACGTGCTCGGCGGGCCCGGTCTCGACGACGGTGACCCGCACCGGCAGCTCGGCCGAGAGGTCGAAGGGACGGTTGACGGCCGCGTCGACGATGCCGGCCACCTCGTCCTCACCGGCCCGCACGTGCTCCACCGGCGGGTGTGCCCGCCCGGCGGGCAGCACCCGCTGGTACACCTGGCCCGCGCGCTCGGTGAACACCGTGCGGAGCGCCTCGTGCCGGTCGGTCACATCGCCGAGGGCCGCCCGCCACGCCGCCCGGTCGAAGGAGCCTCGCAGCCGCATCACCAGCGGGAAGTTGTACGCGGCCGAGGCGCACTCGATCTGCTGGACGACCCACAGCCGCTGCTGCGCGTGGGACAGCGGCAGTTCGGCGGGCCGTTCACCGGCCGTGAGGGCGGGCCGGGCGGCACCGGCGGGCCGGGCGGCACGTTCCGCCAGTTCGGCCACGGTCGGCGCCTCGAACAGGTCCCGGATCGCCAGTTCCGCCCGCAGCGCGGTCCGGGCGCGGCTGATCAGCCGGGTGGCGAGCAGCGAGTGCCCGCCCAGTTCGAAGAAGTCGCTGTCGATCCCGACGCCGTCCTCGGCCAGGCCCAGCACGTCGGCGAAGAGCGCGCACAGGGTCTCCTCCCGCGGCGTCCGGGGCGGGCGGCGGACGCCCGTCCCGGTGAAGTCCGGTGCCGGGAGGGCCCTGGTGTCGAGCTTGCCGTTGACCGTCAGCGGCAGCGTCTCCACCGTCATCAGGGCGGCGGGGACCATGTAGTCGGGAAGACCGGCCTTCAGGTGCTCGCGCAGCCGCCGGACGAGGGCGTCGGCGGCCCGGGCGGACCCGCCGGTCACAGGGGCGTCCGCGGGCTCGCCGGTCACAGGGGCGTCCGCGGGCTCACCGCTCTCGCCGCCGTCCGCGGGCTGCCCGGTGGCCGTGGCTGCCCCGGCTGTTCCGGCGTGTGCGGCCGCTCGGGTCCCCCCGGCCGGCGCGGCTTCTCCGGGGCCGGGCGCCGATGCCTTCTCCGGTACGACGTAACCGACCAGGCGCTGCGTACCGGCCGTCCGGGCCGCCACCACCGCCGCGTGCGCCACCTCGGGGTGCGCGGCCAGGGCCGTGGAGATCTCGCCCGGCTCGATCCGGTATCCGCGGATCTTGACCTGGTCGTCGGTGCGGCCGAGGAAGTCGATGAGGCCGCCGGGCCGCTGCCGGACGAGGTCGCCGGTGCGGTACATCCGCTCGCCCGGGGCGCCGTACGGGTCGGCGACGAACCGCTCCGCCGTCAGCCCGGGCCGGTCGTGATAGCCGCGGGCCAGGCCGGTCCCTGCGATGTACAGCTCACCGGGGCAGCCGGGCGGCACCGGCCGGAGCATGGCGTCGAGCACATGGGCGCGGGTGTTGCGGATGGGCCTGCCGACCGTGGGAGCCGGGCTGTCGGCGGTGGATCCGCCGAGCGCGTTGATCGTGTACTCGGTCGGCCCGTACAGGTTGTAGCCGTAGCAGCCCTCGGTGTCCCGCAGCCGGGTCCACACCTCGTCGGACACGGCCTCGCCGCCGAGCAGCACCAGCGCGGGACGGTGCCGTCCCGCCGCCTCGTCCCGGTCGAGCAGTCCCTCCTCGATCAGCAACCCGGCGTACGTCGGCGTCACGTTGACCACGTCGACGCGGTGCTCGTCGCAGTACGCCACCAGGGCCTCGGCGTCGCGGCGCAGCTCCTCGTCGCAGATGTGGACCTCGTGCCCCTCGACGAGCCACAGCAGCTCCTCCCAGGACATGTCGAAGGCGAACGACACGGTGTGCGCGATGCGCAGCCGCCGGCCGCCGGCCGACGCGATCGCCGGGTCGAAGATCTCCCGCTGGTGGTTGAGCTGCATGTTCGTCAGCCCGCGGTACGGGGTGACGACGCCCTTGGGGCGGCCCGTGGAGCCGGAGGTGTGGATGACGTAGGCGGGGTGCTCGAGCCGGTCCCGCACACCGCGCGCGAACGCGGGCCGCTCGGCGTCCGTGACCTCGCCGGAGGGCAGAGCGGCGAGTTCGGCGGTGACGGCCGGATCGTCCAGCAGGATCTCGGGCACCGGCGCACCGGCGTCCCCGCGCAGCGCCGGGGCGACGGCCGTCGTCGACAGCAGGCACAGCGGCCCGGTGTCCTCGACCATCAGGCGCAGCCGGTCGGCGGGGTGGTCCAGGTCCAGCGGGAGATAGGCGGCACCGGTCCGCAGCACCGCGAACAGCGCCACCACCGTCTCGACCGAGCGCGGCAGGGCCAGGGCGACGACCCGCTCCGGTCCCGCGCCGCGCGCCAGCAGCAACCGGGCCAGCCGGTTGATCTCCGCGTCCAGCCCGGCGTAGGTCAGGGCGCGGTCCCCGCAGACGAGTGCCACCGAGTCCGGTGCACGGGCCGTCCGGAGGGCGAGCAGGTCGGCGACGGTCGCGTCGGGCAGCGGCTGCCGGGTGTCCGCCCGCCCGGCGGCCAGTGCGGCACGCTCCGCGGGCAGTAGCAGGTCGACGCCGGAGACGGGCACGGCAGGGCCCGCCGGAGTGTCGAGGGCATCGGTCAGCCGCTCCAGCACGGTCGTGAACCGGGTGAGGATCCGGGTCGCCTCCTCGGCGCCGAACAGGTCGGGCCGGGCCGCCAGGGTCACCCGCAGCCGGGTGCCGGGTGTGACGATCAGGGTGAGCGGGAAGTGGGTGCCGTCCACGTTCGACACATCGGTGATGCCGTGCCGGCGCCTCAGCTCGGCCGCCCGTTCCTCGCCGTCGTCCGAGCGGAGCACGAACAGCGTGTCGAAGAGCTTGCGGTGGCCGGTCTCCTGCTGCAACGCCCCGAGGCCCACGTACTCGTACGGCATGACGGCCGCGCGCTCCGACTGCGTGCGCCGCAGCAGGCCGGGGACGGACTCGCCCGGGTCGAGGGCGACCCGGGTCGGGACCGTGTTGAGGAACATGCCGATGATGCCGGCCGAGCCGGGGATGTCCGTGGGCCGCCCGGCCACCGCCGTGCCGAACACGACGTCGCTCCGGCCCACCAGCGCCGACAGCACCATGCCCCAGGCGGCGTTCAGCACCGTGTTGAGGGTGAGCCCGTGCCGGCGGGCCAGCGCGCGCAGCCGGTCGCCCGTCTCCCGGGGCAGCACCGCGTCGTGGTCGGCGGGGATCACCGGGTCGCCGTCACGGCGGGCCGGCGCGACCAGGGTCGGCTCGTCGAAGCCGGAGAGCGCCGCGGACCAGGCCGCGATTGCGGCCGTGCCGTCCTGCTCGTCCAGCCAGGCCAGATAGTCGCGATAGGAACCGGCGGCCGGCAGACCGGTGCCGTCACCGGCCCGCTCGTACAGCGTGAACAGCTCCTCCAGGAACAGCCAGGCGGACCAGCCGTCCCACAGGACGAGGTGGTGGGTGACGACGAGCCGGTCCCTGCCGCCGGGCAGCCTGATCAGCAGCAGCCGGCAGAGCGGCGGCGCGGAGAGGTCGAAGCGCTTCCGGCGGTCGGCGGCCAGCAGTTCGCCGACCCGCGCGTCCCGGTCGTCGGCGGGAAGTCCGGTCAGGTCGGTCTCCACCAGCGGGATCTCCGCCCCGTCCACGATGAACTGCACCGGTCCGGGCAGACCGTCGCTGGTGAACCCGGCACGCAGGCCCGCGTTGCGCGCCAGCAGGGTCCGGGCCGCCGCCCGCAGCCGGCCGGCGTCGACCCGGCGGTCGAAGTCCAGCGTCTCCTGTGACAGATAGACGTCCAGCGCTCCCACGTCGTAGCTCGCGTGGAAGTACATGCCCTCCTGGAGCGGGGAGAGCGGCCAGATGTCGGCGACCGGCAGCCCGGCCCGTGACTCCACCCGCGCGGTCTCGTCCGGGGTGAGCGCGAGCCCGCCCAGCGGTGCGGGGGCCGCGGGCGCCGCCGGTTCGGCGGAGGCTGCGGTCAGCCGGTCGAGCAGGGCCCGCAGGGCGGGGTCGGGCTCGGCGCCGTCCTGCCGGGCCAGCACGGCCCGCAGAGCCGCGGCGGCGCGGCTTGCATCTTCCGCGGCCACCGTCACGTCCGGCCGGCCGGCGGTCCGCGAGGCCGTGTCCGGAGGTTCCGTGGCGGGCGCGGCGCCTTCCCCGGATACGGGGCCTTCGCCGGAGACGGCGCCTTCCCCGGGCACGGTGTCGTGGCGGGCCGCGGGGGCGAGCGCGGCGACGGGGGCGAGCGCGGCCGGCGTACGGCGTTCGAAGACCTCGCGGGTGCTGACCGCCAGTCCTCGCTCCCGGGCCCGGGTGGCCACGGCGACGGCGGTGAGGCTGTCGCCGCCCAGCACGAAGAAGTCGTCGTCCACGCCGACCCCGGGCACCCCGAGTACGGCGGCGTAGATCTCGCAGAACGCGCGCTCGCGATCGTCACGCGGCTCCCGGCCACCGCTCCCGGCGGCCGCGGCCGGTGCGGGCAGGGCGTTCCGGTCGAGCTTGCCGCTGGGAGTCAGCGGCAGCTCGTCGAGGACGACGACGACGGCGGGCACCATCGCGGCGGGCAGCGCGTCGGCGAGCGCGGAGCGCAGCGCGCCGCCGTCCGGAGCGCCGGCACCGGAGGCGCCCGCGCCGGACGCGGGCACGGCGTAGCCGACGAGCACTCCGTCCCGGACGGTCACGGCCGCCTCGGCGACATCCGGCCGGGCCGACAACGCGGCCTCGATCTCGCCCGGTTCGACGCGATGACCGCGGATCTTCACCTGGCGGTCGGTCCGCCCGAGGAACTCGACGGCTCCGTCCGCGCGCCGCCGCACCAGGTCACCCGTCCGGTACATCCGCCCTCCCGGCCCGCCGCCGGGGACTCCGGCCGACGCGGCACCGTACGGATCGGCGACGAACCGTTCGGCGGTCGGGCCCGGCCGGCCGTGGTAGCCCCGGGCCAGCTGGACGCCCGCGAGATACAGCTCACCGGGCACCCCGTCGGGAACCTGCCGCAGACAGGGGTCCAGCACATGGAGCCGCGTGTTCCACACCGGCCGGCCGATCGGGACGGACAGCTCGGTGCCGCCCTCGTACGGGAACCAGGTCACGTCCACGGCCGCTTCGGTGGGCCCGTACAGGTTGTGCAGGGGCACCGGGCCGCGGCCGGAGCGGGAGGTCAGTTCCGACCAGCGCCGGGCCGTCTCACCGCTCAGCGCCTCCCCGCTGGCGAACACCCGGCGCAGGCTCGCCGCCCATTCCGGCTCGTCCGAGGCGGCCTCCAGGGCGCGGACGAACGCGGTCAGCATCGAGGGCACGAAGTGCAGCGTCGTGATCCGTTCGGCGCGGATCAGCCCGGCCAGATAGGCGGGGTCGCGGTGGCCGTCCGGCCGGGCGAGGACCACCGCGGCCCCCTCGGTGAGCGGCCAGAAGAACTCCCACACCGATACGTCGAAGCTCGACGGGGTCTTCTGCAGCACCCGGTCGTCCGCGTGGAGCCCGTACTGGCCCTGCATCCAGGCGAGCCGGTTGACGATCGCCCGGTGGGTGACCGTGACGCCCTTGGGACGCCCGGTGGAGCCGGAGGTGTAGATGAGATACGCGGGGTGGTCGGGGTCCGGGCCGGCGACCGGCGGCTCCGGGACGTGACGGGGTTGGCGGCGTTGGCGGGGCTGGCGGGGGTCCCGGATCTGCGCCGGGGCCGCGGTCCGCTCCGCCGGGGGTGCCGCCTCGGCCGTCCCGTCCAGGGATTCCGCGGCGCCGGTGGGGTCTTCCGGGGCCGTGGACGCCGCGGTGCCCGCGGTCTCCGCCGGTTCCGTGGAGGCCGCCGCGTCCGTCGGGGCTTCCGGGGCCGCGGTCCGCTCCGCCGGGGGTGCCGCGGCGCCGCTCTCTTCCGGGTCCGCGCTCCGTTCCGCGGCTCCGGCGTCTTCCGCGTCCGCGCTCCGTTCCGCGGCTCCGGCGTTTCCCGCGTGTGCGGCGTCATCGAGGACGAGCCGTTCGGGCCCGGCCGTTCCGGGCAGCCGCCCGGCCACCGCGGTGGTGGTCACGACGGTGCGCGCGCCCGAGTCGGCGAGCATGTACGCCACCCGGTCGGCGGGGTAGTCCGGGTCGACGGGCAGATAGGCGGCGCCCGACTTGAGGACGCCCAGCAGTGCGACCACCAGTTCGGCCGAGCGCGGCACGGCGACGGCGACGACGCGCTCCGGTCCGGCGCCCCCGGCCCGGAGCCGTCGGGCCAGCAGTCCGGCGCGCCGGTCCAGTTCCCCGTAGGTCAGCGTGGTGCCTTCGAAGACCACGGCGGTGGCCCGTGGCGTGCGCGCCGCCCGGGCCGCGAAGAGGGAGGCGAGTGTGGCGTCGGGCACGGCGCGGGCGGTCGCGTTGAGCCGGTCCAGGCGTTCGTGCTCCCGCTCGGACAGCAGGTCGAGCCGGGCGACGGTCCGGCCGGGGTCGGTGACCACCGTCCGCAGCAGCGACTCGAACCGGCGGGCGAGTGCGGCCACCGTCAGCCGGCCGAGCCGTGCGGCATCGTGCTGGAACCGCAGGGCGAGCCACTGCCCCGGATGGACGATCAGCGCCAGCGGGTAGTGCACGGCGTCGAACACCTCGACACCGGTGATGCGCGGACCGCCGGCGGCCGCGTCAGGGCCGGCCTCAGCAGCAGCGGCGTCGGCGTCCGGCCCGGGCCACGGCCCGCCGGCCGGCAGGCCCTCCCCCGGCAGCCGCTCCCCCGGCAGCCCCCGCCCCGGATAGTTCTCGACCACCACGAGCGTGTCGAACAGCTCCCCGCCCCCGGCCGCCCGCTGGATGTCGGCGAGCCCCAGGTGCTGGTGGTCCAGCAGACCCGCGTGCTCGTCCTGAACCCGTCGCAGCAGCTCGACGAGCGACTCCCCGGGCCGGGTGCGCACCCGCGCGGGGACGGTGTTGACGAACAGCCCGACGGCGGAGCCGAGCCCGTCCGCCTCGGAGGCCCGTCCGGACACCGTGATGCCGAACACCACGTCCGAGCTGCCGGTGAGCCCGCCCAGCAGCAGGCCCCAGACACCGTGCAGGACGGTGCCGAGGGTGAGCCCGTGGCGACGGGCGAAGGCCGTCAGGTCCGCCGTGAGCCCTTCGGACAGCCGGACGTCGACGTGCTCCGGGCGGGCGGCCCCCGGCGCGCCGTCGCCGGCCGTGGTGTCCGGTGCCAGCCGGGTCGGCCCCGGGAGGCCGGACAGCGCCGCCCGCCAGGCCGCCCGGGCCGCTTCGCGGTCGCGGGCGGCGAGCCGGGCCAGATATGCGTGCGGGTCCGCCGGGACCGGCAGCTCCGCCCCGCGGTAGGCCGCGAGGAGTTCGCGCAGCAGTACGGCCACCGACCAGCCGTCGGCGATGATGTGGTGCAGGGTCAGCAGCAGCCGGTGCCGCCGCCCGTCCCGGACCAGGGTGGCCCGGATCAGCGGCGGGCGGGCGAGGTCGAACCGCTCGGCGCGGTCCGTACGGAGCAGTCCGGCCAGTTCGTCCGCCCCGGAGATCCCCGTCTCCCGCCACGGCAGCGTGACACCGTCCGCCAGCCGCTGCACCACGCGGCCGTCGGGAAGCTGGCGGAACGAGGCGCGCAGCAGCGGATGCCGGTCCAGCAGCCTCTGCAGGGCGTCGCGCAGCCGGCCGGCGTCGACGGGACCGGCGAGGTCCAGGAGTTCCTGTACGACGTAGAGGTCCGCGGCCCGCTCGTCGAACCGCGCGTGGAAGAAGAAGCCCTCCTGGAGCGGGGACACCGGGAGCGCCGTCTCGTCCAGCGGCGCCGTGCCGGGCAGCGCCGGACCCGCGCCGTCGGCGACCGAGCCCGCCGCGGCGGCGAGCGCGGCCACGGTGCGGCGGCGGAAGACGTCACGGGGGGTGATCGTGAGACCGGCCGCCCGGGCCCGGTCGACCAGCTGGATCGCGACGATGCTGTCACCGCCGAGTTCGAAGAAGCTGTCGTGAACGCCCACCGCCGGCAGGCCGAGGACCTCGGCGAACAGCCCGGCGAGCACGGTCTCCTCCGGTGTCGTCGGCGGGGCGTCACCGGCCGTCGCCGCCCAGTCCGGCTCCGGCAGCGCCCGTGCGTCGAGCTTTCCGTTCGGAGTCAGCGGTAGGGGCCCGTCCAGGACGACGACGGCCGACGGAACCATGTGGTCCGGCAGGGTGCCCGCCACCTGGGCCCGCGCCGCCGCCACGGCGGCGCGGGTGTCCGCACCCGCGTCGCCGACCAGGTGGGCGACGAGGCGCTCGGTCCCGCGGTGGTCCTCGCGCAGCAGTACGGCCGCCTGGGCGATGCCCGGGCAGGCCATGAAGGCGCTCTCGACCTCACCCGGCTCGATCCGGTGGCCGCGGATCTTGAGCTGGCCGTCGGCGCGGCCGAGGAACTCCAGGTTGCCGTCGGCACACCAGCGGACGCGGTCACCGGTGCGGTACATCCGGGCGCCCGGCGGGCCGAACGGGTCGGCGACGAACCGCTCCGCGGTCAGCCCCGGACGGCCCAGATAGCCGCGGGCCAGGCCGCGCCCGGCCACGTACAGCTCACCCTCGGCGCCGACGCCGACCGGACGCAGCGCCGCGTCGAGCACACGGCAGCGGGTGTTGGGGTCTGGCCGGCCGATCGGGACGGGCCCCTGCCGGCCGGGGTCCGCGGCCCACAGGGTGGAGTTGACCGTGGCCTCGGTCAGTCCGTACGCGACGACGACGCGCAGCCGCCCGGCCCAGCGGGCGATCAGTTCGTTCGGCACCGCCTCGGTGCCCACGACGAGCACCGCCCCCTCGGGCAGCTCGCAGTCCGGCGGCAGCGCGGCGACCAGCGACGGCGGCAGGATCATGTGGGTGGCGCCGTGCTCGGCCACGAAGTCCGTGAGGGCGGGCCCGGCGACCCGGCGCCCGGCGGGGACGAGGACGACCCGGCCGCCCACGCACAGCGACATGACCAGGTCCCAGACCGTCACGTCGAAGCCCGCCGAGGCGAACTGGACGACCCGGCTGTCCGCGTCGACGCCGATCCGGTCCGTGGCCGTCGCGATCAGGCTGCCGATGCCGTCGTGGGTGACGACCACGCCCTTGGGGCGGCCCGTGGAACCCGAGGTGTGGATGACGTACGCGGCCTGGTCGAGGGGGACCGGCACGCCGGGGTCCGTGTCACCGGCCGCGTGGAGCGCGGCGACCGTCGCCGCCTCGTCCAGCAGCACGCGGGCGACCGAGTCCGCGGGCGGCTGCTCGCCGGCGAGTTCGCGCGTCGTGACGACGGTCCGTGCCCCGGCGTCGTCGAGCATGTACCCGATGCGCTCCCGCGGGTGGTCGGCGTCCAGCGGCAGATACGCGGCACCGGCCTTCATGACCGCCAGCAGGGACACCACCAGCTCGGCGGAGCGCGGCACGGCCACGGCGACGACGTCCTCCGGGCGCACCCCCCGCTCGATCAGGACGTGCGCCAGCCGGTTCGCGGCGGAGTTCAGCTCCGCGTACGACATGGTGCGGCTGCCGACCGGACCCGCCCCCGCCCGGTCCTCGTACACCAGCGCGACGGCGCCCGGCGAGCGGCGCGCCTGCCGTTCGAACGCGGCGGGCCAGGACAGTTCGGGCACCTCGCGGGGCGCGGCCCCGAACTCCTCCAGCAGCCGGGCCCGTTCCGCGCCGGTCACCAGCTCGACACGGGCGAGAGGGCGGTCGGGGTCCGCCGCCATCGCGTCGAGGAGCAGCAGGAACCGGCGTTCGTGGCCGGCCAGTTCCTCCGGGTCGCACACGGCTGCGTCCGCGTCGAAGTCGATGCGGACGCGGCCGCCGGGGTGCCGGCTGACGGTGACGGCCAGATCGCCGGCCGGGCCGAGCCACAGCGGGACGATCCCGGCCTCCTCGCCGCCGAAGCGCGGGTGCTCGCCGCCGGGCAGGACGTTGACCGTCGGGCCGGCCAGTTCCGCCACCCCGCCGGCCAGGCCCAGGTCCCTGGCCAGGTCCTCGGCGCGGTAGCGGCCGTGCGCGACGGCCCCGGTGATCTCCCGGTCCACCGCCGCCAGCAGGCCGGCCGCCGTCGTGTCGCCGCGCACCGCGACGCGCAGCGGGACCACGTTGGACACCATGCCCGGGACGTCCCCGGTCCCGTCGTCCGGGCGGGCGGTGACCGGCAGACCGAGGACGAGGTCCTGCTCGCCGGTGACCCGGTGCAGACAGGCGGCCACGGCCGCGACCATCAGCCGGGACAGCCGGACCCCCGCGCGGCCCGCGGCCCCGCGCAGCCGCGCGGTGTGCTCCGGCGCCAGCTCCACCGTCCGCCGGACCCGCCGCGTCATGGGCGTGGACGGGCGCCGGACGAGGCGGGCGGGCTCCGGGCGGCCGGCCAGCCGGCCGAGCCAGAACTCCCGGTCGGCGCGGAAGGACTCGGACGCGCGGTAGGCCCGGTCGGAGTCCAGCAGCCGGGACAGTGCCCAGTCGGGCGCGGGCCGCCCGCCGTCCGCCGCGCCGGCCGAGTAGAGTTCGCCCGCCCGCCGGGAGATCAGCGCGACGCCGGCGCCGTCGAGGACCATGTGGTGGTACCGCTGGTACCACAGGACACGGTCCTCGCCGAGGCGCAGCAGCGCCTGGGCGAACGGCGGTCCGGCGGCGAGGTCGACCGGGCGGCCGCGCTCGGCGTCCGTCCAGCAGGCCGCCGCGGCGCCGGGATCCGGTTCGCCCCGCAGGTCGACCACGGTGACGTCGACCGGGAACGGTGCGGGCCTCTGGCGCGCCCCTCCGTCCCCGGAAGTGATCCGGACCCGCAGGCACTCCGCCTCGCCCACCGCCCGGCGCACGGCGGCCGCCAGCCGGCCGAGGTCGGTGCCGCCCGGCAGTTCCAGCAGGAACGCGATGTTGTGGGCCGAGCCGCCGGGCTCGATCTGCTGGGCCATCCAGATGCCGTTCTGGGCACCGGTCACCGGCATTCCGGTAGCGGGCGTCCGCTCGGACTCGGCCTCGAACATGGTCGGATCGCCTTCCCTGGTCGTGCGTCGGCGTCGCGCGTCGCGCGCGGAACGCCGTACGTCGTGTGTCACGCCTCGTGTGTTCACGCCTCGTGCGCTACGGCTCGTGCGTCACGGCTCGTGCGTCACGCGCGGTCCGTCGTGCGCCGTACGCCGTGCGTCCTGCGTCCTGCGTCGCGCGGCGCACGGCGTACGCGGCGGTGGAGCGGTTACTCGACGGCCGTCAGGAGCGGCTCGATCTCGTCGATCGCGTACGGGATCGACAGGACCGTGTTGAAGGAGAAGGCCGCGCCGATGTCCGGGTCCTGGTAGGGGACGAACAGGTCGCGCTTCTCCTGGGAGACCTCGAGCTTCCGGTAGAACGGCTCGGCCTTGATGCGGTCGTTGGCCTCGGTGCTGGAGGTGACCCAGACCAGCCGGTCGACGTCGAGCACGTCCAGCTTCTCGGCGCTCAGCTCGGCGACGTTCCAGCCCGGCTTGGCCAGGGTGTCGATCTCGGGTTCCAGCTTGAACCCGAGTTCGGAGAAGAAGATCGACTTGGGGTCGGTGCTGGTGAACGCCGAATACTTGCCCGCCTCGAAGCTGTCGGCCACGGCCAGGGTCGTGTCGGCGAACTCGGGGTGTTTGCCGCGGACCGCCTCGAAGCGCGCGTCGACGTCCGCGATCTTCTTCTTCGCCTCGTCCTCCTTGCCCAGCGCCCTGCCGATCTGCCGGGTCATCTCCTGCCACGGCGCCCCGTAGTCGGCGTGGTCCTTCGGCTGGGCGACGACGTCGGCGATCTCGGACAGCGTCTCGTACTGCTCCTTCTTCATGCCGGAGTACTGGGCGATGATCAGGTCCGGTTCGAGGGCGGCGATCTTCTCCACGTTGTACTCGTCGCGCTCACCGACGATCTCCGGCCGCTCGGAGCCCCACAGCTTCTCGGCCCACGGCCACTCGCCGTACGGCCGCTCCTTGAACCAGTCGACCGAGCCGACCGGCTTGACGCCGAGCGCCAGCACCGCGTCCTGGTCGGAGAGCCCGAGGGTGACGACCCGCTTCGGCTCCTCCTTGATCTCCGTACTGCCGTACTTGTGCTCGACGGTGACGGGGAAGGCGCCGGCGGCGGCGCCCTCGTCGCCGGCCGGGGCCGTGTCGTCGTTCCCGGTGTCGCTGCCGCCGCAGGCGGTCAGGACCAGGGTGACGGCGAGGGCGACGGCCGCGCTCGGCAGTCTTCTGGCGAGTCCCCGCAGCGGGGTACGTGGTCCAGCGGACACGGTGGTTCCTTACGTTGTAGGCGGGTTGCTTTCGGTCACTCGTAGGATCGAGAGACCCGGGGATGCTGGGTGTGAGTCCTGGGGACGGCCGTTCGTGCCGGGCCGGGACCGCCGGGTGACGCCCGCGGGCACGGGCACCGTCCGGCCGGCGGCGTACGGGGTGCTCGGCGTGGTGGGGAACGAGGGCGCGGGCGCGGCCGCCGGGGCCGTCGGGCGAGTCGCCGGACGGGGTGCCGGGCCGGGTGCCGTCCCGGGCCCGGGTCCGGGATTCACCGCCTCGGCTGGAGACGCGTGCCGATCTCGCCGCCGGCGTCGCGGGGCAGGGCGGCGGCCGGTTCCCGGCGCCGGCCGACGATCGACTCGAGGATCTCGCCGACCCTGATGGCGGTGTTCGACAGCAGGGAGGACGTGATGCCGTGCGTGTGCTCGGTGCCGCCCTGGAGATAGATCCCGCACCGCAGTCCGGGGTCGGCCGCGACGCGGTAGTCGCGCTCGACGCGGACCCGCCCCTCGTCGTCACGGTGGCAGTGCTCGCCGATCTCGCCGAGCAGCCCGAGGCCGTCGGCGGGCCGGTAGCCGGTGGCGTACACGACCACATCGGCGTCCAGGGGGGTGCGCTCGCCGGTGACCAGCGACTCGACGGTGGCGCGCACCTGGTCCGGGGTCTCCGCCACGTCGGTGAGCCGGGACACATTGAGGAAGCGCAGCCGTTCGGCGCCGAGGACCTTCTCCTGGTACGCCTGCCGGTACAGCTCGTCGATCAGGTCGATGTCGACCACGGCGTAGTTGGTGTTCGCGTGGTAGTCCATCAGCTTGCGCTTCACCCCGTCCGGGGCCCTGAAGTAGTCGTCGACCGCCGAGGGGTCGAAGATCCGGTTGGCGAAGCTGCTGTCGTCCGCGGGGCTGTAGCCGTACCGGGAGAAGACGGCGCAGACCTCGGCCTCGGGGAAGCGGCGGTGCAGATAGGCGACGTTCTCGGCGGCGCTCTGGCCGGCACCGACGACGACGAAGCGCGACGGCCGGGTGCCGTCCAGGGAGTCCACCCGCGCCAGCAGGTCGGAATTGTGCCAGATCCGCTCGGTCCGCTCGACACCGTCGGGCATCTGGGGCCGCAGCCCCGTGCCGATGACGAGGTTGCGGGCCCGGTGGACCACCGTCTCCGCGCCCGAACGCGCCGTCACATCGACGCACTCCACCACTCCGTCGCGTACGACGGGACGCACGGCGACGACCTCGTGGCCGTAGGACACCATGTCGTCGACCTGCGCCGCGGCCCACTCGAAGTAGTCGTGGAACTCCACCCGGAGCGGGAAGAGGCTCTTGCCGTTGACGAAGTCGATCAGACGTCCCCTGCTCTGCAGGTAGCACAGGAAGCTGTACTCGCTCGACGGATTCCGCACCGTCACCAGGTCCTTGAGAAAGGACACCTGCATGGTCGCGTCGTCGATGAGCATGCCGCGGTGCCAGCCGAAGGACGGCTGCCGCTCGAAGAAGTGAGCCGTGACCGCCTCCTGCCTGCCGACGCGCGCGTTGTGCTCGCTGAGCGCTATCGCCATGGCCACGTTGGACGGCCCGAAGCCGATGCCTATCAGGTCGTGGATCGGTGGTGCGTCGGCAGGAAGAGCCGGTGACATGTCACTCCCATCGTGCGGGGGCAGCCGCTTGTCAGGCGTGGGGGCATACGGGGAGCAGGGCACGCCGGCAGAGCGACGACCGAGCGGCGAACTTAGGTAAAGCTAACCTCATCTATCAGGCCTGTCGACAGGGCAAAGCGGACACTCGACGGCCATGAGGGCGCGAACTGCCCTTGCCGTGCGCCCCATTGCACACTTAGGTAAGCCTTGCTTTACTGAGCCGCCGGTCCATCGCTGCTCCGAGGAGGAACCATGCGGGTCGTCATGTTCGGGTTTCAGACCTGGGGGCACCGCACCCTGCGCGCGCTCCTGGAGTCCGAGCACGACGTGGTGATGGTCGTGACCCACCCCCGGAGCGATCACGCGTACGAGAAGATCTGGAGCGACTCGGTCGCCGACCTCGCCGAGGAACACGGCGTGCCGGTGCTGATCCGCAACCGGCCGGACGACGAGGAGCTGTACACCGCCCTCAAGGAGGCCGACCCGGACATCATCGTGGCCAACAACTGGCGGACGTGGATCCCCCCGCGCATCTTCGGTCTGCCCCGGCACGGCACGCTGAACGTGCACGACTCGCTGCTCCCCCGGTACGCGGGCTTCTCCCCGCTGATCTGGGCGCTGATCAACGGCGAGAGCGAGGTGGGCGTCACCGCGCACATGATGGACGAGCAGCTCGACGCCGGCGACATCGTGGTGCAGCGCGCGGTGGAGGTCGGGCCGAGGGACACGGCCACCGACCTCTTCCACAAGACGGTCGGCCTCATCGCCCCGGTCACGGTCGGTGCCCTGGCCCGCATCGCGGCCGGCGAGACGGAGTTCACCCCGCAGGACCGGTCCCGGGCGAGCTTCTTCCACAAGCGGTCCGCGGAGGACATCCGCATCGACTGGAACTGGCCGGCCGAGGACCTCGAACGCCTCGTGCGCGCCCAGTCGGCCCCGTATCCGAGCGCGTTCACCCACCACCGGGGGAAGCGTCTGGAGATCGTGTCGGCGGTCGTCTCCGAGGGCCGCTACGGCGGCACACCCGGCCGGGTCTTCTACCGCGAGGGCGACGGTGTGGTGATCGTCGCCGGTGCCGACGCCCGTACCGGCCGCAACCACGGCCTGGCCGTCACGCGGGTGCGCACGGCGGAGGGCGAGGAGCTGCCGGCGACCGACTACTTCACCTCGATGGGCGGTTACCTCACCAACCGTCCCTGACGACACCGGGACGACACGAGGACGACACGACGCCAAGGGGGCCGACGCGCCGAGTGGGTGCAGCCCGTACGCGCCGTGCGCCGGCCGCTCCGGCACGGCAACGGCACGGCACGGGGCAATCCGGCAGAACGGAGCCCGGCAGCCCCGGTGGCGAGGCGGCGCGGGCGCGAGGCAGCGCGGGCGCGAGGCGGGCGGGGCGGGCGGGCACCCCGGGAACTCCGCCGGCCGGCGGTCCGTTGCCCGGTGGCGATACGTTCGACGCGTTGCCGAGTTCGCCGCCCCAATCCCTTGCCGGAGGCACCGAACCATGACTCCGAGAACCACGGCTCCGACCCGCACCCTCCCCTCCCGCCGCACCGTGCTGCGCGGCGCCGTCGTCGCCGCGCTCGCGACCGGCGCGGGAGCGTCCGCCGCGACCGGCGCAAGCGCGGGTGACCTCGCGTCCGGCCGCTGGCCCACCGGGTTCCCGCTCCCCGACGGGTTTCTTCCCGAGGGCATCACCATCGGTGGCGGCCCGTACGCCTACATGGGCTCCCGCGCCAACGGCGCCGTCCTCCGCACCGACCTGCGCACCGGTCGCGGCCGCGTGCTCCACCGGGGCACCGACGGCACCGCGGCCATCGGCCTCAAGATCGACCGCGACGGCCTGCTCCACGTGGCGGGCGGCGCGGGAGGGACGGCCGCGCTCATCGACTCACGCACCGGCGCGCTGCTGGAAAGGCGCCGGCTCACCGACCCGAGCGGGCACTTCGTCAACGACGTGGTGCTGCACGGCGACCGTGCCTGGTTCACCGACTCGCGCGACGCCGTGCTCTACGGCGTCCCGCGCGGCCGCACCGGGGGCGAGGTCCGCCGGCTGCCGCTGACCGGTGACTGGGTGCAGACCCCGGACGTCAACAACGCCAACGGCATCGTGAGCGCCCCGCACGGCCGGGGCCTGATCGTGGTCAGCAGCACCCCGGGCCGCCTCTACCACGTCGATCCGGAGAGCGGGCACGCCACCGAACTGACCCTGATCGGCGCCGAGGACGTCGCCAACGGCGACGGCCTCGTCCGCGTGGGCCGCACCCTGTACGTCGTCCAGAACCGGCTCAACCTGATCGCCGTGTTCGAGCTGGACGGCCACCACACGGCGACCCTCCGCCGCACGATCACCGACCCGCGCTTCGACGTCCCCACCACCGCGGCCCGCTGGCGCGACCGCCTCTACCTGGTCAACGCCCGCTTCACCTCCCCGCAGCTGCCGGACACGGCCTTCGACGCCGTCGCCGTACCCGCCTGACCGGGCCGGCCCCGCCCGGGCGGACCGTCCCTGCGGACCGGCCGTGCCCGCCCGGGCCGGGCCGTGCCCGCCGCTGAGCGCCCCCTCTCCCGCTGAGCGGACCCGCACCCTCCGTCGGCCCGGCGCACCCCTCCGGGCGGTCGTCCGCGGCTCCCGCGTTCCCGGCCACGGCGTCCGGTCCCGCACGCCGTGCCGCCGGGCCGCGGCGCCCGGCGGCCCGGCGCGGCCTCCTCTCCCCGTGCCCCTGTTCCGCGGCGTCTCCGCGGCCGCCCCCGTCCGGAAGCGGGCAGATGTCCGGCATTCCCCGGCCGATGGGGGCATCGCGCCGTGCCCGCCGAAACGCGTTCGCGCTGGAAGATGACGAGATCACGCAGTGGATGGCATGGTGGCAGCCGTTCCGCGGCGAGGCCGCGGGCGTACCGCGCCGTCCGCCGGGACGCGGTCCGCCATGCCCGTGAACGGGAGGACGAGCGCCGCGCCGTGGCCGCCGCGACGGCATGCGCACCCGAGGCCGACGACACGACCGGGGAGGTCACCCTCGATGAGCAGCTCCGACCCTTCGACTCCGCCGGGGCCCGGTGCGCGGGGAGTCGGGCGCCGCCGGTTCCTCGGGTATGTGCTGGCCGCACCGACCCTGGTGGCCGCCGCCGAACTCGGCCGGGCTCCCGGCGCCGAGGCCGGCATACCCTCGCCGGAGATCACGGAGCTGACCGACCTCAACGACGTCATGACCGCGGCGGCCCTGCCGACCTCGAAGCTGATCACCGTCGAGGTCGACGAGGACGGCACCGTGTCGTTCGCGTTGCCGCGGGCCGAGGTGGGGCAGGGCATCACCACCTCGACGGCCATGCTGATCGCCGAGGAGATGGACGTACCGCTGGACCGGGTGCGGGTCACCTTGGCGGACGCGCGGCCGGAGCTGATGTTCAACCAGCTCACCGGCGCGTCGAACACCACCATCTCGACGTACACCCCGGTCCGGGTCGCCGCGGCCGTCGCGCGCGGCCGGCTGCTGGAGGCCGCGGCGACCCAGCTCGGCACGGCCGTCACCGACCTGACCCTGAAGGCCGGTGTCATCACCGATGCCGTGGGCCGGAGCATCGGAATCGGCGCTCTCTCCGCGAAGGCCGCGGGCATACGGACCGAGCAGGTGTCCGTGGAGCTCAAGAGGCGCGAAGAGTTCTCCGTCATCGGCAAACCGCACAACCGCGTCGACGCGCTCGCCGCCGTCACCGGTCGCAAGAAGTTCGCCATGGACCTCGATGTCCCGGGCGCCGAGCCGACCATGGTGTGCCGTCCGCCGACCATCAACGGCAAGGTCGGGGCGGTGGCGAACCCGGACGAGGTCCGAGCCATGCCGGGCGTCAGCGACGTCGTGGTGATCTCCACCGGGGTGGCGGTGCGCGCGAAGACCTTCGGCCAGTGCATCGACGCCGTACGCGCCCTGCGGGTGTCGTGGAAGCCCGGCACCGCCGAGGGCAAGTCCGACGAGACCGTGCTCCGGGAACTGCGCGCCGCGGAACCGCCGCTCGGGCTGCCGTCGCCGGCCCGCAGCGTCGAAGGTGAGTTCACCTTCCACTTCCGCAGCAACAGCGCGCTGGAGCCCAACTGCGCGATTGCCGACGTACGGTCCGACCGCGCCGAGATCTGGGCGGCCCTGAAGTCGCCGATCGTCGCCCAGCAGGCCATCGCCGCCCGGCTGAAGCTTCCGGTCGGCGCGGTCACCGTCCATGTCACCGAGGGCGGCGGCTCGTTCGGGCGCAAGCTGTTCTTCGACGCCGCGCTGGAGGCCGCCGAGGCGTCCCGGAAGACCGGCAAGCCGGTGAAACTCATGTGGCACCGCGCCGACGACTCCCGTCAGGGCCGCACCCACCCCATGGCCACCTCGCGGGTGCGGATCTCCTACAGCGGCGACACCGTCCTCAGCTACAAGCAGCGGCACACCAGCGTCTCCACCGACCTCGGGCACGGGCTCGGCGAGATGTTCACGGCCATGGCCGCGAAGCTGCCGGTGGGCGACATCGGCTTCTCCGAGACGTTCTTCCAGCTCACCCAGTCGATGCCCTACGACTTCGGCGCCAACAGCCGGCTGCTGAACGAGACCGACAAGGGTTTCAACACGGGCAGCATGCGCAACGTCTACTCCCCCGACGTCACCTGCGCCCGGGAACTCATGGTCGACCGGCTGGCCGCGAAGACGGGCAAGGACCCCTACGCGTTCCGGCGCGACTTCCTCCGCGACGACCGCGCCCGGGCGGCGCTGGAGACGGTCGCCGAGACCGGGAACTGGGGGCGGTCCATGCCCCCCGGCACGGCGCAGGGCATCGCGCTGCACTCCGAATACCACGCCACGAGTGCGGTGCTGGTGGAGATCGACTGCCGGCCGGAGACCGTGAACCGCCCCGTCCGCAACGGGGTCGCCGGGCCGCGTGTCACCAAAGTGGTCTTCGCCGTGGACGTCGGCCTCGCCGTCAACCCGCGCGGTCTGGAGGCCCAGATGATGGGCTGCGTCATGGACGGGATCGCGCTGACCCTGACGTCCAGCCTGCACCTGCGCGACGGGCACTTCCTGGAGGCGAGCTGGGACAACTACTTCTACACCCGGCAGTGGAACACGCCTCCCGAGCTCGACATCATCATCATGCCGACCAGCACCGGGAAGCCCGGCGGCGCCGGTGAGCTGGGGGTCGCGGCGTCGATGGCCGCGGTCGCCTGCGCCTACGGCCGCGCCACGGGGACCATGCCCACCACCTTCCCGATCAACCACAGCACGCTGTCCTTCGAGCCCAAGCCGACCGTGCCGCCCATTCCGCAGTCCCCCACCGACGGCCTGGACCACGTCCGCTGAAGCAAGGAGATCCCGTGCCAGAGCACACGTTCCGCCTCAACGGCGAGCAGGTCACCGTCGACATCGCCGATGACGTGCGGCTGCTGTGGGTGCTGCGCGACGTCCTGGGCGTCACCGGTCCGAAGTACGGCTGCGGCATCAACGTCTGCAAGGCCTGTACGAGTCACCTCAACGGCAGGGCCGTCAACCCCTGCGCGGTCCCCGTGGGAGACCTCCGGCCGACCGACGAGGTCACCACGATCGAAGGGCTTCCGGCCACGGTGGGCGCGGACCTGCACCCGATGCAGCAGGCGTGGCTGGACCAGGACGTGGCCCAGTGCGGCTACTGCCAGCCCGGTCAGATCATGGCCGCCGTGGCGCTGGTCCGGCGGGTCGCCGAGGAGGGCCGCGAGGTCACCGAGGAGGACCTCGACGGCATCCGCAACATCTGCCGCTGCGGCACCTATCCCCGTATCCGCGAAGCGATCAAGGCAGCGGCCGAAGCCACCCGCGGCCAGGGATGAACGGCCGGTGCTGCCGGGCCCGGGGGCGCGCCTCAGCTCGTCGCCCGGCCCTTCAGCGCCGCCCGCCAGGCCGGGACGGCGGTCTGCCGCACCGGTTCGGCGCGCCTGCCGCCGCGGGCGAAGAAGTCGGCGAGCGGCAGGGTCGCCGCGCCGACCGTGACGGCGTCCGGCCCCAGCTCCCCCAGCCCGATGGTCATGCGTTCGGCCGGATAGTCCAGTGAGTACGCGACGGCGTACTCGCGCACGGCCGCGAGGAAGCCGGGGCCGAGCTGCAGCCCGGCCCAGCCGCCGACGAGGATGCGTTCGGGCTGGAAGAGGTTGATGAGCCCGGACAGCCCGGCGCCCAGATACTCGGCGGTCTCCCGCACCACGCGCCGCGCGACGGGATCGGGCCGCCCGCCGCCGGCGGGGTGGGCGGCGGCCAGGAGCGCCGTGAGGGCGGTCTCCTCGTCCGTGTTCTCCGGGGGCCGCCCGCCGGCTTCCCGCCAGCGCTCCAGCAGGGCGTCGGCACCGGCGTACGCCTCCAGGCAGCCCAGCGCTCCGCAGCGGCATCTGCGGCCGCCCACCTGGACGGTCAGATGGCCCCACTCCAGCGCCCTGCCCTGCTCCGCCACATCGGTGACCAGGCATGCGCCGACGCCGGAGCCGAAGAGGATGACGGCCACGCTCTGTGCGCCGCGGCCGGCGCCGAACCACATCTCCGCCTGCCCGAGCGTCCTCGCGCCGTTGTCGATGAAGTAGGGCACGGAGCCGGGGAGCCGGCCGGAACTCCGCAGCAGCGCCTCCAGCGGCACGGCGTTCCAGCCGATGGTCTGGCCGTGGACGACCGCGCCGGTGTCGGTCCGGGCGACGATGCCGGGCACGCCGATGCCGACACCGATGAGTTCCCCGGGCTCCACGCCCGCGGCGCCCAGCACCTCCTCGATGCCGGTGCGGATGTGCTCCACCATGGTCTCGACGCCGTAGCCCTTGCCCCGCAGCGGCCGTTCGGCCCGGGCCAGCTCGGTGAGCGTGAGGTCGAACAGCTCGATCCGCACCCGGGTCTCGCCGACGTCCACACCGATCATGTGCCCGCTGCCGGGGACCACGCGCAGCAGGGTGCGCGGGCGCCCCGCAGCCGGCTCCTGGCCGGGATGGACGCTGCCGGCCTCCTCGACCAGGCCGTCGGCCACGAGTTCGGCCACCACGTTGCTGATGGAGCCGGAGCTGAGCCCGGTGGCCGGGCCCAGCGACTGACGGCTCTTCGGCCCGTCGAAATACAACCGTCGCAGTACGGCGGCGCGGTTGCCCCGCCGCAGGTCGCTCACCGTTCGTCCGCTCTGCCCAGCCATCCGGTCCCTTCCCGCCCTCGGTCGACCCGAACATACCGCTGCGCGACCTCTTGACGCGTACTTTTCACGCGTATTAACTCACGCCGTAAAATAAGCCGTGAGGGTGGGCGTCCGCGAACGGGGCGCGGACCGGGCACGCCGTCCGGGCCGGCCCGCCGCCCCGTGGCTCGACGCTCCTGCGGAAAGGGACACCTGGAGTCATGCGCACCTTCAGAGCAGCAGCCTGCGCCGCGACAGCCGCCTCACTGCTCGCGGCCACGACCGCCTGCGGCGGGGGCTCGCCGACCGGGGGCGGGGGGTCCAACGACAAGCCGGAGACCCTCACGTACTGGGCCTCCAACCAGGGACCGAACCTCGAGGCGGACAAGAAGATCCTCACCCCCGAGCTGAAGAAGTTCGAGAAGCGGACCGGGATCAAGGTCGAGCTCGAAGTCATCCCCTGGTCCGACCTGCTGAACCGCATCGTGACGGCGACGACCTCGGGGCAGGGGCCGGACGTCCTCAACATCGGCAACACCTGGTCCGCCTCGCTCCAGGCCACCGGGGCGCTGATGCCGTGGGACGACAAGGCGTTCGAGAAGGTCGGCGGCAGGGACCGGTTCGTCGAGTCCGCTCTCGGCTCGACCGGCGCCACGGGCTCCGACCCCGCCGCCGTGCCGCTGTACTCCATGGCGTACGCCCTCTACTACAACAAGAAGATGTTCGCCGACGCCGGCATCGACGGGCCGCCGGCGACGTGGGACGAGCTGGTCGCCGACGGCAAGAAGCTGTCGAGGGACGGCAAGTGGGCGCTCGGCGCCGAGGGCTCGAATCTGTCGAACAACATCCACCAGGTGTTCGTTCTCGGCAAACAGCACGGCGCAGACTTCTTCGACTCCCGGGGCGAGCCGGACTTCACCTCCGACGGGGCCGTGGCGGCCGTGAAGAGTTACGTCGACCTGATGGCCGAGGCGAAGATCATCGCGCCCGGCAACTCCGAATACGCGCAGAACCAGTCGCTCGGCGACTTCGCCAAGAACAAGACGGCCATGGTCCTGTGGCAGGCCGCCGCCTCCACCTTCGAGTCCCAGGGCATGAAGGAGGACGAGTGGGGCGTGGCCCCCGTCCCCGTCCGGTCCGGCGCACCCGGCCCGGGCACGTCCGTGAACTCGATGGTGGCCGGCATCAACATGGCCGTCTTCCAGAACACCGACAACCTCGACGGCGCGGTGAAGTTCGTGGAGTTCATGACCAGTGACGAGGAGCAGAAGATCCTCTGCTCGGCCTTCGGGTCGATCCCGCCGGTCAAGTCGGCACAGCGTGATCCCGCCTTCGACCGGCCCGAGCTGGAGGTCCTGCGGAAGACGCTCGCCGAGAGCGCCGCTCCCCTCCCCCAGGTCCCCGACGAGTCACAGTTCGAGACCACCGTCGGCACCGCCGTCAAGAACCTCTTCGCCGCTGCCGCCACCGGCCGGGAAGTGACCACCGAGACGGTCCGGGCCGAACTGGTGGAGGCCGAGCAGCAGATGACGAAGCAGTGAGCGGAACGCCCATGACCACGACCGCCGCCCCGGCGGGCGGGAAACGGACGTTGCGGAAGGACACCCCCGGGGCGGCGCGCGGACCGCGCCGCCGCCCCGGGCGGCTCCGCCGCGCCGGGCTGCCGTATCTGCTGCTGCTTCCCGCCCTGGCCCTGGAAATCCTCGTCCACCTGGTGCCGATCGTCACCGGCATCGCCATGAGCTTCAAGCAGCTCACGCAGTTCTACCTGCGCGACTGGGGCGCGGCGCCCTGGAGCGGGCTGGACAACTACGAGCTGGCCGTCGACTTCGACGCGCCCGTCGGCGCGGCCCTGCTCCAGTCCTTCTTCGTGACCTGTGCCTTCACCGTGCTGTCGGTGGGCCTGTGCTGGCTGATCGGGACGGCGGCCGCCGTCTACATGCAGGAGACGTTCGCCGGGCGGGGCATCCTGCGGGCCCTCTTCCTGGTGCCCTACGCGCTGCCCGTGTACACCGCCGTGATCACCTGGGTGTTCATGTTCCAGCGGGACAACGGCCTGGTCAACCATGTGCTCCACGAGCAGCTCGGGCTCACCGACGGCCATCCGTTCTGGCTGCTCGGCGGCAACAGCTTCGTGGCCCTGCTGACCGTCTCGGTGTGGAAGGGCTGGCCGTTCGCCTTCCTGTTCATCATGGCGGGGCTGCAGAACATCCCGAAGGAGCTGTACGAGGCCGCCTCGCTGGACGGCGCCGGAATGTGGCAGCAGGTCCGCCGCATCACGCTGCCGTCGCTGCGGCCCGTCAACCAGGTCCTGGTGCTGGTGCTCTTCCTGTGGACGTTCAACGACTTCAACATGCCGTTCGTGATGTTCGGCGAGGCGGCGCCCGAGGCGGCGAACCTGATCTCCGTCCACATCTACCAGTCCTCGTTCGTCACCTGGAACTTCGGCACCGGATCCGCCATGTCCGTCCTGCTGCTGCTCTTCCTGCTGCTGGTCACGGGCCTCTATCTGCTGTTCACCTCCCGGGAGAGGAAGGCCGCCCATGCCTAGGTCCCCGATGGCCGCGCCGCGGTCGTTCCTCTGGTCCCGGCGCGTCGTCCTGACCCTGCTGACGGGCTTCGTGCTGCTGCCCGTGTACGTCATGGTCTCCAGCTCGCTGAAACCGTTGGAGGACGTGTCGGAGAAGTTCCGCTGGCTGCCCAGCGGGCTGACGATCCGCCCGTACATTGACATCTGGGACACCGTCCCGCTGGCGAAGTACTTTGTGAACTCCCTGGTGGTGGCCGGTGCCGCCACCGTGTGCTCGGTCGTCGTCGCGGTCTTCGCCGCGTACGCCGTCAGCCGCTACCGGTTCCGCGGAAAGCGCGTCTTCACCGTGACGGTGTTGTCCACCCAGATGTTTCCGGGCATCCTCTTCCTGCTGCCGCTCTTCCTGCTCTACGTCAACATCGGCAACGCGACGGGCATCGCGCTGTTCGGCTCGCGCGGCGGGCTCGTCCTGACCTATCTGACGTTCTCCCTGCCCTTCTCCATCTGGATGCTCGTCGGCTACTTCGAATCGGTGCCGCGCGACCTGGACGAGGCCGCCATGGTCGACGGCTGCGGGCCCCTCGGTGCCCTCTTCCGGGTCGTGGTGCCCGCCGCGGTCCCGGGCATCGTCGCCGTCGCCGTCTACGCGTTCATGACGGCCTGGGGCGAAGTCCTCTTCGCCTCGGTGATGACGAACGACACCACCCGCACCCTGGCCGTCGGCCTCCAGGGCTACGCCACCCAGAACGACGTGTACTGGAACCAGATCATGGCCGCCTCCCTCGTCGTCAGCGTCCCCGTGGTCGCGGGGTTCCTGCTGCTCCAGCGCTATCTCGTCGCCGGGCTGACCGCCGGCGCCGTCAAGTGACCTGCCGCCACCCTCCGGCACCGCCGAAAGGACATCCGTGACCGAGACCATCGACCTCGCCGCTCTCCCGCACGACTTCGCCTGGGGCACCGCCACCTCGGCGTACCAGGTCGAGGGCGCCGTGGACCACGACGGCCGCACCCCGTCGATCTGGGACACCTTCTCGCACACCCCCGGCAAGATCGACGGTGACGACCACGGTGACACCGCCTGTGACCACTACCACCGCTGGCGGGACGACATCGGGCTGATGAAGCGGCTGGGCAGCAACGCCTACCGGCTCTCCGTCGCCTGGCCGCGGATCGTGCCCGGCGGGGACGGCCCCGTGAACCCCAAGGGCCTGGACTTCTACGACCAACTGGTGGACGGCCTGCTGGACGCGGGGATCACCCCGTCCGTGACCGTCTACCACTGGGACCTGCCGCAGGTGCTCCAGGACCGGGGCGGCTGGCCCGAGCGGGACACCGCCCACCACCTCGGGGCCTACGCCTCCGCCGTCGCCGAACGGCTCGGCGACCGGGTGACCCATTGGACCACTCTCAACGAGCCACTGTGCTCGGCCTGGATCGGCCACCTGGAGGGCAGGATGGCCCCGGGCCTGACCGACCTGACGGCCGCCGTGCGCGCCTCGTACCATCTCCTGCTCGGGCACGGACTGGCGGCGCAGGCCATCCGCGCGGCCGCCCCCGGCGCCCGGGTCGGCATCGTCAACAACCTCTCCACCATCACTCCGGCGAGCGACCGTCCCGAGGACGTCGCGGCGGCCCGCCGCGCCGACGGCCACACCAACCGCTGGTGGCTCGATCCCGTGCACGGCCGCGGCTTTCCCGCCGACATGCTCGACGTCTACGGGGTGGAACTGCCCGAGCGGCCGGGGGACCGGGAAACCATCGCGGCGCCGCTGGACTGGCTGGGACTCAACTACTACTTCCCCGCCATGGTCGCCGACGACCCGGCGGGCCCCGTCCCGCACACCCGCCAGGTGCGCCGCCCCGGGGTGCCCCGCACCGGCATGGACTGGGAGGTCGACGCGAACGGCATCGAAGCCCTGCTGCTGCGCCTCACCCACGAGTACGGCGCCCGCAAGCTCTATGTCACCGAGAACGGCTCCTCGTACCCGGACGTGGTGCGCGCCGACGGCACCGTCCACGACCCGGAGCGCACCCGCTACCTGGAGCAGCATCTCGCGGCCTGCTCCCGCGCCGCCCGCCGGGGCGCGCCGCTGGCCGGGTACTACGCCTGGTCGCTGATGGACAACTTCGAGTGGGCCTACGGCTACGACAAGCGCTTCGGCCTCTTCCACGTCGACTACGAGACCCAGCGCCGCACCATCAAGACCAGCGGCCGGCGCTACGCGGACATCATCAGCGAGCACGCACGGCATGCGGCGGTGAGCAGCACGCGGCGGTGAGCAGCAGGCCGCGGCGGCGCGCGCGCTGAGCCGCCGGGGACGGGGCCGGGCCCGCGGGACGGAGACCCGCTCTCCGGTCCCGCGGGCTCGTCGCACGCCGCCGGGTCTCCCCGCGGCCACGGGACCGGAGCCGTGCCGGACCGCGGAGCCGGGCCGGACCGCGGAGCCGGGCCGGACCGCGGCGTCGTGCCGGACCGCGGCGTCCGTCCGCGCCGTGCGCCCGGAGTCCCCTCGCCTCCTCCCGCCAGCTCCTCCCCCCTCCCCTCTCCTCCCGGGGAGGGGAGGGGGGAGGAGCTGGCGGGGACGGGTTGTTCGTCGCGCGGGAGGCACCTGCTGAACAATTCCGCGGGTGCTGTAGTCGTCGAGGCGGGTCTCCGGCGGCGAGCCTGCCGCCGCCCGCGGGCGGCCACGACACGGGAGGGACGCTTCATGCGAATGAACCGATGGGCAGCGGCACTGGGGCTCTTCGTGTCGTGGTCGGTCCTGACGGCGGAGCAGCGGATGAATCTCTCCTACCCCGGGCTGTGGTCCACGCTGGGCCTGATCGCCTTCCTCTTCTTCGTGGTGATGCTCATCATGGGCCCGCGGAAGAACTGACCCGCCGGCCCGCACCGGCGGCAAGGCCCCTCCCCCGAAAGGGCGCCGCTCCCGAAACGGCGCCGCTCCCGGAAAAAGACCGCTCCCGGAAGGCGCCGCCCGTGACGGCGGAAGCCGGGAAACGGGCCCGTTCCCCGGCCCGCCGTGCAAGCATCCAGGCGGGATGACGCCTAACGCCGCGAGGGGTTGGTCATGCGTATTCAGTTGTCACTGAACGGGGCACGCAGCGATGTCGAACTGCGGTCGCTGTACCGGTGGCTGCGCGCCGAGGGCCGGCAGCTCGACAGCGCCGGAGTGACGGTACGGGCGCCGGGCGCAGGCCCCGGCGGGCCGCACGAGATGGGCGGCGCCTTCGAGGTGGTCGAGTTCGTTGTCGGCACGGCGACCCAGCTGGGGTCTCTCGCGGTCGCCGTCGCCGCTTGGCGCGCGGCGCACCATTCCCGCAGCTCCGTCACCTTCGAGCACGGCGGCACCAAGGTCACCCTCAGCGGCGCGGATCTCGACAACGCGCGCGCCGTCCTCAGCGCGCTCGAGGAGTTACGGAGGAACGAGGCGTGACCGGTGGCAGAAACGGCCCCCCGCCGGCGGACGGGGCACGGGATCACCGGCTGGACCCCGCCCGTTCGGCCTGCGTGCTGATCGGTGTCGGCGACTACACGGACCTGCCGCCCCTGAAGTCGGTGTCGCACAACCTCGACGCGCTGGAACGGGCGCTCGCCGACGAGGCTGTCTGGGGAGTGCCCGAGGACCACCGCTGGGTGGTGCGGAATCCGCGGACGCAGTGGCAGATGATCAAGCCGATCCAGGAGGCCGCCGAGAAGGCCGAGGACACCCTGCTCGTCTACTACGCGGGACACGGCCTGCTCGATTCCGGCGACGACGCGCTCCACCTCACCCTCACCGTGTCCCAACCGGGCGAGCCCACCCTGGCCCTGTCGTACGAGGAACTGCGGCGCACGCTGGGTGACGTCAGATCCTCCGTCCGGCGCCGGGTGGTGATCCTGGACTGCTGCTACAGCGGGCAGGTGCTGGACCGGATGTCGGCGAGGGAGGCGGTGAGCGGGCGCATCACCCGTATCGACGGCTCGTACATCATGACGTCGACGGCGGGGAACCGGCGGGCGATGGCTCCGCGGGGTTCCAAGTACACGGCGTTCACCGGCGAGTTCTTGAAGGCGCTGACGGAGAGCGACGCCCGGTTCGAGCGGGAGAAGTGGCTCACGCTCGACCAGATCTACCAGGTGGTCAGGGAGTCGCTGCTGGCCAAGGGGCTGCCGGAACCCCAGCAGCAGAGCCGTAACGGGGTGGGCGACCTGCCGTTCGTGCGCAACCCGCTGCGGCAGCGGTCCGGGCTCGCGGAGCCGCCACCGTATTGGACGGGACGCAAGCGGCTGCTCGCCTCGGCGGTCCTGCTGGTGGTCGCGGCGACGTCCGCGGCCGGCGGGGTCTGGTGGCCGCCCGGGCAGGAGCCCCCGACGAGCGGTCCCTGCGGCACCGAGGACGTGTCGCTGCTGAGCACGTCCGACGACCTCGACGAGGCGCCGCTGCACGGCGAGCAGATAGAAGGGCTCTCCGCGCTCGCGCTGGACGGGACGTCCGGTGACGCCCTCGCCCTGCCGGACGACGACCCGGGGCGGATCTACCGTCTCTCGCTCGGCCCGGCCGCCGGCCTCGAACCGCGGGCCCGCCGGGTTCAGGGCCTGTACCGCGAGGACGGCACCCGGTACTCGCACGGCTTCGACGGCGAGGGCCTGGTCCTGGAGAAGGGCGGGAAGACCGTCCTGGTCAGTACGGAGGGCAGTCCCGCGATCCGCCGCTTCGACCTGAAGACCGGGCGGGAGCTGGGCCGGGTGCCCCTGCCGGAGCTGTTCCGTCTCCCTCCCGCCGGCCAGGCGCAACGGTCGCGCAACGTCGAGTCGCTGACCGCCACGGACGACGGCCGGCACCTGTTCGTCGGTCTGGAGGCGCCGCTCGCGGGTGACGACGACAAGCACGGGCGCGCCGGCCTGCGGATCCAGCGGTACGAGGGAACGCCCGGCGGCAGCTACCGGCCGGACCACCAGTACGCCTACGAGACGGAGGAGGGGATGTACCTCTCCGAACTGGTCGCGCTCGACGGGGAACACCTGCTGGCGCTGGAACGCGGCGGCCTGGTGGGCCTGGGCAACAGCATCCATGTCTACCGTGTGGATCTGAGCGACGCGGACGACGTGGCGGGCGGAGGCGTCGGCGAGGGGTCCGCGGACGCCTACACCGAGAAGGAGCTGCTCTTCGACCTGGCGGCCTGCCCACCGGGACGGGTGAAGTCGAAGCGGCCCCAGCCGAACGACATCGTGGAGAACGTCGAGGGCATGGCGGTCGGCCCGCCGCCGAAGGGCGAAGAGCACCGGGGCCGCCGCCTGCTGTATCTGGTCTCGGACGACAACGGACAGCACGACCGGCGGACCCGTCTCTACGCCCTCAGCGTCCGCCTGCCGTGAACCCCGGCCCGTGCGGGGCGGGGCCCGCCGGGGTCGCGGCGGAAGCGGCGGGGCGACGGGCCGGCGTCAGCGTCCCGTCGTACCGTCGATCAGTTCGCGGAGGATGTCCGCGTGCCCGGCGTGGCGGCCGGTCTCCTCGATCATGTGGACGAGGGCCCGGCGGACGCTCGGGGCGGGGCGGTCCGGCCGGGGCCGGGGAAGCGGCCCGCCGAGGTCGGCGCAGCCGTCGAGGACCCGGTTCGCTCGCTCGACGGTCTCCCGGTAGCGGGTGACGACGTCGGCCACACCGTCGCCGGGCGCGGCCCGGAACGTCGACGGCCAGTCGGTGACCGCTTCGCCGAGGAAGGTGGAACGCTCGACGTGGGTGAGGTGCTCGAGCAGGCCGAGCAGGTTCGTGCCCGAGGGCACCTGGGCCGTCCGGACCTGGGGTTCGGGGGCGCCCTCGACCTTCGCGGCGATCGAGGTCCGGAGGTAGTCGAGGAACCCGCGCAGGGTCTCGGCCTCGCTGCCGCCGGTACGGGGCGGCGGAGTGTCGCTGCGGCGGCCGCGGCGGGATGCGGTGGGCATGGTGATCTCCTTCGTCGCGGAGCGGTGGGCGCGCCGGTCAGGCCGTACGGCGCACGAGCAGGACGTGGTCGACGACCTCCGCGGTGCGCCCGCCGGGGCCGGTCGCGGTCCGGCGGGGCGCGTCGGCCCGCTCGACCCGCCAGGCCGCCGGGTCCAGGCCCATGTCCGCCGCGACCTCCCCCGGGGCCGGGTACCGGACGTCGGGATCCTGGTCCCACGACCACGGCGCGGCCGAGCCGTGGTCGACGACCAGCAGCCGCCCGCCCGGGAGCAGCGCCCGCGCGGCCGTGCGCAGGACGGCCGCCCGGTCCAGGTCGAAGGGGGTGTGCAGGTAGTGGGCGGTGACCAGGTCGAACCGGCCCTCCGGGAAGGACTCGCGCAGGTCGTGCCGCTCGGCGGTGACCCGGTCGCCGAGGCCGAGCGAGCCGGCCCGTTCGGCGACCCGCGCGACCGCGACGGCCGAGATGTCGACGGCGGTGACCCGCCATCCGCGGCGCGCGAGCCACAGCGTGTCGCCTCCATCGCCGCATCCGAGGTCCAACACGTCGCCGGGCGGCACATCCGCGGCCGTTTCGACGAGACGGTCGTTCGGCCGCGGGTCGGCGGCTGCCGGCCGGGCCGCGTACACACCGTCCCAGAACGTCACTGCCTCGGCCGCGTCGCTGGTGCTCATCGGAACTCCTTCTGTCGGGGTGCGGCCAGTCTCACCAGAACTCCCCGGCACGGCACGAGATCTTGCTGTTATGGCAAGCTGGGCCGCATGAACGGCGGAACGGACGACGTGCTCGGCACGGTGGGGCCGCGGCTGCGTGCGCTGCGCCGCAACCGCGGCATCACCCTCGCCGAAGTCTCGGCCACCACCGGAGTGTCGGAGAGCACCCTGTCCCGGCTGGAGAGCGGACAGCGCCGGGCGACCCTGGAGCTGCTGCTGCCGCTCGCCCGCATCTACGACGTGCCGCTGGACGACCTCGTCGGGGCCCCGCGCACCGGCGATCCCCGGATCCATCTCAAGCCGATCCGGCGGTTCGGGATGGTCTTCGTGCCGCTGTCGCGGCGGCCGGGCGGGACACAGGCGTTCAAGATGATCATCCCGAGCCGGGCGGAGCCGCTCGAACCGGACCCGCAGACGCACGAGGGCTTCGAGTGGCTGTACGTGCTCAACGGCCGTCTGCGGCTGGTGCTGGGCCGGCGCGATCTGACGCTGCCGCCCGGTGAGGCCGCCGAGTTCGACACGTCCGTGCCGCACTGGCTGGGCAGTGCCGACGGCGGCGCGGTCGAGCTTCTCGTCCTGTTCGACCTGCAAGGGATCCGCGCCCACGTGCGCCCGGGTTCCGCGCCGAAGGGCGCCGTGCCGGACGGGCCCGCCGGGGACGGGCCCGCCTTGACGGAGAATCTGCCCTAGCGACGTCGGGTGCCTGCGCGTGGCCCGCAGTGCCCGGCCGGGACCGGACTCGGCGTGCCCGCACCCGGCGGCCCGGTCCGGCCGGACGACCGGGCCCGGCGCGCCCTCGCCCCGGCGTGCCCGTCCGGCGCGTGCGACCGGCGCGTGCGACCGGTACGCCCGCACCGCCGGTCAGAACAGGTCCCGGGCCTCGTCCCGCAGCACCGACAACGACCGCCGCACGGCCGCGGTGTCCGGCAGCACGGCGAACAGCAGGGGGCCGCCCGTGCCCGGTTCCTCGGCCAGGATCCGGCGGACCCACTCCATGCCGTCCTTGAGTTCGGCGTACGCGTCCGCCGTCCCGCCGCTGCGGGCGAAGTTGCCGAGCGCCGCCCGGTGCATCGCGTCGATCAGCGCGGAGAGCGCCATCGGCAGGAACGGCGGACCGTCCGCGGGCAGATGGTCCCGCAGATACGCCCTCGTCAGGGAGACATAGCGCTCGTTCTCCAGCACCTCACGCCTGCGGAGCTCCGGCACGACGCGGGTCAGCCGGTAGCGGCGCAGCACCAGTTCGGGCCTGCTCAGGAAGTCGAGCATCACCACCTCGGTGGCCGCGATCACGACGTCCACCGGCGACCGCGTCCCGGTGGGCTTCACCAGGTGGCGCGACAGCAGCTCCAGCCGCGCGGAGTGGTCCGGGAACGCCAGCTCGTCCTTGCCGTCGAAATACCGGAACACCGTCCGCCGGGACACCTGTGAAGCGTCCGCGACGGCCTCCACGGTGACGCTCTCGTATCCCTGCTCCAGGAACAGCGCCATCGCCGTCTCCGCGATGCGGTACTTCGTCTCCAGCCCCCGCTCGACCACGGCTCCTCCCTCCTCGACGTCTGTTCTCGAAGTCGTCGCGAGTCTATGACCACGGGCGCGACCGGGACCGCAGTCGCCGGCCCCGCCGCGGCCCGGGCTCCCGGTCACCCGCCACCCGGGACCCCGCGCCGCTCACCCGCCGAACGCCCCGGGCCGCGCCGTCGCGCTCCTGTCCCCGGCGTCGAAGACCATGCTGCGCGGCCACTGCTGCCACCGGGCACCGAGACCGGAGTGCTGCGGACTGCCGGTGCGTACGAAGGCGCGGACGCTGTCGGTCATCAGCTGCGAGAGCTGGAGCCGTCCGGGTTCGTTCCTGCGGCTGAACGAGAACGCGAACACCCCCTCGTCGAAGGAGCGGAACAGGAACGGCAGGTCGATCGCGTGCACCGCGCCGTACACGGTGTCGAAGGGGACGGGCTGCTGGTTCCAGCCGAACCGGTAGTAGAAGAGGCGGTCGCTGCCGGCCGCTTTCAGGGAGTCCATGGAGTCCAGGACGATTCCGCCGAAGATGCTGTCGGTCAGCCGGCCGGCCTCCTCGTTCCAGCCGCCGGGGCCGTCGGCCGGCAGATAGCGGTCGGCGATGAAGTCGCCGACGTCCAGCCGGGACGGCCGGTCGGGGTCGAACCGGTACTGCCAGGTGAAGCGCTGGTAATCGGTCGGGCGGTACGCGCCGATGACCGAGCCGAACAGCTTTCCCTCCTCCGCCGTGTTCCCGGCGAGTACCGGAATGTCGCGGTACCGTCCGGCCTCGATGGCCGCGTGGTGGTCCGTGGGCAGCACCGAGCCGTCAGCGATCACCCGGGGCGGGTCCCCTGCTTCGGCACCCAGACGCACCTGGGCCCGGACGAGTTCGCCGGCGGGCATCGACCTCAGGCGGCGTACGGCCTCGCCGGGGTCCGGGGCCGGGCCGGCCGCCTCCTCGGTGAACTTCTCGGCATACGTGCGCGCCGCCGCGGGCGTGGCGAACTGCAGGCCGCCGCTGAGCGGGATCGCCTTGTCGATCAAGCCCTTGCTCAGCGGCGAGACCATGAGCGCCCAGACGTTCACCGCGCCCGCGGACTCGCCCATGACCGTCACGTTCGACGGGTCACCGCCGAACGCGCGCGCGTTGCGGTCCACAAAGCGCAGCGCCTCGATCTGGTCCAGCGTCCCGAAGTTGGCCGAGCCGTTCCGCGCCCCGCCCGGTCCGGGCAGGTCGAGCCACCCGAAGACACCCAGCCGGTAGTTGACGGTGACCACGACCGCGCCGGCCTCGCGTGCCAGTGCCCGGCCGTCGTACATCGGGTCGGCCGAGTAGCCCACCATGTTGCTGCCGCCGTGGACGAACACGATGACGGGAAGGTTCTTCCGCGGGGTCGACGGACGGAACACGTTGAGCGTGAGGCAGTCCTCCGCGCCCACGGGCTTCTTCAGGCCGTCCCGGATGTCGAGCCCGTAGTGCGGACCGCTCGGCGCCGGGCTGAAGAACCGCCCCTCCTGGATGCAGCCGTCACCGAACCGGCGTGTGTCGCGCACGCCGCGCCACGGCCGGTGAGTCACCGGGGCCCGCCAGCGCAGCCGTTCCACGGGGGGCTCCGCGTACGGCACACCGAGCCAGGAGTAGGTGCCGGTGGACCGGCTCTCGTCGACGCCCCTGACGAGCCCGAGACTCGTGTGCCGCAGCACGGGCGTCTCCCGCGCGCTCGCGGACGAGGCCGCGTTCAGCGAGGTGGCCGCCAGCACGAGGCCGAGCAGTACGGCCATGACACGGCTCCGCACGGTCACTTCCCCCCTTCCGGCCCGACCGGGGCCACCACGTCCGCATCCCGGCCGGACCGCCGCGGCTCCGCGTCGCCCCCGCCGGTCCGCCGGTCCTCGGAACGCACCGTCCGGTGCAGCACCGGCACGAGCAGCACACCGAGGACGGAGGCGCCGACGAGCACGGCATACCCGGCGGACTCGCTCCCCCGGCCCTCGGCGAGCCCGTACAGATAGGGGCCGACGAAGCCGCCCAGCAGCCCGACCGTGTTGATGAACGCGAGCCCGGCGGCGGCCATCAGCCCGGACATCCTCGCCATGGCGACCGACCAGTAGAGCGGCAGGATGCCGATGAGCAGCAGCATGGCGACATCGATCAGCAGAATGCGCAGGACGGCGCCGTCGGAGAGGCTGTACGCGATCGCCACGACGACCGTGGCGGCCGTCGTGTACGTCAGGACGCGGATCTCGTTCCGGACGCGGCGCTGGATCCACGGGATCACGAGCACGCCGACGAACGCGGCGATGCCCACGCTGCCGCTGACGACCCCGATCAGGAAGGACCCCTTCACGTCGAGGCTTTCGACGATCGACGGGAAGTTGTACTGGATCGCCACGCTGTTGATCTGGTTCGCGAAGTAGATCGCGGACAGCGCGAGGATGAACGGCCGGGCGAAGGCCACCCTGACGTTGCCCTTCAGGGTGCTGTGCCCGGGGGCGGACCGCATGACGGCGCGGTCGTTCAGCACCTCGGCCTCCCGTGCCGTCAGCCACGGCGCGTCCTCCGGCCGGTCGGGCACCCCGCGCCACACGAAGTACGCGACGACCACCGTCATCGCGCCCTCGACGAGGAACATCCACTGCCAGCCGTACAGCCCGCCCGCTCCGTGCAGCTCCATCAGCGCGCCGCCGAGCGGGCCTCCGAGCGTCAGGCCGGCGCACACGGCGAGGTAGATGATCCCGACCATCGTCACCCGCTGCTTCTGCGAGAACCAGATGGTGACGACGTACATGAGCGCCGGGTACAGCCCCGCCTCGGCCGCGCCGAGCAGGAACCGGACGATGTAGAACGACAACTCGTCCTGCACGAACATCATGCAGGAGCACAGCAGGCCCCAGGTCACGGCGATACGGGTGATCCAGCGCCGCGGCCCGACGCGGTGCATGACGAGGTTGCTGGGCACCTCCAGGAGCGCGTAGCTCAGGAAGAAGATGCCCGCGCCGACGCCGTACGCCGCGGCGCTGATGCCCACGTCGGCTTCGAGCGACGTCTTCGCCATGCCGACGTTGGTGCGGTCGACGAAGGCCATGAAGTACACGAGGCACAGGATCGGCAAGAGGCGGAAGGCGGCTTTGCGGCTTGCCGTGGCGTGCAGGGCGTCGAGGTCGTCCGGCACGGTTCGCTGCTGGTTCACAACGGGTCTCCCGGAGGTGCGATACTGGCACTGGATGTCACTCTTTGACACCCGGTGACGTAGGACCGTGTCACAGGTCACACTGGAGCGCAAGACCTCCGGCGCGCCCCGGGAACGGGAAACGGCGAAGGCCGTCTCCGCCCCGCGCGGAAACGGCCTTTCGGTGTGCTGTGGTCACGCGCCGGTCTGCCGCCGGTCGCCCTGTCGGGGTGCCGGTCTGCCGCTGCCTTGCTGCCGGTGTGCCGGTGTGCCGCAACTGCGCTGTG